>NZ_JBPXMT010000007.1:0-412341 GCF_051842835.1 Microbacterium sp. A93
CACCCGCGGGAACCTACATCCCCAACGGCAAACCCCGTGGCTTCCTCGCACGCTACGAAGTGTCAGATCCCACTGAGACATGAACTGTCAGGCACGTCATGAGACATCACATGGCAGAAATTGAGCCACAAATGGCCACTCGCAACCGTGGGCGGGCGGGCGTGAGCGGGCGGGGGGGGGAACAAGAAGGGCCCGGATGCGTTGGCATCCGGGCCCTTCTTGGTTTTGTTGAACGCTTAGCGAACGACGACGGCGAGGACGTCGCGAGCCGAGAGCACGAGGTACTCATCGGCGCCGAACTTCACCTCGGTGCCGCCATACTTGCTGTACAGAACGCGGTCGCCGACGGCGACGTCGATCGGAACCCGGTTGCCGTTGTCGTCGATGCGGCCGGGGCCTACGGCCACAACCTCGCCCTCCTGGGGCTTCTCCTTGGCAGTGTCAGGGATGACCAGGCCACTCGCGGTGGTCTGCTCGGCCTCGACCTGCTGGATGACGATGCGGTCTTCGAGCGGCTTGATGGAAACCGACACGGTCTACCTCTTCTTTCTTGACGCTGACACGAAAGACTTGTTCGCACTCTCAACCCGAGAGTGCTAACTCGAGTGTATGCCGTCGGCTGGCACTCATGCAATGCGAGTGCCAGTTTTGGACATCTTGAGGCGGATCTTCGTCCCACGGACGACCCCTCGCCGACCGCCTCGTAGGCTGAGCACGTGGAAATGTCTGAGCTCACTGCCCTGCTCACCTCCGAGGGGCTCCGGCTGCTCGACGAGGTCGGCACGATCGAATCGACGGCGGATGTCGCGCAAAGCGTCTCCCGCCTGCGCGCCGCAGGTCACTCCCCCGATCTCGTATCCGCTGTCGTCGGCCAGGCGCATCTGCGCGCGAAGGGCGCAGCCAAGTTCGGCGGCTTCGCCGAGCGGATGCTGTTCACGAGAGCCGGATTCGAACAGGCCACGCGTCTGGGAGTCGCCGCACGGCACGCCGGACGCATGCGCCGCGCAGGAATCTCACGCGTTGCTGACCTCGGGTGCGGCATCGGCGGCGACGCGCTTGCGTTCGCCGGCGCTGGCCTGAGCGTGCTCGCGGTGGATGCCGACGAGGTGACCGCAGCGATCGCCGCCTACAACCTCGCGCCGTTCGGCGATGACGCGACCGTGCAGCACGGCACCGCCGAGACCACCGACCTTGCCGGCATCGACGCGGTCTGGCTCGATCCTGCGCGCCGGACGGCAGGTCATAGCGAGACGCGGCGGGTCGCGGCATCCGATTATTCCCCCTCCCTCGACTGGGCCTTCGATCTCGCATCGCGCGTGCCGACCGGCATCAAGCTCGGCCCGGGGCATGATCGAGACGCGCTTCCTGCGGACGCCGAGGCGCAGTGGGTCAGCGCCGACGGCAGCGTCGTCGAGCTCGTGCTCTGGTCAGGCATCCTGGCTCGCGAGGGCGTGCGGCGTGCAGCGCTCGTGATCCGCGGCGACGAGTCACACGAGCTCACCGGCGGGGCGGATGCCGAGGACGCCGACGTCCGCGAACTCGGCGCATTCCTGCACGAGCCCGATGGCGCCGTCATCCGCGCGCGCCTGATCGGCGACGTGGCGCGCAGCCTCAAGTCAGGGATGCTGGACGAGAAGATCGCCTACATCACCGGGGATGCCGCTCTCACGAGTCCGTTCGTGCAGTCGTTCCGGGTGCGCGAGGTGATGGCGGTGAATCCCAAGTCGATCAATGCTGTGCTGCGGGCGAACGACATCGGCACGCTGGAGATCAAGAAGCGCGGGATGGACATCGATCCCGCCGCGTTCCGGAAGAAGCTGAACCTCAAGGGTTCACAGTCGGCGACACTGATCCTCACGCGCACCGGCGACAAGAGGGTGGCGATCCTCGCCGACCGGGTGTGAGACGGGGCGCTCAGCCGTTCCTGTCGCCGGTCTTGTCGTCGATCTCGATCTGCTCGCCGTCTCCGACCTCGACTCGAGTGACTTCAGGAACCTTCACGATCGTGAGTTGCTGACCACGCGTCGCGCTCTGGTGGACGATGTACTGAGTCGGGACTCCACCCACCGTTGCCGCGAGGATGAGGTCGGTCGATGGCGTCTCCGTGGTCGATGCGCAGTCCGACACGATGCCATCGTCAGATTCTGCGATCAGACACATCTCGCCGCCCCAGCTCGTCCAAACGGGCGTATCGCCGTCGTAGCCGAGAATACTGAGCGATGAGGGATCGAAGCCCGCCGCTTCGATGCGGCCGATGGCTTCGAGTTCTTCGCCACTGAACTGCGCCTCCCAGTTGTTGTCCTGTTGGTTCCAGATTTGAATAGTGGGAACGATCTCCCCGGTCACGGAGAGCAACAGGTATGCCGACAGCGTCTGCCCCGCCAACTCATCGCCTTCTGGCACAGTGATGGTGGCGTTGGCGGTTTCTGAGTTGCTGTCCTCCATCGCCGCGCATCCGCTTTGCGTCTGGGTCGACGTGGTGGCGATGACGCAGTGCTGCTCGCCCTCGCCTCGTTCTGCGCGCCAGATGACCACGCCGTGGTTCTCTGACACTGCGGCAACGGTTCCCGCGTCGTAGTCGCCGCTCGCTTCCAACTCGCCACGTTGCTCGGCGTGGGCTGTGGCGAGGGTGAACTCGGCGAGGTTCCATCCCCAGAGCATCCAGCCGGCGCCGAACCCGATGAGCAGTGCACACACCGCGGCGAGCGCGAACCAGCGTCGTCTGCGGGGCGGGGCGGATGCTTCTTCTGGCGGCGCCCCGGATGCCTCGACCGCTTCGACAACGACGACCTCTGCGTCCACCGCCGAGAGGGGTACAACGTCAACACGAGCATCAACCGGCACCGCGGGCACCGGCCGCAGCTTCGCTTCCAGCTCGTGCAGTCGCGCCGCGTCCTCGGCGGTCAGGCCGCCATCGCGTCCGTACGCGCGTTCATGAAGCGACCGCAGCTGCGCGGTCTCTGATTCGTTCAGCATCCGTTCGATCATGTCATTCGTCGGTGCTGCGATGCACGTCCAGGTGCACAGCCGGTTCGCGTTCGGCGGTGAGCAGCAGCGTGGCGTACGCCTCGTCGGTATAGCCATCGCCGTCGGTCTGGTGCACCACGGCGAGGCCGTCGGATGCCACCCGATCCTCATCGCTGCAGGCGCTGGTGGCATCGAGGCCGTCATCGACCATCAAGCACAGCGTTTCGCCAGCATCGGTTGTCGCGAGCCAGACGATGACACCGTCGTGTGCGAGCATCGCCCGCAGCGAGTTCGCGTCGTAGTTGCCGTCGGCGACGAGTTCCTCGCCGCGCAGCCGTTGCTCCTGGGTCAATCCGATCGACGAGATGTCCGCGCGTCCGAACAGCATCCAGCCGAAGCCGATCCCCAGAGCGAAGACGACAATGACCGCGAGCGCGGCGAGCCACGTTCGGATGCGCGGAGACGGCGCCACCGGGAAGTCGCCGGAAACGTCACGCACCACTTCGAGCCCTGAGAGCGTCGACGAGTCATCGACAGGCCGCGCATCCGCTTCGCCGGCGGACACCTCCGCGTCGCGTCGCCGCTCCAGCTCTCGCAGCCTCGTGATCTGCTCCGCCGACAGGTCGTCATCCTGTCGGTACGCCTGGGCCTGCAGTATCCGCAACTCTGCGGATTCATCGGCGGTGAGCATCCGCTATCCGAGCTTCTCGAACTGCATTGCGGCCCAGATGAGCCACCCCAGACTGAAGATCGTGGCGGCAAGCCCGAGCACGAGCGCCCAACGCGCGATCGCACGGCTCTCGACCGGGCGACGCAACGACATGATCGCGGCTACCACGGCGACGATCGCGAGCGGGATGCCCCAGCCGACGAACCACGACGCGACCAGCGCGACGATCGCAGCGACAAGCGCCCACGGTGCGAGGCGAGTGTTGTCATCGCCGACGGCATCGTCATTCGGAGCCCACTGCACAGCAGGCATCCCCGCGGTGTCGGCCGGCCCGCTGGCGACGACCGGTTCGATGCCGACCGGACCGGTAGGAAGCTTCGTGTACCCCTCGCGCGGCGCTCCCGGCATTCGCGCAGTACCCGCCGGGCGCTCAACTTCGGCGCTCGGCTCCTCGAAAGTCGGCTGATCGCTCGACTCGCTCATACGGCATCCTCGCGGACGGCATCCGCTCGCTCGGCGACCTGAATTTCGGTGACCGGCAACGTGGAATCCGCACCGAACGCGAGTGTGGAAGGGCGACGCCCGGAGGCGATGAGATCAGCGGCGAGCGCGGCGATCATCGCACCGTTATCGGTGCACAGCGACAGCGGCGGGATCCGCACGGTGACACCTGCTGCTTCGGCGCGCTCGACGGCCACATCGCGCAGTCGCTTGTTGGCGATCACACCACCGCCAAGCAGCAGCCGAGGCACTTCGAGGTCGCTGCAGGCGGCGAGCGCCTTGGTGACGAGCACGTCGACGACAGCCTCGCGGAAGCTCGCTGCCACGTCGGCAACCGGCACCGGCCTGCCCTCTGCCTCGCAGCGCTCGACCCAGCGCGCGACGGCCGTCTTCAGCCCCGAGAACGAAAAGTCGTAACGGTGCTTCACCATGTCCGGCGCTTTGGAGAGTCCCCGCGGGAAGCGGATCGCTTTCGGGTCGCCGCCGACCGCGGCACGATCGATCTCGGGTCCTCCCGGATACGGCAGAGACAGCAACCGGGCGACCTTGTCGAAGGCTTCGCCGGCCGCGTCATCCATCGTCTCGCCGAGCAGCTCAACGTCGGTGGTGAGGTCGCGCACGTGCAGCAGTGAGGTGTGTCCGCCCGAGACGAGCAATGCGATCGTCGGATATTCGAGCGGGTCAGAATCCGGTGTGACGATGTCGGCGGCGATGTGTCCGACGAGATGGTTCACCGCGTACAGCGGCTTACCGAGCGAGACAGCGAGGCCCTTGGCCGCACCGACCCCGACCATGAGGGCACCGGCGAGGCCTGGGCCGCTCGTGACGGCGATCGCGTCAAGATCTTCCAGGCGAACCTGCGCTTCTGCGAGCGCGGCCTCGATCGACGGCTGCAGTGCTTCGAGGTGCGCGCGCGCGGCGACCTCAGGCACGACGCCGCCGTAGCGGGCGTGCTCGTCCATGCTGGAGGCGATCGTGTTCGACAGCAGCGTGCGCCCGCGGACAATTCCGATGCCGGTCTCGTCGCAGCTCGTCTCGATACCGAGGACCAGTGGTTCGCTCATGCTGTCGCCTTCTTCGTCCACGCCCGCAGGTCGAGCTTCATCACGATCGCATCCACGTTGTCAGGCTGGTAGTAATGCAACCGGCGGGCGATCTCATCGAACCCCTCCGAAAGGTAGAGCGACTCAGCACCGGGGTTGTCGGCGCGGACCTCCAGGAACACTTCGCGGGCTCCGCGAGCGGATGCTTCGGCGAGCAGCGCGCGCAAAAGCACACGGCCACGGCCCTCTCCCCTGCGCGCCTCGAGCAGCGCGATGGTCTGGATGTCAGCATCCGCATTTCCGCGAATCGAACGGAGGCCGGCGTAACCGATGATGTCACCGGCATCCTCATCTACGAGGTAGCGGCCGTGCTCAGTGACAAGTTCGGCTGCCATCGACTCCGTGCTCCACGCGTCGGTGGGGAAAGAGTCGTTCTCGATCGCCATGATCGCGTCGAGGTCGGCGGGAGTCGCGATACGGACGCTCACGAGCCCACGCGTTTCGGGGTGCCGGGAACGGTGACGTCGGGCTGGCGAAGATAAAGCGGTTCGGCACCGGCCAGCTCGCGTCCGGCTTTCACTGCGCGGATGCCGACCCGGCCAAGCGCTGCGGCGTCGAGCGTGGCGACCTCAATGGCATGGATGCCGCTGAGTCGCTCCTCCGAGTCGGCCCGGGGCACGAGCACAGTGGGCGCGGTGAGGTTCGGGATGCCGTCGTCGTCGAGGCCGTCGAACACACTGATCGCGACCTCGCGGCGGCGGGCATCCGTGACGATCGCGAAGGGAGTGTCCGGGGATTCCGCCTCGATCACTGCAAGTGCGGCAGCGAAGTGGCTGGGCACAGCGATGACCGGGATGCCGCGACCGAGCGCGAATGCCCGTGCCGCGGCGATGCCGATGCGAAGGCCGGTGAAGGGGCCAGGGCCCATGCCTTCGACAACATGGGTAATGTCCTCGGTGGCAGCCGCTGCATCGTCTGCGGCAGCGTCTGTCAGCACCTGCTCCAGGAGCGTGCCGATGACTTCCGCGTGTCCGAGTGGGTCCGGGCTGGAAGCGCTCGCCCGCAGATGGCCATCCGGGTCGACAAGCGCGACGGCGGTGCCCAGGGAGGTATCGACGGCAAGGATCACCTCTCCAGGGTAGTCGGCCGTCTCGTCACGTGTCGCAGATCGCCGCTACTGCCCGCCGCACTCTCAGCGCCCGAGGCGCTCGATCGTCACGACTCGTGGCGCATCGGCATCCAGGTCCTCGTCCGCGACGCCGTCGTCGGCGACGCCTACGGGCCGCTCCAATTCAATGTCCCACCAGGAATCCGCAATCGACGACGCCATCTCACGACCCCACTCGACCACGACGACCGAACGCGCGAGGTCAACGTCGAGGTCGTCAAGCTCCGCGGCCGATCCGAGCCGGTACGCGTCGACGTGCACGAGCGGGGCGCGTCCGACGAGCGACGGGTGCGTGCGGGCGATGACGAAGGTCGGACTCTGCACGGGTCCGCGCACGCCGAGCCCTTCGGCGAGCCCGCGTGTGAAGGTCGTCTTGCCCGCGCCGAGGGGCCCGGTGAGAACCAGCAGGTCTCCGGCATCCAGCTGCTCGCCGATGACGAATCCGAGACGCTCCATGTCGTCCGAGGTCGCAATCTCGCGGCGTCCGAGAAAGGCCGGATCGACGCTCACGCGCTCCTCCTCGGCACCCGGTTTCCGATGCGCGTGACAATGTCGTAGTTGATGGTGCCTGCGGCATTGGCCCACTCGGTGGCAGACGGTGCGCCCAGCGTCGGATCTCCGAACAGCACGGCCTCGTCGCCTACCGCGACGTGGGCGTCGCCGACGTCGACGACGAACTGGTCCATTGCGATGCGACCGGCCACCGTGAAGCGGCGCCCGTTGATGACGACGGGGCCCCGTCCGGACGCCTGACGAGGGATGCCGTCGGCATAACCGAGCGGAATCAGAGCGAGAGTCGTGTCGTGGTTCGCGCGATGGTCGTACCCGTACGAGACGCCAGCGCCGGCGGGCACGCGCCGCACGGCGGCAACTGCACCGCGCAGAGTCATGGCAGGTCGCAGCCCGAGTTCAGCCGAAGACCGGTCATCAAACGGAGAGAGTCCGTAGAGCCCGATGCCGATGCGCACGGCGTCGAGGCGCGCCTCGGGCAGGTCGATCGCAGCGGCGGTGGCGGCGATGTGCCGGATCTCAGGGCGGACGCCCGCAGACACGGCGGCCGCTGAGCCCTCTTCGAACCGTGCAAGTGCTGCACGGTCATCTGCGGGCGAGGCGTTGGACAGGTGGCTGAAGAGTCCGACAATACGGACGCGTCCGATGCGCTCCAGACGCGCGGCCTCGGCGAAGATACGGCTCCAGTCGCCCGGTGCGATTCCGTTGCGCGACAGACCTGTGTCGAGTTTGAGGTGCACGCCGACGGGCTGGTTGACGCCGGCGGCTGCGCCCGCTGCTTCGAGCTGATCGAAGGAGGAGATGCCCACCTCGATGCGGTTGGCAGCGGCGAGCTCGAATCGCTGGCCTGGCTCGTGCAGCCACGCCATGATCGGAGCATTGATGCCTTGGCGTCGCAGATCGATCGCTTCGGCGATCTCGGCGACGCCGAGCCTGGTCGCTCCCCCCGACAGTGCGGCTACCGCGGCGGGCGCAGCGCCGTGACCGTAGGCGTTGGCCTTCACGACCGCGATGACCTCGACGCCGGTGAGACGGCGCAGGTGCCGGGTGTTGTCGGCGATGGCATCCAGCTCGATGGTGGCCTCGCGGAACGGAACGGTCATGCTTCTCCCTCGGCGCCGCGCGGTGCTCCTTCGGCGACGACGAAGGCCGTGGCGAGGCCAGCGTCGTGCGACATGGTCAGGTGCAGGTGCGTGATGCCGCGCTGCTCCACGACCTCGGCGGTGGTGCCCGACAGCCTGAAATGTGGCTTGCCGGACTCTTCCGAGGCGATCTCGATCTCGGTCCAGTGCACGCCGTCGGATCCTCCGAGCGCCTTGATCAGGGCTTCCTTCGCCGCGTAGCGGGCGGCAAGCGACGCCAGCTTGAGCGTGCGCTCTGACGGCGCGAAAAGTCGCTCCATAAGCCGCGGAGTTCGGGACACAGTGCGCTCGAACCGCGGGATGTCGACGAGGTCGATGCCGGTCCCGATGATCACGCTTCCAGCCTACTCGCGCCCCTCTCCCGTTCTCCCCGGCTACAGATGTCGGTTCGAAACACGGGCGTCAGCCAGAATCCGCAGATTCGGCTGACATCTGTACTTTCGACCGACAGGTGTACCCGGCCACTTGTTCTCCACAGTTCACCTCCTGCCCGACTCATCCACATTCACCGCAATCGGCCCCGCACAACTCGCGCTCTCCGGCACACTCGGGGGATGTTTCCTCCCGCAGATCTTCTCGCCCGCCTCGACGGTGTCGCTCGCGGCACACTCCTGCAGGCTTACGGATGCACGCGCAATCAGCTCGCAGCGGACACCAACGCCGGAAAAATCCGCCGCGTCAGGCCCGGAGTCTTCGCGCTCCCGACGGCCGATACGAAGGTTGTGGCTGCGGCGGCACACGGTGGTGCGCTCAGTTGTGCGGCGGCGTTGCGCGCGCACGGTGTCTGGATGCTGCCAGATCCGGACGCGGGAATCCACGTGTGGCTGGGCGGAGCTGGGCGAAAGCATCCGCACGAGGGATGCTCGTGTGTGACGCACTACTCCCCCGGCCGCGCGGAGCTTGGCCTCGCACCGGTCGCAACGGCGCTCATCCATGTTTATCGTTGCCTCGACCAGGAGACATTCTTCGCCGCTTATGAATCGGCATGGAACAGCCGGCTCATCTCCGCTGTCGACCGTGCGCGCATCCGCCAAGAGCTTCCCGATTCGGCTGCTTGGCTGTTGGATTTGGCTCGTGCTGACGCGCAGAGCGGCTTGGAATCGATCCTGCGCCTTCGCCTGCATCTGCTCGGCATCCAGCTCGACTGCCAAGTGGAGATCGACGGGGTCGGGCGGGTCGATTTCGTAATCGGCGGACGGCTGATCCTAGAAGCAGACGGCAAGGAGAACCACGCAGGAGCCGACAAACGCCACAAAGACCTGATTCGGGATGCCGCGGCATCCGCTCTGGGATACGAAACCCTGCACTTTGACTACGCAATGATCGTGCACGACTGGCCTCGTGTCGTCGCCGCGATCCTGCCTGCGCTCGCCCGCTCCCAGGCCTAAGCCCGCCGGCACCGACTACCCCGGTACAGATGTCGGCCCAAAACACAGAAGTCAGCCAGAATCCGCAGATTCGGCTGACATCTGTACTTTCGACCGACAGGTGTACCCGGAGGCCACTGGGCCGGCCGAGCGGTCCAGTCCCTACTCGACTGTGACGGACTTCGCGAGGTTGCGCGGCTGGTCGACGTCGAGGCCCTTGGCCGTAGCCAGCGCCATGGCGAAGATCTGCAGCGGGACAACCGTAAGAAGCGGCTCGAACATCGCACCAGCGAGCGGGATGCGGATGACCTCATCGGCGAACGGCAGCACCGAGGCGTCGCCCTCTTCGGCAATCACGATCACACGAGCTCCGCGGGCGCGGATCTCCTGGATGTTCGAGACCACCTTCGAGTGGATCAGCGCCGAGTGACGCGGCGACGGCAGAATCACGAACACCGGCTGGCCTGGCTCGATCAGCGCGATCGGACCGTGCTTGAGCTCACCGGCAGCGAAGCCCTCGGCGTGAATGTACGAGATCTCCTTGAGCTTGAGCGCACCCTCGAGCGCGATCGGGTAGCCGACGTGGCGGCCGAGGAACAGCACCGAGCGGGTGTCGGCCATCCAGCTCGCCAGCTGCGAGACGTGCTCGTGCTCCTCTGCCAGCACGCGTGCGATCTTCTCGGGCAGCGTGGTGAGCTCTTCGACATCGGTCGAGTCGGCGGGCAGCGTCGAGCGCACGCGCCCCATGTGCAGGCCGAGCAGCAGCAGTGCGGTGATCTGCGCGGAGAACGCCTTGGTGGATGCGACGGCAACCTCTGGCCCCGCGTGCGTGTAGACCACAGCATCCGACTCGCGAGGAATCGTCGCGCCCTGCGTGTTACAGATCGACAGGGTGCGCGCACCACGCTCGCGGGCGTACTTGACGGCCATCAGCGTGTCCATGGTCTCGCCGGACTGGCTGATCGAGATGACGAGGGTGTCGTCGCCGATCACCGGGTCCCGATAGCGGAACTCGTGCGCGAGTTCGACGTCGGTGGCGATGCGTGCCCACTGCTCGATCGCGTATTTTCCGACGAGGGCGGCATAGGATGCCGTGCCACACGCCGTGATGATCACACGGTTGATGCCGAGGAAGAGTTCGTCCAGACCCTCGAGCTCAGGGATGACGACCTGTCCGTCCTGCACGCGGCCACGGATCGTGTTCGCGACGGCTTCGGGCTGCTCAGAGACTTCCTTCGCCATGAACGAAGACCAGCCGCCCTTTTCTGCGGCGGCGGCATCCCATGACACGTCGAACGGCTCGGCCTCGACCGGGTTGCCCTCGAAATCGGTGACTGTGACCGCGGAAGGCGTGATCGAGACGATCTGATCCTGACCGATGGCGAGCGCTTTGCGGGTGTGCTCGACGAAGGCGGCGACGTCGGAGCCGAGGAAGTTCTCCCCCTCGCCGAGGCCGATCACCAGCGGCGAGTTGCGGCGGGCGCCGACGACGAGGCCGGGGTGGTCCTGGTGCATCGCGAGGAGAGTGAATGCGCCCTCGAGACGGTTCACGACGTTCTGGAAGGCGAGCTCGAGGTTTCCCCCGTTGGAGACGTACTCCTGGCCGAGCAGAGCCGCGGCAACCTCGGTATCCGTCTCGCTGCGGAAGGTGGTGCCGGCGGCGAGCAGTTCCTCGCGCAGCGCAGAGAAGTTCTCGATGATGCCGTTGTGGATGACGGCGAGCTTGTCATCGTCAGCAAGATGCGGGTGCGCGTTCACGTCGGTGGGGCCACCGTGGGTCGCCCAGCGCGTGTGGCCGATGCCGGTGTTGCCATCGCTCAGCGGTGAGTCTGCCAGCGAGTCGCGCAGCATGCTGAGCTTGCCCGCTTTCTTGCGCATCCCCAGCTCACCGTTGCCGTCGATGATCGCGACTCCTGCGGAGTCATAACCGCGATATTCGAGGCGGGCGAGGCCAGCAATAAGGATGTCCTGGCTGGGGCGCGGGCCCACGTATCCGACGATTCCACACATGGGATCAAGGGTACGGCCGAAAATTTGCGAGTCGTCCGAACAATATGTGGATGCCGTGTACTCCTCCACCCGCCACGCTCACACCTTGCGCAGCAGCACGCTCTCAACGTTGTGATCGATGCCCTTGTTCAGCACCAGCGTCGCCCGGTGCCTGGTCGGCATCACGTTCTCGACGAGGTTCGGCATGTTGATGTCGTTCCAGTACCCCAACGCCGTGGCCTGAGCCTCTTCATCGGTGAGATGCGCGAACACGTTGAAGTACGACGATGGGTTGCTGAACGCGCCCTTGCGCAGCGCCAGGAACCGGTCGACGTACCACTTCTCGATGTGCGCAGTGTCGGCGTCGACGAAGATCGAGAAGTCGAACAGGTCGCTGACCGCGACATCGTTGGGCGCGGGCGGCGGCTGCAGCACGTTGAGGCCTTCGACGATCACGACATCGGGGCGACGTACGACGACGCGGGCATCCGGAACGATGTCGTAGCGCATGTGCGAGTAGAACGGCGCGCGCACCTCAGGCGCCCCTGACTTCACCTCGGTGAGGAACTCCAGCAGCGCGCGGCGGTCGTACGACTCCGGGAACCCTTTCCGGTCCATCAGCCCGCGGCGCTCGAGTTCCGCGTTCGGGTAGAGGAATCCGTCAGTGGTGACGAGCTCGACCCGGGGCGTTCCGGGCCAGCGACTCATCAACTCGCGCAGCAGGCGCGCGATGGTCGACTTGCCCACGGCGACGGATCCCGCCACACCGACGACAAACGGCGTCGTGGTGTCTTCTTCGTCGAGGAATGCACTGGTCGCCGCGCCGAGACGCTTGGTCGATGTCGCGTACAGGCTGAGCAGACGACTCAGCGGCATGTACACCTCACGCACCTCGGTGAGATCGAGACGGTCACCGATCCCGCGGAGCTCCACGACCTCGGTCTCGCTCAACGGCTGATCCAGGCCCGCGGCCAATCGCGCCCACTCCGCACGTCCGATCTCGCGATACGGCGACAGTGGCAGCGTGGGGTCAGCGGTGGTCACGAACTCCATCGTAACGGGGGCCGGATGCGCGCGACGCACCGGCGCCCCACCCGCGTAGTCTCAACCCGTGCGCTTAGGAATCCTCGACATCGGTTCGAACACTGTCCACCTGCTGGCTGCGGATGCCCGCCCCGGGGGCCGTCCACACGCGACGACAAGCGATCGCACGGTGGTGCGTCTGATGCGCTTCCTCACACCCGAGGGTGCAATCAGCGAACAGGGCGTCCTGGCGCTGGAGGCTGCGGTCACCCGTGCCCGCCAGATCGCTGAGACCGAGCACGTCGAGACGCTGCTCGCGACGGCGACCAGCGCGGTCCGCGATGCGCTCAACGGCGAAGACGTCATCGCGCGCATCGAGAAGGCGCTCGGCCAGCCACTGCAGGTGCTCACCGGTGTGCAAGAGGCTGAGCTGACCTTCCTCGCCGTGCGGCGCTGGTTCGGGTGGGATGCCGGACGCATTCTGCTGCTCGACATCGGCGGCGGCTCGTTCGAGTTCGCTGCCGGCGAGGACGAGCAGCCGGAGGTCGCCGCATCCGTCCCCCTCGGCGCCGGACGCATGACCGTGCAGTTCATGCCGAATGACCCTCCGGGTGAGGATGCTGTCGCGCTGCTGCGCGCTCACGCCACCGCGGTACTCACCCCCGTGGCGGAGAAGCTCAACGCGCTGCCCGATCCTGATCACATCGTCGGATCATCCAAGGCGATTCGTTCGCTCGCGAACCTGGCCGGCCGCGAAGTGTCAGGGCTCGGCTTCGACCGCACGGTGCTGTCGCGTTCGGCGCTGGGCTCGTGGATTCCGCGGCTTGCGCGCATTCCGGCATCCGCTCGTCAAGAACTGCCGGGAATCACGCCCGACCGCACTTTCCAGATCGTCGCCGCTGCGGTGTCACTTCACACGGCGATGAAGATGCTCGACCTCGATGAGCTCGAGGTCTCGCCGTGGGCGCTGCGCGAGGGCGTGCTGCTGCGCTACACCGAGTCGCTCAGCTGGGGCGGCGTCGGAATCTGAGCTTCCCGCGACACCCCGACACATACTGAGGGGGCACCGGCAGCACCGGAGCCCCCTCGCGTGGACGAACTCAGCCGAACTGGTTCATCGTGTTGTCCTTGCCGCCGGCCTTGAGGGCCGCGTCGCCGGCGAAGTACTCCTTGTGGTTGTCGCCGATGTCACTGCCAGCCATGTTCTGGTGCTTGACCGTGGCGATCCCCTCACGAATCTCGCGGCGCTGCACACCCTTGACGTAGGCGAGCATGCCCTCCTCTGCGAAGTAGCCCTTGGCCAGGTCATCCGTCGAGAGCGCGGCCGTGTGGTACGTCGGCAGAGTGATGAGGTGGTGGAAGATGCCCGCCCGCGCGGAACTGTCTCGCTGGAACGTGCGGATCATCTCGTCGGCCGCCCGCCCCAGCTCAGTGTCGTCGTAGTCGACGTTCATGAGTGCACCGCGCTCGTATACCGAGACGTCTCTGCCCTGCTCCACGAACAGGTCGTAGGCCTGCTGGCGGAAGTTGAGGGTCCAGTTGAACGACGGGCTGTTGTTGTAGACCAGCTTCGCGTTCGGGATGACCTCGCGCACCTTGTCCATCATTCCGGCGATCTGCTCCACGTGTGGCTTCTCGGTCTCGATCCAGAGCAGGTCTGCGCCGTTCTGTAGCGACGTGATGCTGTCGAGCACGCAACGCTCTTCGCCGGTTCCAGCACGGAACTGGAACAGGTTGCTGGCGAGACGCTTCGGGCGCAGCAGCTTGCCTTCGCGCTTGATGATGACGTCGCCGTTGCCGAGCTCGTTCTCAGTGATCTCTTCGACGTCGAGGAAGGAGTTGTACTGGTCACCCAGATCGCCGGGAGTGTTCGTGACGGCGAGCTTCTGGGTGAGGCCAGCACCGAGCGAATCGGTGCGCGCAACGATCACTCCGTTGCCGATGCCGAGCTCAAGGAACGCGTAGCGCACGGCGGTGAGCTTGGCGATGAAGTCCTCATGCGGAACGGTGACCTTGCCATCCTGGTGACCGCACTGCTTCTCGTCCGAGACCTGGTTCTCGATCTGGATGGCACAGGCACCAGCCTCGATCATCTTCTTCGCGAGGAGGTAGGTGGCCTCGGGGTTGCCGAAGCCCGCATCGACGTCGGCGATAATCGGCACGACGTGAGTCTCGAAGTTGTCGATCTGTGATTGGACGAACTCTGCCGCAGTGTCGTCGCCTGCGGAGCGTGCGTCGTCAAGCTGCGTGAACAAGAGGTCGAGCTCGCGGGCATCGGCCTGGCGAAGGAAGGTGTAAAGCTCTTCAATGAGCGCAGGCACCGAGGTCTTCTCATGCATCGACTGGTCAGGGAGCGGGCCGAACTCAGAGCGGAGCGCGGCGACCATCCAACCGGACAGGTAGAGGTATCGCTTGTTGGTGGTCTTGAGGTGCTTCTTGATGGAGATGAGCTTCTGCTGACCGATGAAACCGTGCCACACACCGAGCGACTGCGTGTACACCGAGGAGTCGGCGTCGTACTCACCCATGTCGCGGCGCATGATGTCAGCGGTGTACTGGGCGATCTCCAGTCCGGTCTTGAAGCGGTTCTGCGCCCGCATTCGAGCAACCGACTCGGGGTTGATGGCATCCCAGCTCGACCCGGCCTGCTCTTTCAATTCCCGGATAGCGTCGATGTCGTCTTGGTAGGCGGTCATGATGTTTCCTTACTGTGGTGGCGAGGCGTTACGTCCACTCTTAGGCAAGAAACAGCGGTCCTCTAGCCAATGACGACGAGAAGAAAGTCCATTCTTCTGCGAACCAGAAGGGATCAGGAGATCGTGAGCACCGCCGCCACCGGCAGCTCGTCAGCACTCGGCCCCGCGGCCACCCGGTACTCGCCGGGCTGCACGCGCAGCGCGCCCTCGTGCAGCCAATCGTCCACGGCGCCGTCCAGGCGTAGCGAGTCATCCCAGACTGAAAGCCGCGCGGTCTCGAACGACACCTCAACCCGGCGCTCCTCCCCCGGCTCCAGGCGCACGCGCCGGTACCCGACCAGCAGACGGCGCGCTGCCGGCAGCGGCAGCGACGGTGCCAGCACATACACCTGCACGAGTTCTTCGGCCGGGCGGTCGCCGGTGTTCGCGACGGTGACGACGGCCGTGATGTCGCCTCGGACGCCGAGGGCCGGATGCCGATGTGTCGGCGCGGGCGCCGCCACCTGATCCGCATTCAGCGTCACACCCCGGTACTCGACGGTCGAGTACGTCAGGCCATGCCCGAACGCGAACGTGTAGGGCGCCGGCTGGTGCCGGTACGTCGCCTGCTGTCGCAGCGTGTCGTAGTCGAACAGGTCGCCGGCCTGCGCGGGGTCGGCCGGCCAGGACTGCGCCAGACGCCCGGTCGGCTCGCGGTCACCGCTGAAGACATCGGCGATGCCGTGTCCGAGTTCCTGACCGCCGTGGCTCGACCAGACGACCGTGGCCGCGGCATCCGCCTCGCCGAGCACGTATGGGTAGCTCGACACGATCGTGAGCACGGTGTGCTCGTTGGCCTCGCGCGCTGTGCGCCAGATCTCCGTGAACGTGTCCGGCAGCATCAGGTGCGGACGATCCTCGGTCTCACGCCCGGCCAGGTGCGGATCATTGCCCACGGCGACCACGACGACATCCGCCGCGGCCGCAACCGCCGCAACTGCGGCGTGGCCCGCACGCACCGTGCGCACGCCGAAGCGCTCGGCCTGATCGAGGGTTACGCCCTCGGCCAGCAGCAGTCCCACTTCGCGCGCCACGCGTACCCATCGGCCAGATCCCAGGTGCAGCAGCGACCAGGTGCCGTCGGCGTGCACATGCGTGCGGAAGCTTTCCTGCACGACCCACTCACCGACCCGCGCGGAGTCGGCACGCATCGGCCACCCGCCACCCGTGAGCAGCTTGCCGCTGGCGTGCGCGCGCAGCGTCAGCAGCCCGTCACCCCAGTCGGTGACGTCGAACAACGCGGCATCCTCTACCGAAGGTGCGGTCGCCGCGATCGTCTTCCCGTCGGCGGATGCCACGACATACCGGCCGTTCGCCGCGCGCAGCGAGATGGTGTCGGCGCCGGTCTCGACGACGACATCCGCTGCCGGATACCGCTCAGCAAGCCCCTGCGCGATGCCCACCGCGTACGGCGGGGTTCCCGAGTACCAGTCGGTCAGCACGACATCGGCGAGCGGGCCGACCACGGCGATCCGCGTGGGCGAAGCAATCGGCAGCACGGCATCGTCATTGCGCAGCACGACCACCGAACGACCGGCGGCCTCGCGCGCCAACTCACGCGCACCGGGTGCGTCGATCGCATCCGCGCCGATACCTGCGTATGGATCGGCATCCCCGTCGAACTCGCCAGTGCGGATGCGCATCTCGAGGATGTGCGTCACCGCCTGGTCGATGTCAGCGGTGGTGAGGAGTCCCTGCTCCAGCGCGGCCGTGAGGTTCTTGATCGTCGGCTCTGCGTCAGCATCATTGTCGGTGAACGAGTCCATACCGCTTCGCACCAGTGCTGCGGCCGCATGGATGCTGTCGGGCTGAGCCCCCTGGATCGTCACGGTGAAGGTCGGCGCACCGGCATCCGACACGATCGCCAACGAGCCCTCAGTCCAACTGCGCGCCTCGGCGACGAGCTCCGGCTGTGTGTGCGCGGGCGCCCCGTTGACCTGGTTGTACGCCAGCATCATGCTGCCGGCGACGCCCTGCTCGATCGCCGCGCGGAACGCGGGCAGCTCCTCCTCGTGCAGTGTCCGCAGTGACATCTCTGACGACGTCGCGGAGCGGTCGGTCTCGTTGCTGTACGCCAGGAAGTGCTTCAGCGCGGGGACTGTCTTCCAGACCCGCTCATCGTCACCACGCAGGCCTTTCGAATAGGCGGCGCCGAGCTGACCGGTCAGGTGCGGATCCTCGGAGTACCCCTCCTCATTGCGTCCCCACTGGGGGTGGCGGAGCGTGTTGACCACTGGCGCCCACACATTCAGACTCACCAGTGGGTCTTCGGAGCGCTTCGCACGCGCCTCCGTCGAGGTGACCTCGCCGATCGCTTCGAGAAGCGCCGGGTCCCAGGTCGCGGCCATGCCCACCGGCTGCGGGAACACCGTGGCGTTGCCCAGCCACGCGACCCCGTGCAGGGTCTCGGCACCGGTACGAGACTCGGCGATACCCAGTCGCTCGATCGCGGGCATCGCCTGATGCAGCATTGCGATGCGCTCTTCGGCGGTCAGCTGCGACAGCAGGTCGGCGGCACGCTCGGAAACCGACAGATCAGTACGACGGAACATCACTCGTTACCCTCCAGAGAAACATCTCCCACGAAAACAAATATCTCGCCAGCGCCGTCCGCCACCGCGACGCTCTCGCCCACGTGCAGCGACCACGATGCGGTCGCGTCGGCACTCGACGCAACGACACGCGAGCCTTCGCGGCGCACCCGGAAGCTCGTCGATGAACCGGCAAGCCCGGGGACGACAGTCACTTCGTCGTAGCCGTCCGGCAGCTCGAAGCAGCGCAACGTCACGCCGTCGGCCCACTCGTAGTCGGGGCGGGAGTCGATTGCACCCCACGGCAGCACGGTGCCAGGACGCACGCGCAGCGGCACCGACAGGTAGTCGTGATTCTCGGAGATCCAGCGACTTCCCGCAGCAACCGAACCATCGATCAGCGACGTCCATGATCCGACCGGAAGGTAATACGAGGCATCCCCTTCGGACGTGAACACCGGCGCCACCAGCAACGAGCCACCCAGCATGTATTGGGTGTCAGCGTCGTAGCCGGAGCGGTCCTCGGGGAACTCCAGCACCATCGGACGCATCATCGGGATGCCGTCGGTGTGCGCCTGCTCGGCGATGCCAGCCAGATACGGCATGAGTCGCATCTTCAACGTCGTGAACGCACGGGTGACTTCGACGGCCTCTTCGTCGAACATCCACGGCACCCGGAAGCTGTCCGAGCCGTGCAGTCGAGAGTGCGAAGACAATAGCCCGAAGGCGAGCCAGCGCTTGAACAGCCCGGCGTCAGGTGTGCCCTCGAAGCCGCCGATGTCATGACTCCAGTAGCCGAAGCCGCTCATCGCCAGCGACAGGCCACCGCGCAGCGACTCTGCCATGGACGGGAAGGTCGAGTCGCTGTCGCCGCCCCAGTGCACGGGGAACTGCTGCGTGCCTGCGGTCGCCGAGCGGGCGAAGAGCACCGCCTGCCCCTCACCACGACGCTTCTCCAGCGCACGGAAGACGACCTCGTTGTACAGCTTCGGATAGAAATTGTGCATCCGCGCGGGGTCAGATCCGTCGAACCATTCGACGCCCTCATGCGGGATGCGCTCGCCGAAGTCGGTCTTGAACGAGTCGACACCCTGCGCCATCAGCCGCTCGAGGTGCGCGACGTACCAGTCCGCGGCATCCGGGTTCGTGAAGTCGACGATGCCCATGCTCGCCTGCCACAGGTCCCACTGCCAGACGCTGCCATCGGTGCGCGTGAGAAGGTATCCCTTCTCGACCGCCTCAGCGAACAGCGCCGAGCGCTGCGCGATGTACGGGTTGATCCAGGCCGAGACCTTGAGTCCGCGCTCGTGCAGACGAGACAGCTGCCCCTCCGGGTCGGGGAAGGTCCGCGGGTCCCACTCGAAGTCGGTCCACTGGTACTCGCGCATCCAGAAGCAGTCGAAGTGGAACACGCTCAGCGGCAGCTCGCGCTCGGCGAAGCCGTCGATGAACTCGTTCACCGTGGCCTCGTCGTAGTTCGCCGTGAACGAGGTCGTCAGCCACAGCCCGAACGACCACGCCGGCACGCGCGCCGGCCGACCGGTGAGCGCGGTGTACCGGCTCAGCACTGCCTTGGGTGTGCCTCCGCCGATGACGAAGTAGTCGAGAGTCTCACCAGGAACCGAGAACTGCACGCGGGAGTTGACCTCGCTGCCGACCTCGAACGAGACCTCGTCCGGGCTGTCGACGAGCACGCCGTAACCGCGCGAGGTGACGTAGAACGGCACGGCCTTGTACGACTGCTCACTCGAAGTGCCGCCATCGGCATTCCAGGTTTCGACGGTCTGACCGTTCTTCACGAAGGCGCCGAAGCGTTCGCCGAAGCCGTAGACGCGCTCACCGGGTGCCAGCGCCAGCTGCTGGTGCACCCAGGTGGCCTGGTCTGTGTCGCTGTAGTGACCGACCGAACGCCGCTCGGAGCGGGTGAGGACACGGCCGTCCTGCTCGAACACGACATCCCACCCGTCGCCGCGGTTGACGCGCACCGTGAGGTCGCCGGTCTGCAGCACGCCGCCGTTCTCATCGGCTGACACCGCCGGCACGAACCCCGGCTCCGCGTTGATCTCGAAGTCGGGCCCGCGATGCACACCGCCGGCATGCCGCTGCACGCGCACCTTCACGACGCCGGGCGCCGGAGACGAATACGTGACGGTGATCATCGGGCGGTTCAGCGTGTCTCCGCGGTGGCGGATGTGCGCCGTCGGCGCATACACGGTGAGCGTGCCCGCCGCCTCATCGATGCGGATGTCGTCGACTTCAACCGCGAACAGCGGGGTCAATCCCGGCCTTGTCAACCAGTAGCCGTCGGTGAACTTCACCTCGTGTGCCTTTCACTCAGCGCGCGGACTTCGCCGGGCGCGATGCCGACGATTTCTGCGGTCTCATCTCCGGTGAGCAGGTCGATCAGACCCGCCGTCACCGGCACTTCGACGGAATGGATGCCGTGGTTCAGCAGGAACAGCACGTCGCCGCGCTGCACGGCCTCGAGTCCTTCGGGCAGCACATCGAGCCCAGGGACGGCGCCGGAGACGGATGCCGAGGCGAGAGCGGCTGCGAGAACAGCATCCAGCGCGCCATCCGAGACGACCGCACTCAGGTACCAGGCGGTGCGGTTGCGCGTGATCGCCGGGAGCCCTGCCAGTTCGCCGCCGTCATGGGTTGCCATCACGTCGGCGCCCTCGGTACGGAGGTGCTCGGCGAGAATGCTTGCCGTCTGCGGCTCGGACGGCCCGAAGCCATCGGCGAAGCGCAGCGCGCCCGGTTCATCCGGCATCCCTGCCCACTCCTCGCCACTTACGCCGAGGAGTTCGCGCAGCAGTACGGGCGATCGGCCCTGCATGATGCCGCCATTCTCATCGGCAACGCCGCTGAACGGCCCGATCACGATCTGCGCGCCGCGCGCGGCGGCAGCGGTGAGCGCCGCAGCGGTGGCGGAATTCAGGATGTACGCGTGCGGCACCAGGATCACCTTGTACGCATCCAGCGCAGCGTCATGGCTGAGCACGTCGACCGAGACGCCGCGGCGCCACAGTGAGCGATACCAGCGATTCATCTCGGTCATCGTCGACAGGCGCTCGGTGGGGCGAGCGGGCTCCTCCGCCGCCCACCAGCTCGACCAGTCGAACAGCATCGCGACGTCGGTGGCCACGCGGGATCCGCCCACCGGGGCGAGCAGCCTCAGGTCGGCGCCCTGCTGGCAGGTGCCGCGGAACACGTCACTGTCCGCACCGGCGTGCGGAAGCATCGACGAGTGGAAGCGCTCGGCGCCAGAGCGTGCTTGCCGCCACTGGAAGAAGCAGATCGCATCCGCACCACGGGCGACGGCCTGCAGCGAATCCTGACGCGCACGAAGCGGCGACTTGGGTACGTTGTGCGAGCGCCAGTTGACCGCGCTGATGGCCTGCTCCATGAGCACCCAGCTGCGCCCGCCGCCGAGGGAACGCATCAGATCCTGCACCAGGGCGATCTCACTCGGCGCGTTCGGGTTCGCCGGGTCGGGGTACTGGTCGTCCGCGATGACGTCGACCTCGCCTGCCCAGGAGTGGTAGTCGGCCAGCGCGAAGAATCCCATGAAGTTCGTGGTGATCGGCTGCTCGGCGCCGGTCTGACGAATGGCGTCGCGCAGCTCGGTGTAGCAGTCCAGCAGCTGGTCAGAGCTGTACCGGCGAAAGTCCAGGGACTGCGCGGGGTTGACCAGATACGGCATGCGCCTCGGGGGCATGATCTCGGCGAAGTCGTCGTAGCGCTGCGACCAGAACGCGGTATTCCAAGCCCGGTTGACCTCGTCGATCGAACCGTAGCGCTCCTGCAACCACCGACGGAACTCACGTGCCGCCTCATCGCCATGGTCGATCTGGCCGTACTCGTTGCCGACATGCCACATACGCACGGCGGGGTGAGTCGCGTAGCGCTCGGCGATGTCTCGGGTGATCGCCAGCGCATGCTCACGGTACGTGCGCGAGGCCGGGGAGAACTGGTTGCGTGACCCGGCGATCAGACGCACGCCGTCACGGTCGACGGGCAGGATGTCAGGATGCTGCACCCCCAGCCACGGCGGCGGGGATGCCACGGGCGTGGCGAGATCGACCGAAATGTCGGCGGCGTGCAGCAAATCGAGGATCTCGTCCAGCCATCCCCACTCGCGGGCGCCGGCACGCGGCTCGATCGTCGCCCAGCTGAACACCCCGACGGTGACGAAGTTGACCCCGGCCTGGCGCATGAGTTCGACGTCTTCACGCCACGTCTCCCTCGACCACTGTTCGGGGTTGTAATCACCGCCGAACGCGAGTCCACGGTCGGAAATGAGCGCGTCGAAGGCATGCCGTGCGCTGGTCGTCGATGACATTTTCAGTGATTCCCCGTCGAATTGTCGAAGCGTTTCAACAACGAGAACATATACTAACCAGATGCCGATGTCCACGCGGGCCATGGAGACCCTCCACGTGTTGCGTTACCGACGTCCGGCGACCATCGAAACAAAGGAGCTTTCATGGTGACGATCGCGGATGTCGCAGAGGCCGCTGGTGTCTCGATCTCAACGGTTTCCTATGTGATGAGCGGCAAACGCACGATCTCACCGGACACCAAAGAGCGCGTCGAGGCCGCCATCGACAAACTGGCGTACAGCCCGCACGCCAGTGCGCGTTCACTCGCTTCCCGCTCCACGAACGTCATCGGACTGCAGGCACCGCTACGCACAGGCGTCGACGTAAACGTCATCATGGAGATCATCTCGGGTGTCGTGAAGGAAGCCAGAGAGAACCACTACGACATCCTGCTGCTCACCAGCGACGACGCTGAGGGGCTGGGCCGCGCCGCACGAGGGTCGATGGTTGATGCCCTGATGGTGATGGATATCGAATCAGAGGACCCTCGCATCGCGACGCTGCAGGACTTGCCGACTCCCAGCGTGCTCATCGGCCTCCCCGCCGGCGCAGGCGACCTCTTCTGCGTCGACTTCGACTTCGCGGCCGCCGGGCGCCTGGCCGCCACACGCCTTGCACGCCTCGGGCACCAGCGCGTCGCGCTGTTCGGCGCATCCGCCGAAGTGCTGCAGCGGCACACCTCATACGCCGAGCGTTTGAACGACGGCTTCCTGACGGCATGCCGCGAGCTGGGACTCACCGGCACAGTGCACGCCTGCCCGAGTTCCGCGGATGCGGTCGGGGTCGTGGACGGCATCTTGAAGGCCGATCCGGCGATCACCGGCATCCTGTTTCACAACGAGGCAGCGCTCGCCCACGTTGCCGGCCACGTGACGGGCAGAGGACGCGATGTCATCGCGCTGAGCCCTGCGCATCTGGTGCGCGACATGCCTGGGCTGCTCGACACTATCGACGTGCCAGCCGCTGAGATTGGCGCGATCGCAACGCGCGCGATCCTGGCCGTGCTGGGCGACGAGAACCCCGAGCGGGTGCAGCTGCTGGCCCCGACATTCGTCTCTGGAGTGGATCTCTCGGGCACGGAGATCTGAGTGCGCATCGATCCAGAGGGCCGTACGGCTCAGGGCATCACTGGCTTCCTCAGCTTCGTGACGCTGAATCTGCTCTACCTGCTGCTGTGTCTGCCCATCGTGACCATCGGAGCGGCCACCGCAGCGCTGTACCAGGTGACGATTCGCTATTCGGATGACGAAAGCGGGCGCCCGCTGAAGGACTTCTTCCCCGCGTTCGTGCGCAACTTCAAGCCCGCCTCGCTGCTGACCCTCGCGCTGCTGTTGCCAGTGCTCCTGCTACTGGCGGTCGCGGTGTTCTGGTCGGGCTCTGCCACCGTGGTCGGGGGCGTCGCCATGGTCGTGTCGATCATCGCCGCGCTCTACCTGTTCGCGGCGTTCCTGTACGCCATGGCGCTCACCGCGTTGTACGAGACGCCGTTTCGCCAGACGGCGAGGAATGCGCTGCTGCTGCCGATGGCGCAGCCGCTGCGCACGATGGGCATCCTATTGGTGCCGGCAGCGCTGGTCTGCATCACCGTGGTCATTCCGATGTTCGGCGTGATCCTCGTCACCGTCGGCTTCTCGGTCGGCGCTTACATGACGGCGTTCCTCTTCCGCAGCGCCTTCGCCCGCCACACTCCCGGGGCCTGACCGCGAGACGTCCCTGACCGCGAGACAACAAAACCACGCCGAGACTGTGGGGAAACTCCACAGTCTCGGCGTGGTTTTGCGGTTTCGGTGCTACTCGGCGAACTCAGCAGCGATGGCCACGCGCTGCGCGTTCTGTTCCTTCGCATTCGCAAGGTCGAATTCGAGCACCTTGTCGTAGCCAAGGCCGGACGCGGTCTTCTGCAGGTCGACCCAGATCGTGTTGAACTGCTCATCGCTCTCGGCGAAGACTGCCTGCCAGGACGACGGGACGATCACTGCCTTGACCTGATTGCGCAGTGTGTTGATCTCAGAGCTGTCAGCCGGCGCCGTGTAACTGGCACCCGGAGCAACGAGAAGCTGGTCGTTGTCCTGCAGGTACTGCATCGTCGTGGTAGCGCCGCCCATATTCTCCGACCAGTCATCGGTCAACGGGTTTGCCGTCTGACCCTGGTACGTCTCCCACAGCTTGTAGCTGTACGGGAAGCCGGTTTCCGGGTCGGTGTCGATCGGCAAGACGACAGTGACGTTCAGCGTCGAGACGCCGTCGAGGTAACCGCCGCCGCCCCATTCCTCTGGCACTGTGGCGTCGCCGCTGAGGAAGACCTCTTTACCGAAGTCGGTAAGCTCTGGCTCTCCGGCGTCGTTGGCATCCCAGGTCAGTCCCTGGGGCCCAGCGGCACCCATCGTCTGGCTGCTGTTGGTCAGCGAGCCCTCAGCCGAGTACAGCCAGTCGATGAACGCGGCGATACGCTCCGGATCTTCCGCCTTCGAACCGATCGCGAGCACCGTCTTGCCGCCGTACGCATTGGCGCCGTAGGAGAAGATCTCCTGGTCCTTGAGCGGCGCGATCATGAAGCCCTTGCCCTCGTCCATGTTGGCGTCAGTGTTGTAGGCCGATTGGCCCAGCCACGGCCACCAGGTGAACAGCACCTGGCCGTTCTGCATCTTCGACCACAGCGTGTCGTAGTTCTGCGTCGTCGACTCCGGGTCGACCAGGCCGAGCTTGTTCGCTTCGTAGAAGAACTCCAGCACACGCTTGTACATGCCGTCGTCGTCGAGGAGCCCCTGGTAGTCCGAGCCATCGGCCATGGCGAGGGCGAAGCCGAGCTCGTCGTACCCGTAGTAGGTGATCGGCTGCTTGACGTTGTTCATCATGTTGCCGTCCCAGTCCTTGAACAGCGAGAGGGCGTAAACCTTCTGGCCGTTCGGTGCGGTCGGCTCAAGATTCTGCATGTCCTCCAGAACCGGCAGGAAGTCCTCGAGCGTGTCCACCTCGGGATAGCCGAGTTCGCCGTACAGATCCCAGCGAAGGAACGGTCCGAACGTCGAGTCGATGCCCTCAGAGGGATCGGTCGGCAGCAGGCTGGAGACCGAGGTCGGGAAGGCGTAGATGCCGTCTGAACTCGCGTTCAGGTTCTCGACCGCCGAGTCAAAGCGCTCGGCGTTCTCCATCGCCGGGTAGTAAGCGGATGCATCCGCCACCAGCCCGCCCTCGATCAGCTCGTCGAGCTGTTCACCCTTGTCGATGATGACCAGGTCTCCGAGCTCGCCGGCAGACACTCGAGTGTTGTAGAGGGTGTCGCCACCGCCAGCGACATTCGGGGCGATGATATTCAACTTCATGTTGAACTTGTCTTTGACGATCTTCGCGAACCAGCCTTCTTGAACGCCCATGTAATTGGCCAGGCCGTCGAAGACGTCGATCGTGATCTCTTCCTCCCACTGCGAGGGGAAGGCGTCGATGGCCTCGGCCTCCGTCTTATCGTCACCTCCGCCCGTGCACGAGGTGAGCATGCCCACGGCGACAAGGGCGACGACGCCCGCCGCAACCTTCCGTTTCAGCTTCATTGCTTTTCCTTTCTTATGGATGCGAGAACGCGTCAGCCCTTGACGGCACCCAGCATGATGCCCTTCACGAAGAAGCGCTGGAACAGGGGGTAGATGAAGATGATCGGCAGCACCACGAGCACCGAGACTGTCATCCGAATCGAGGTCGGCGTCTGCGAGGTGGCAGCTCCGACGATGGCACCGAGGTCGCCGCCGGCGTTCTGCGCCGCCTGGGCGAGGCTGGAGGCCTGGTTAATGAACATGTAGAGCAGGTACTGCAGCGTGTACAGACTCTGGTCGGTGACGTAGATCAACGTGTCTTGGAAGCTGTTCCACTGCGCCACGGCGGAGAAGATCGCCACGGTCGCCAGGATCGGAGTCATATTCGGCAGGTAGACCTTGAAGAAGATCTGCACGATGTTCGCACCATCCAGCTCGGCAGCTTCCTGCAGAGATTCCGGCATCGACTCGACATAGGTCTTGACCAGGATGATGAAGAACGGCTGCACGATGAACGGCAGCACGTAGACCCAGAAGTTGTTCGTCAGACCGAGGTTCTTCATGATGATGAACACCGGGATCAGACCCGCGCTGAAGTACATCGTGACGATGACGAAGCGGTACCAGAACTTGCGTGCCCACATGCGGCTCTGCGTGAACATAAAGCCGAGGAAGGCGGATGCCAGCACCGTGGCGACCGTGCCGATCACGGTGCGTGCGACACTGACGATGGCCGCCATCCCCAGCCCGTTCAGGGCGAAGACGTCCTTGTAATTCTGCAGGTGGAAGCCGATCGGCCACACGCGCACGTCGCCGAGCGCGGAGACGTCGTTGGCACTGACGGAGTTGATGATCAGGTAGTAGAACGGATAGGCGCAGATCACCACGAGCAGCCCGAAGACCGTGTAGTTGATGATCGCGAAGAGCATGTCGCCGCTGGTGCGGTGCGACATCTTGTGCGTCAAAGCAGTGTTGTTCTTCAGCGGATTGGTGAGTTTGGGAGCAGTGGCGAGACCGGTCATGTGCAGATCCCTCTCAGACGATCGCTTCGCCGCGCACACGCTTGGCGATGCCGTTGACGGTGAACAGAAGGATGACCGAGATGACGCTCTTGAGCATGCCGATCGCGGTTGCCATCGACAGGCTGTTGCCGGTCATGCCGATGTTGTAGACGTACAGGTCGAGGACCTGAATCCATTGCATGTTGAAGGCGTTCTGGAAGATGAAGTACTGCTCCATGCCGTTGTTGAGCAGGTTCGCGACCGACAGCAATAGCAGTACGAGGTAGGTCGGCATCAGCGCAGGCACCGTGATGTACCACATGATCTGAAAGCGCCCCGCGCCGTCGATGCGTGCCGACTCGTACATCGAGGGGTCAATGCCGGCGACCGCGGCAAGGTAGATGATCGCACCCCACCCGAGCCCCTTCCAGATACTCCACAGCGTCATCACGATCCAGACGTTGTCGCTCGTGTCGAGGAACTTGATCGGAGCGGTAATGAGGCCGAAATCCGCAAGCACGTTGTTCACGAGGCCCGAGCTCGAGAACAACGAGAAGGCGATCATGTAGACGAGCACCCACGAGATGAAGTTCGGCAGGGTGGTCAGGGTCTGCACGGCGTTTCGGAACCACTTGCTGCGCACTTCGTTGAGGAACACCGCGAACGCAAGCGGCAGGATCGACGTGAGGATGCCGAGGAAGCTGATCGCCAGGGTGTTCATCAACACCTGACCGATCTGCGCCATCTGGGTCGGCGAGCTGACCAGCATCTGGAACCACTGCAGACCGACGAACTCGCTGCCTTCAAGGCCCAGTGCGGGCTTGTAGTCGAAAAGCGCGTAGATCCAGCCGTACAGCGGGAAGTAGCTGAACAGGAACACCAGTACCAGGAATGGCACGATGACCAGGAACATCCCGTAGGATTTCCGGCCGCCGGATCGTTTCCGCAGGCGTTCCTTTGCGCGCGGCGAACGCTCGCTCTTCTTGTCGAGCTGTTCAGCCACTGTCCTCGTGACCGTGGTGGGCATCGTCATCGTCTACCGCCTTGTCGTGCGTGGCTCGGAATCATCGGGTCGATCGAAAGATTGGGAGCGCTCCCAACGGTGCGCGCGCCATACACCGCTGCGGCCGGCAAGTTCACGTGCCCGCCACCTCAGATGACTCGTACCGAAGCTCGGAGAAGACCACCGGCACATCCTCTGCCCGCACCCCGATCGTGCGGCCGAGGAAGCCACCGGCCACCTCGGTGGAAAGGTAGCGACCATCGATCCGGTCGAGCGTTCGCTCTCCCGCCTGGTCGACGATGGTGAAGATCAGATCGTCCGGCCCATTATGCGTCGACGCTGCCGCCTCAATGCGCAGAGTGACCGGTGCCTGCAGCTGCTCTTCATCGACGACGAGGCGCCGAGCGGGCCCGATCTGCAGGGCGAACACGGCGCGCCCGGCCTCCAGCCGCAGCTCGGCCCAGTGGGCCTCGTCCATTCGCAGGCGCAGTGCCGCGGCATCCGTCGCCGTGGTGTCGGCTTCGAATCGCCAGGCGAGATCCTTCACTCTGGCCGCCAGCAAGGCCGGGGCGCCATTCGGTGAGGATGCTGGCGAAATCTCCACACCACCACCGGGTAGTGCGCGCGCGAAAGTCGTCAGCGCGGCCCCCGGCGATGCCCACCGCGGATCCAGCTGGGCAGTCTCGAAGCGATCGGTGAAGGCCGTGGCATCCGGGGCGAAAGAGAACGCGTCCGGCACGACAACCGGCCAGTCGCCTGCCCAGTCGATGCCGGCAATGAACGTCTCGCGTCCGTTGACGTGAAACATCGGAGTAGTGCCGCGTGCGCGCACGGCGAGGTAGACCATGACCCAGGAGCCATCCTGGCGCTCGACGATGTCGGCGTGGCCAGTGTTCTGCACCGGGAAGACGGTGCTGCGACGGGTGAGGATCGGGTTCTCGTCGAACAGTGTGAAGGGTCCGGACGGCGTCGTCGCGCGTGCGATGCTCACGCAGTGTCCGCGCTCGGTGCCACCCTCGGAGTACAGCAGGTACCACCATTCGCCGCGGCGAATCAGATGCGGCCCCTCGGGGTAAGCCATTCCTGTGCCGTGGCAGATTGTGTACGGCTCGCCCAGCACGACGCCACGCTCGAGGTCGACACGGACCTGCGCGATGTCGGGTGCACGCTTGTCATCTGAGCTGTAGGTCACGTAACAGGTGCCGTCTGCATCCCAGGCGAGGTCGGGGTCGATCCCGATGATGCCCTCGATCACCCGCGCCGGGCCCCACGGGCCCTCGATCGTCGGCGCCGAGGTGACGAGCTGTCCACCACCGCCGGAGACATCAGTGGTGATCATCCAGAATCGGCCATCGTGGTGGCGAAGCGTGGGCGCGTACACCCCGCCGTTCGCGCCAGCACGCCCGGCAGGAAAACGCGGCTCGTCCGCCAGAGCATGCCCGACCAGTCGCCAGGAGAGCAGATCCGTGCTGTGCCACAGCGGCACGCCCGGGTGGTATTCGAACGACGAGTTGGCGATGTAGAAGTCATCGCCCACGCGGCAGATCGATGGATCGGGATAGAACCCGGGGATGATCGGATGCGTTGCGCTGCTGACGACGTTCTCCGCTGTTCCCTCTCGGGTCGGGGCACCAAGCGTCATCGAATCTCCACTCACCTCGGGTCATTGAGGGCGTTTCGGAATGCGACGGAGCATTCGAAGTCGAAACGCTTCGACCGAGAGTATCCGTTCATGACACGATCCGCAACGCATCAGGCGAAGCGTTTCGAAGATGGCACGTTTTGCGGTACCGTAACCGGCGTGCCACTAACAGATATGCCCCTCGATGACCTCCGCTCCTTCCGCCCCGATGTCGCCGAGCCGAACGATTTCGACGACTTCTGGAATGCCACGCTCGCGGCATCGCGTGCGGCGGCAACCGAGCCGCGGCTCGTCGCTGCGGAGACTCCGATCAGTCAGCTGATCGTGGAGGATCTGACGTTCTCCGGCTTCGGCGGCGAGCCGATCCGTGCGTGGGTCACTCGCCCGCGCAGCAGCGAGGCACTGCCCGCAGTGGTTGAGTACATCGGCTACGGCGGCGGCCGCGGCATCGCCGGAGAGCGTCTGCAGTGGGCCAGCGCCGGATACGTGCATGTGCTGATGGATACGCGCGGTCAGGGTGCGAACTGGGGCTCTGGCGGGGATACCCCCGACCCGCACGGCTCGGATGGCGCATCGACCGGTTTCATGACTCGCGGCATCTTGAATCGCGACGAGTACTACTACCGACGCCTGTTCACCGACGCGGTGCTCGCCGTCGACGCTGTGCGCGCGCTCTCCTTCGTCGATGCCGCGCGGGTCAGCGTGGCCGGAGCGAGCCAGGGCGGCGGCATCGCACTGGCAGCGGCTGGGTTACACGGGGACGTGTTCACCGCGATGCCGGATGTGCCGTTCCTCTGCCACTTCCGACGTTCGGTCGAGCAGACGCCGGAGCATCCGTATCGCGAGATCGAGCGCTACCTCGCCGTACACCGTGAGCGCATCGATCAGGTGTTCCAGACACTGTCGTACTTTGACGGAGTGAACTTCGCGCGCCGCATCGAGAAGCCTGCGCTGTTCTCCGTCGGGCTGATGGATGCTGTCGTGCTGCCGTCGAGCGTGTTCGCCGCGTACAACCATCTGGCGTCAGCGGATGCCACGATCGAGGTCTATTCGTTCAACGGACACGAGGGCGGTCAGCACGCGCACTGGCTGCGCCAGACGCAGTGGCTCGCGGAGCGCCTCGGGGCCTGAGGGCGATTCGCCCTGCACAGATGCAGGGCGATCGAACACCTGCAGGGCGAAACGCCGATGGATGCCCCGCCATCCGTGCCAACGCCCTGCAGGTGTGCACTGGCGCCGCAGTGTTACAGCGCCAACCGCTCCTTGACGACCTTGACGAGCCGGTCGGCATGCGCCTGAGCGGTCTCCGCATCCGCAGCCTCGACCATCACACGCACGAGCTGTTCGGTGCCGGACTTGCGCAGCAGCACACGCCCGGAGTCTCCGAGTTCCGCCGCGACAGCGGCGACAGCATCCTGCACACCTTCGTCGTCCGCACAACGATCTTTGTCAACGCCGCGCACGTTGATGAGCACCTGCGGGTACACCGTCATGACGGCCGCAAGCTCGGCAAGAGTCTTCTTCTGGTGTGCCATCTCGGCAACCAGGTGCAGGCCCGAAAGCACACCGTCGCCGGTGGTGGCGAACTCGCTCATGATGACGTGACCAGACTGCTCGCCGCCCAACGCGTAACCGCCGGCGTTCATGTCTTCGAGCACATAACGGTCGCCGACAGCCGTCTGGCGGACAGTGATTCCGTGCTCTTTCATCGCCAGGTGCAGACCGAGGTTGCTCATCACGGTCGCGACCAGGGTGTCGTCGGTGAGGTCTCCGCGTTTCTTCATCGCCACCGCAAGGATGGCCATGATCTGGTCGCCATCGACGATGTTGCCATCGGCATCCACGGCGAGGCAGCGATCCGCGTCGCCGTCGTGCGCGATGCCGACATCGGCACCGAGACGAACGACGGCCTCAGCAAGGTTGTCGAGATGCGTCGAACCGACACCGTCGTTGATGTTGACGCCGTCAGGGTCAGCGCCGATGACGGTCAGGGTGGCGCCAGCATCCTTAAACGTCTCAGGCGACACACCGGATGCCGCACCATGCGCACAATCGAGCACCACATGGATGCCGTCAAGACGATGCGGCAGCGACGCGAGAAGGTGCAGCTTGTAGCGGTCCTCAGCGTCGGAGAACCGCTTGATGCGGCCGACGCCAGAGCCAGTGGGGAGAAGCATCTCCCCCGCCATCGCGGCTTCGATGCGCTGCTCGACCACGTCGGGGAGCTTCACACCACCACGGGCGAAAATCTTGATTCCGTTGTCGGGCGCCGGGTTGTGCGACGCAGACACCATGACGCCGAAGTCGGCATCGTGATCTGCGACGAGGAACGCCAGTGCCGGAGTCGGAATGACGCCGGCGTCGAGAACATCGACACCAGAGGCAGCGAGGCCGGCAGAAACTGCAGCCACGATGAATTCACCGGAAACACGCGGGTCGCGGGCGACGACTGCGGACAGTCGCTTGCCGTCAGACTTACGAGCCTCTGCAGTGCGGCCCTGGCCCAGGACGACAGCAGTCGCCTGGGCCAGGGTGAGCGCGAGGTCAGCGGTGAGGATGCCGTTGGCAAGCCCCCGCACACCATCCGTGCCGAAAAGCGGCATCGAGTTGGTGGACCTTAACGCTTCGAGTACTGAGGCGCCTTGCGGGCCTTCTTGAGTCCGGCCTTCTTGCGCTCGATGACGCGAGCGTCACGGGAGAGGAAGCCGGCCTTTTTGAGGGTCGCGCGGTTGTTCTCCTCATCGATGCCGTTCAGCGAACGGGCGATGCCGAGACGCAATGCGCCAGCCTGACCCGAGTCGCCGCCACCGGAGATGCGCGCGATGACGTCGTACGCACCGACGAGGTTCAGCACCGTGAACGGGTCGGTGATCAGCTGCTGGTGCAGCTTGTTCGGGAAGTAGTCCTCGAGCGTACGGCCGTTGACCGTGATCGTGCCGGAGCCGGGGACCAGACGCACGCGGGCAATTGCCTGCTTGCGACGGCCGACAGCTGCGCCGGGGACGTTCAGCACGGGACGGGGAGCCGTCTCCGTTACTTCGGTCTCCGGGCTCGACGTCGAGTAGTTCTGAGGGGTTTCGGTGGTGTCCTGAGTATCAGCCACGAGAATGTCCTTAGTAATCTTTGCGGCGCTTACTGGGCGACCTGGTCGAGGGTATACGTCGTGGGCTGCTGAGCAGCGTGCGGGTGCTCTGCACCGACGTAAACCTTGAGCTTGGTGAGCTGCGCGCGACCGAGGCTGTTCTTGGGGAGCATGCCACGGATGGCCTTTTCCACAGCGCGGATCGGGTTCTTCTCGAGGAGCTCTTCGTAAGAGACCTTCTTGAGGCCGCCCGGGTAGCCCGAGTGGCGGTACGCCATCTTCTTCTGGAGCTTCTGACCCGTGAGCGCGACCTTGTCGGCGTTCACGATGATCACGAAGTCACCCGAGTCGAGGTGGTTGGTGAAGGTCGGCTTGTGCTTGCCGCGCAGGAGCGCTGCGGCGTGCGAGGCGAGGCGGCCGAGAACGACGTCGTTGGCGTCGATGATGACCCAGTCACGCTGGATCTCCCCGGCCTTCGGGGTGTAAGTGCGCGTCACAATAGTGCTGCTTTCTTGTTCGAACGGAGAGGTTCGTGAATCCCACTCCGGGGTGGTTCCTATGGAACACGCCAGTGGAGGGCTCACGTTCGCGGCACTCGGCAGTCGAGTACCAAAGATATAGCTTACGTCATGTTGCCCGGAAGTGGGAATCGGTGTGCTGCTGGCGGGCGCGGTGTCCGACTCACTCCGGGAACGGCACGCGCGGTGCCCGGCCGGACGGCGCCTGTTCAAAGCGCTTCTCCGCGCGGATGCGCTCCTTCTCGATCGTCTGGAAGGCCGACTCCACGCATGCCGCGAACACATCTCCGCCGCCTCGGCCGGGGTGGATGCCGTCGCCGGCGAGCAGATCCGTGCGCGCACCGATCGCTCCCGACCAGTCTGCGACCCACACCTTGCGATGGCTGCCGGCGAAGGCATCGAGGTCAGCATTAACACCGGGAATCCAGTCACGCGGCGCATGTGCGTTGACGAGGATCAGGTTCCGGTCGGCACCGACGATCTGCACCATCTGGTCGAGCACGCCCCAGTCGACCGGCCCGTTGGTCCCGAGAGCGACGACGACGTTCTCGCGGAGCCCGCCGTTCTCTGCTAGCGCGTTCAGGATGTCGGGTGCCGCCCAGATCGAACGCGACACCTCCGCATCCACTGTGATCCCGGGAAACTGCTCGATCAACGACGGCGCCGACGCGAGCATCACCGAATCACCCACGGCCGTGATCTGCGTGCCGTCAGGCACGACGATCACCGATTCGGATGCCCCAGCACCAGGCTCACCAGACTCCGCAGGCTCACCCGTCGCGCCCAGCTCCCCAGGCACGTCCGGCGAGGGCGACGCAGTCGGTAACACAGGCTCATCTGACGACACAGGCGCGGGCGTCTGGGATGCCTCCTCGACTGCCTGCGCGCCGAGGTGGATCATCGCGGCGGCCGACGACGCGTGCGGAGCGTTCACGATCGCGCCGGTAGTCCCACCGATCGCGACGACAGCGACGGTCAGCGCTGCGAGCCCGGTGAAGCGAGCCACCGCAGTGCCGGCAATCCGCTGCCCGAGCACGCGAAGCGAACGACGGAATCCGTATCGACGCAAAGGCTGCTCGACGAATCGGTAGGACAGCGTGGCCGCCGTGACCGACAAAACGAGGGCCAACAGTCCGGCCATCACCGGCACTCCCGCCTCGGGCCCGAAGCCCTGTGTGCCCACGAGCACGAGCACGAGAACCGGCCAGTGCCAGAGATAGATGCCGTACGAGCGATCGCCGATCCAGCGCAGCGGAGCGACATCCAGGCCGCGCCCGAACCACGAACCCGGCCAGGCGCCAGCGAGCACCGCAAGCAGACTACCGACGGTAGCCAGCAGCAGCGCACCAGGGAAGGTCGCCGTGTCCGGAGACTCCGGCATCAGCGCGGCGATGACGATTGCACCGAGACCCACCACTCCGATGAACAGCGAGGTCACCTGCATCCCTCGCCCGCGCATCCATGCCTTCTCCGGCATATTGACGATGGTCAGCGCCAGCGCGATACCGAGCAGCAGCCCAAATGCATGCGCGTCGGTGCCGAAATATGCCCGCGTGACGTCGCCGGCTCCGACGAGCTGCGCCATCCACCACGCAGACCCGCCCGCCGCGACGACGAGCAAAGCCACGCGCACCCAGCGCCCGGGGATCAACAGGACGAGCGGAAGCAGCAACGGCCACACCACATAGAACTGCTCTTCCACCGCCAACGACCAGAAGTTACGGAACAGCTCCGGTGCGGTTGCGGTGAAATAGTCAGTGCCGTCGGCGACGGCCAGCCAGTTGTAGCTAAAGGTCGCAGCACCCAGCACCTGGCGGCCCATCCCGACCAGCAGGTCACCACCCAGCAGCCAGGCTGCGGTCGCGCACACAGTGACGACGACGGCCAGCGCCGGCAGCAATCGGCGAGCGCGGCGACGCCAGAAATCGATAAGACGACGGGGCGTACCCAGGCGCCCGAGGCGCGACGGCCGCAAAAGCAACGAAGTGATCAGGAACCCGCTGATCACGAAGAAGACATCGACCCCGACGAATCCGCCCCGCAGTGGCGAGCCAGGAAAGAGGTGATAGATGACCACGAGGATGACGGCGACCGCACGCAGGCCGTCAAGGCCTGCGAAGCGTAGGGAAGAGGTCTGGTTTTGTGTCATCGTGAGGGGTGCGCGTCGGCTCGCGGCCGAAACGAAGTCAAAAGTCCAGTCTAAGCTGGCCTGGTGCGAATTCGGCTCGACATCGCCTACGACGGCACCCATTTCCGCGGCTGGGCAAAGCAGCCACGGCTGCGCACCGTTCAAGGCACGTTGGAGGCCGCGCTCGGGCGCATCGTTGGCTCAGACGTGCAGTTCGTGATCGCCGGGCGCACGGATGCGGGAGTACACGCCGCAGGCCAAGTCGCGCACGTCGATCTCAATGAAGACCAGTGGTCGCGTATCCACGCACGACATGGTCTCGCTATGGAGAATCCGGCAGCATCCATCGCTCGTCGCATGCGCGGAGTCCTCGGCGCCTACCCCGACGCCACCGTGCATCGTTCCTCGCTCGCCCCAGAAGGCTTCGATGCCCGGTTCTCTGCGGTCTGGCGCCGGTATCGCTACCGGCTCGCAGACGACGTCGCTGGCTTCGATCCATCGCGCAGGCTCGATACCACCAGTATCCGTGGTGTGCTCGATGTCGAGGCGATGGATGCCGCGGCACAGACCTTGATCGGCCTGCATGACTTTGCCTCTTATTGCAAGGCCCGCGAGGAGGCGACGACGATTCGCACGCTCCTCGATTACCGCTGGCATCGTGATGCCGAGGGTGTACTGATCGCCGAGGTCAAGGCCGATGCGTTCTGCCACAGTATGGTGCGGGCGCTCGTGGGCGGATGCGTCGCCGTCGGTGAACAGCGCCTCGATGTGAGCGATCTCGTGGTGCTGCGCGACGCGCTCGATCGCACCAGCCAGTTCAAGGTTCTTGCGGCCCGCGGACTCACACTGACCGAGGTCGGCTATCCCGCCGATGACCTGCTCGCGACGCGAGCCGAGCAGACACGCGCACGGCGCGACCGATCGGAATGAACGTTTCCGGTTGGCACCCGCACGCACGTCCAAACGCAGTAGCGTGGCAATGATGAAGGTCATTTCGTACAACCTGCGCAAGCATCGTGCTGCGACCGAGCTCGAGGAGCTCGCCGCCGAGTATGCGCCGGATCTCCTCTGCCTCCAGGAATGCGACGTGGCCGCTCTGCCGGATGAGATCGGCGGCCTCGCGCTTGCGGATGCTACGCAGGGGAATCGTCTCGGTCTGGCCGTTTACTACCGCACGAACACTTTTCGTCTGCGGGCGATGCGCACGTTCGGTCTGAAGAAGTCGCTGCACGACCGAATGCTGAAGCCGGCGCATGAACGAGTGCTCGGAGTGAGACTGCAGGACATCGATGACGGACGCGAGCTGATCGTGGCTTCGTTCCATGCCGCTCCCCTCACCGCGCTGAACTCGCTGCGACGCAACCAGATCCGCGCCGCGCTCTCCGAGCTCAGGTTGATGGGCCCGGGGCTACCACTGCTCATGGTCGGCGACTACAACTACCCGGTGTTCAAAGAAAACCTCAGCCAGACCGTGCGCGATCACGGTTACACCTTGACGCTCAGCGATGACCGCACGTACACGCGGTACCGCGTGTTCAAGGGGCATTATGATTTCGCGACGTCGGACGGCTTCACGATCGACAGCATCCAGACTCTTCCGCAGCGCTCCAGCGATCATCGGCCGATCCTGATAACTGCCGCTGTGGATCAGGTGCGGTAAATCTCAGCCGGCTGCTAACGCCGCAGCACCCGCTGCGCGAGCCAGTTGCCGAAGATCTGGCCGACCTGCACGATCACGATGATGATCGCCACGGTGACCCAGGTGGCTTCCTGGTTGAACTGCTGATAGCCGTAGATGATGGCGAAGTTTCCGAGTCCTCCGCCACCGATGTATCCGGCCATCGCCGACATGTCGACGACCGCGATGAACATGAACGTGTAACCGAGGATCAGCGGGGCCAGCGCCTCAGGGATCACGACGCCGAACAGAATCGAAATCCGCTTGGCACCGATGGCCAGTGCTGCTTCGACAACCCCCGGGTCGACCGCGACGAGGTTCTGCTCGACCACGCGTCCGATCACCACGGCCGCCATGATCGTCATGGGCACGATCGCGGCGTCCGTGCCGAGCGAGGTTCCCGCGATCACCTTCGTCAGTGGTCCTACAGCGGTGAGGAAGATGATGAACGGGATGGGGCGCACCACGTTGATCACGAAGTTCATCACATTGAAGACGCCGCGGTTCGCGAAAAGATTGCCCGGGCGCGTGGCATAGAGCGATGCGCCGATCAGGAGTCCAGCGACGCCGCCGATCAGCAGAGTGACCGCAACCATGTAGACGGTTTCCTGGATCGATTCCAGAAGTACCGGGGTCAGTGAGATCCAGTCAGTCGCTGTGCGAACCCCCAGCGTGCCGACCCCCATCACGCAAGCACCTGCGCCTTCGTGTTCGCAGTGAGTTCCGCGACGACAGCGGTGACAGCATCCGGCCCCGCCTGCACTCGGTAGGTGAGTGTGCCGAGCTGGCGACCACGAATGTCGGTCACGCCGCCGAAAACGACAGCGCGGCGCAGCGCGTGCTTCTCGAAGACCTCGTCGACGTTCTCGCTCGTAAACTCGTTGACGTCGACGCTGACCAGCGTCCCGCCTCCTGCACGCAGAGCATCCAGGGTCTCCCCCGATGGCACCCCCTGGGTGACCGCCGAGACGAATCGCTCGGTGAGCGCGGCCCGCGGGTGAGCGAAGACGCGATAGGTGTCGCCACTGTCGACCACGCGGCCGCCGTCCATCACGACGACCTGATCACACAGCTCGTGCACGACGGAGATCTGGTGAGTGATGACGACGATCGTGATGCCGAGGCTGCGGTTGATCTCACGCAGCAGCGCCAGTACTTCTCCGGTGGTCTGCGGATCGAGTGCGCTGGTCGCTTCATCCGCCAACAGCAACTCAGGATTCGTCGCGATCGCCCGCGCGATTCCGACGCGCTGCTTCTGCCCGCCCGAGAGCGCACGCGGAAAGCTGTCGGCCTTCTCGCCGATGCCGACGAAGTCGAGCAGTTCGCTCACGCGCGGGCCGATGTCTGCCTTCTTCCACCCGGCGACCTTGAGTGGATATGCGACGTTGCCGCGCACCGTGCGCGAGTTGAAGAGGTTGAACTGCTGGAAGATCATGCCGATGCGCCCACGCAGGGCACGCAGCTGGTTCTCCGACGCGTTGCCAACATCTGTTCCGAGCACGTTTACGGTGCCGGACGAAGGCTTCTCCAGCCCATTGATCAACCGGACGAGCGTGGATTTTCCCGCGCCCGAGTATCCGATGACGCCGACGATGGAGCCCTGCTGGACTTCCAAGTCGACGTCATCGAGGGCGTCAACGACGGGCCCCTTGCGCGTTCCGGGGAACGCTTTGGAGACATTCTCGAACGTGATGATGCGGTGTTCGGGCCCGTCGTTGCGCGATGTCACTTCGAAGCGCGCAGCTGATCTTCGAGGTCGGTCAGCTCGGCCTGCAGGTCTTCTGCGGTCCAATCGCCCTTGAATTCCAGGTTGCCCTGGTTCAGATCAGAGACCGCGGCCTCGACCTCGGCCGAGTGGTAGGCCTCGATGAGTGTCGCCCAGCGCGGGTCATCCTTGTTCTCGTCCTTCACGACGAAGGCGTTGATGTAGGGCGCGAGCTCAGGGTTATCGAGCTCTTCCTTGAAGATGATCAGGTCGTCGCCGAGCCCGCCCTTCTGCGCCTGGGTGTTGTTGACGACTGCCGCCTCGGCGCTGCCGTCCTTGAGTGCAGTGACGGTCTGGTTCGAGTCGACGGCGAGGATCTCGACCGTGCTGGAGGTGATGTCGGCTTCCGAGGAGAAGGCGTCGCCGCCATCCTTGAGCTCAAGCAGGCCTGCGCGCTGCAGGTTCAGCAGTGCGCGTGCGAGGTTGGTGGGATTGTTCGGGATTGCGACGACGGTGCCCTCAGGGATATCTGCGACATCGGAGTACTTCTCCGAGTACAGCGCGAGCGGGTACAGTGCCGTGGCGCCGACGGGCACCAGGGTGCCCCCACTGTTCACGTTGAAGTCGGAGAGGAAGATCAGGTGCTGGAACAGGTTGATGTCGGCTTCGCCGTCCTGAACGGCCTGGTTGAGTTGCACGCCGTCGGTGAGAGTGCGCACCTCGAGATCGATGCCCTCGTCTGCCAGCTTCTCCTTCAGAAGCGTCCAGTGCGCCTCGATGCCGTCATCCGCGACGAGGACGATCTTGCTGTCTTCGCCGCCAGCGGTACCAGCGCTACCGGCGGCGCTCTGCTCACCACCCGCGCATGCCGCCATCGACATGGTCAGCGCGCCGGCTGCCAGCACGCCGAGAACGGACAGAAGCTTCTTCTTCACGCGGGAGTTGTTCACGAGAGTGAGTGAACCACGCGAGCGACCACCACTCCGATTCGAGAGGTAACCGTGCGTAACGCACGCGGTGTCCGACATACGCTGAGGTGGTGACTCACCACCTGCTGGAAGAAGAAACCCTCACCTTCGTCCGCAATCTCATCCGCATCGACAGCGTCAACACCGGAGACCTCGAGACGATCGGCGACGGCGAGACCCGTGCTGCGCGATTCGTGCAGGCCAAGCTGGAAGAAGTCGGTATCGAGACGACTTTCGTCGAGCCGATTCCTGGGCGCGGCAGCGTGATCGCGCGCATCGCCGGCAGTGACACGGATGCTGCGGCGCTGATCGTGCACGCACACCTCGATGTGGTTCCGGTCAACGCTGACGATTGGACGCATCCGCCGTTCGGCGCCGAAATCGAAGACGGCCTGTTGTACGGCCGAGGCGCCGTCGACATGAAGAATTTCGCCGGTGTCATCCTCGCAGTGGCGCGGCACTTCGCGCGTTCCGGCATCCGCCCTCGTCGGGATCTGATCTTCGCGTTCCTCGCAGATGAGGAGAGCGGCGGCGTGTGGGGCGCGTCGTGGCTGGTCGACAACAGGCCAGAGCTGTTCGCCGGTGCGAGTGAGGCGATCAGCGAGGTCGGCGGATTCTCAGTTCCGCTGGCCCAGGGACGCCGTGCGTACCTGCTCGCGACTGCAGAAAAGGGCGTCGGCAGCGTGAAGCTGACCGCGCGCGGCGAGGCAGGGCACGCATCACGGCCGCTGCCGAGCGATCCGGTGCCGCAGCTCGCCGGCGCTGTGGCTCGGATCGGGGAGCACCGTTTTCCGGTGGTGCGTACGCCCGCATTGGAACGGTTCCTCGAGGTTTTCGGCGCGGCGCGTGGTGTCGAGTTCACCGATGAGAATCTGGATGCTGAGCTCGAGGCCCTCGGGTTCGTCGGGCGAGTGATCGCCGCAGCCGCGCGGAACACCGCGGCTCCCACAGTGCTGCGCGCGGGCGACAAGAGCAACATCATCCCTGGCAGCGCACATGCGACAGTCGATCTGCGGGCGCTACCCGATGGCGAAGCCGCTCTGCGAGACGGCATCGAGAAGCTCGCCGGAGACACGGTGGAGGTGTCCTGGCAGCGGATGATCTCGCCGATCGATGCACCAATCGATGGGCCGTTCATCGATGTGATCGCCGCGGCCATCAGCGCCGAAGATCCGGACGGTGTCGTCGTGCCCTATCTGCTGCCGGCATCCACTGACAACAAGCACTTCGCACGGCTCGGAGTGAACGGATACGGCTTCGTGCCGCTGCGTGTGCCTGACGACTTCGATGTGTATGGACAGTTCCATGCGGCCGACGAATGCGTACCGGTGGAGAGCCTGTACTTCAGTGCGAGGACGACGGCGCGGATCCTTCAGAGCGCCTGACGTGATCGCGCGCATGGGCGACGGCCGCGTCCATGTCGGCGAAAAGATGCCGATGATGTCGTAGCGATGCGAGCACGCCAACGGTACGAAACAGGCCCTCGTGCGCAGGCTGGACACCTTTGATGAGCACGGTGATGCCACGGCGTTCGAGCGCACGCACGATGTCGGAGAGGATGTGCGCGCCGGTGGCGTCGACGTGCTCGACCCTGGACATGCGCAAGATCACGACAGTGGCATCTCGCACCGCGGTCACCTCGTCGAACACCCGATCGCTGGATGCGAAGATGAGGGGGCCGTCGAACCGCACGATCGCGATCCGGTCATCGCCAGGGATCGCTTCGCCTGGCAGCGTCTCGCGCTGAACGCCTGACGTGCGTGAGAGGTTGCGGACCGCGAAGATCCCCGCAAAGACGATGCCGATGATCACGGCGACGATGAGATCGAACGACACGGTGATGATCGCGGTGAGGAAGAACGCTGCGGCATCCGCGCGCGTCGAGCGCAGAATTGACATCATCGTCGCCCGCTGCACCATGCGAACGGCCGTCAGCATGAGCACGCCGGCCAGGCCCGCCAGCGGGATCATCCCCACCGGCCCAGACACTGCCACCACGATGAGCAGCAGCACCAGGGCGTGCATGATCGAAGCGAGTCGAGAACGACCACCCGATCGCACGTTGACCGCGGTGCGGGCAATGGCACCCGTCGCCGGCATGCCTCCGAAGAGCCCAGAGCCGATGGATGCGATGCCCTGCCCGACCAGCTCGCGATCAGCGTCGTAGGGCCCGGTGTCATCGAGCGAGGCCGCGACGCGCGCAGACAGTAGGGACTCGATGGCAGCGAGGGCCGCGACAGTCAGCGCAGGACCGACAAGCGACATCAGCGTGCTGGGAACCAGCGGGGGCAGGGTGGGCGCGGGCAGGCTGGCCGGCAGCGCGCCGATGACAGCCAGCGAGTTCGGCACGAACGCGCAGAGCACGGTGATGACGACGATGCCCACCAGTGAGCCAGGGATTCCGCGATGCAGACGCTGCGCTCCGACCATGCAGACGATGACGATGAGCGCCGCCCCGACACCCCACGGAACGTAGGTCCAGTCGGCGGAAGCCACGGCCTGCGCCGCAGCGACGAGCGCGTTGGAGCTGTGGGATGCGGCATCCATCGCGACCGGCGTCGTCAGCGATGGCACCTGTTGCAAGAAGATGATCACGGCGATGCCGAGGGTGAACCCCTCGATGACCGGCCAGGGGATGAAGCTGACCGCTCGCCCCAGGCGCAGGGCTCCGGCTGCCAGCACGATGATGCCGGCCATGATGCTGACGAGGGCAACGGCACCGGCCCCGTGCAGCGCGACGATCGGAAGCAGCACGACCGCCATCGCCCCGGTGGGTCCGGAGACCTGCACATGTGAGCCGCCGAATATCGCGGCCAGGACGCCCGCGACGATTGCCGTCACCAGTCCCGTTGCGGGGCTAAGCCCCGAGCTGACTCCGAAACCCAGCGCCAGTGGAAGTGCGACGATACCGACGGTGACTCCGGCGACGAGATCGCCTCGCCACGTGCGTCGTAGCCCCCGATAGTCCTTTGGGGAGGGAAGGAGCGCGCGCAGGCGCGCGCCGATCCGTGCAGCGGCTCCTGCGCCCATGGTCATCGGCTTCCGCGGCCGACGGCAGGCAGCGCGCGCGCTTCGTCCAGACGCTCACCATCCGACGCGAGAACTTCGAGCAGCAGGAGTCTGGCGACCGCGAGCATCTCCGCCGCCTGCCGGTGCGCGAGACGGTAGTAGACGTGGCTCCCCCGCCGTTCGGACTCCACGAGCCGATGGCGTCGGAGCACCGCCAGATGCTGCGACAGGTGCGAGGCCTCCAGCCCCGTTTCTGCCAGCATCTGCGCGACGCTGACCTCGTCCGAGTCGGAGAGGAGTTCGAGGATGCGGATGCGGAAGGGATGCGCGAGCCCCTTGAACAGATTCGCCTTCACCTCGTACAGCGGTTTCTGCGCATTACTTAATGACATGATGAAATCATCATATCATCGAGTGGATACCGTGGGGTGGGTGGCCGGCTCCTTCTCGTCTACTGGCCTGTATCCCCACGCCCCAGCATTCCGTCCGCGTTGTCGGCAACCCACGCGACCAGTGGCAGCATCCGCTCCATGAGATCCAGGCCGAGCGGCGTCAGGTTGTACTCGACGTGCGGAGGCACGGTGGGGAAAGCCTCCCGATGCACGAGACCATCATCAACGAGTTTGCGCAAAGTGGAGGCGAGCATCTTCTCGCTGATGCCGTCGACCTCACGGCGCAGTGCGCCCCATCGACGCGTACCCTCCGACAGACAAGCCAGGACGAGCACGCCCCACTTGCTCATGATGTGATCGAGGATCACCCGTGTGCTGCAGCCTTCTTCGAAGACGTTGGGCGATCTCTCCTGAATCTGCGCAAAACTCACTGCCATGTGGGTACCTTACTTCAAAGTGGGTACCACCGGTTTGGAAGGTTATCGGTGCAGAGAGAGTTGTCCCCGATGATCTTCCCCACGAAAGGACCTCACATGAGCATTCTCATCACCGGCGCAGCTGGACAGCTCGGCCGCCTCGTCATCGACAGCCTGATCGCTCGCGGCACGGATCCGCAGTCGATTGTCGCCGGAGCCCGCGACGTGGCCAAGGCATCCGACCTCGCGGCGCGCGGAGTGCGCGTCGCGTCGTTGGACTACAACGATGCCGCCACCGTCACCGCGGCCGTCAAGGGCGTCGATGCCGTGCTGCTGATCTCTGGCTCAGAGCTCGGCAAGCGCGTCACACAGCACCAGACTGTGGTGGATGCTGCGAAGGCGGCCGGTGTCGCGAAGATCGTCTACACGAGCGCGCCCAAAGCCACCACCAGCGACCTCGTGGTGGCTCCCGAACACAAGGCCACCGAGGAACTCATCGCCGCATCGGGCATCCCCGCCGTGATCCTACGCAACAACTGGTACAACGAGAACTACGCCGGGCCCATGGCTCAGGCAGCGTCAACCGGGGTGCTCGCCGCGAGCGTGGGAGACGGAAAGGTCGCCTCGGCCAGCCGCCGTGACTTCGCGGATGCCGCGGCCGCCGTCCTCCTCGAAGACGGCCACATCGGTGCGGTGTACGAACTCGGCGGCGACGCCGCCTGGGATCACGCCGAGCTTGCGGCCACGATCGCCGATGTCGCAGGCAGCCCGGTCGAGTACACGGCACTTTCAACCGAGCAGCACGCTGCCGCGCTGGAGTCGGCAGGCCTCGATGCCGGAACCATCGGTTTCGTGACGACATTGGAGGCCGGCATCCGCGGCGGTGCACTCGCCGACACCGACGGCACGCTCGCCCGTCTCATCGGCCGCCCGACGACGCCGCTCGCCGAGAGCCTCCGCGCGCTCGCCTGATCCGCGCTTCCCGTCGCGATTTCTGTCGCTTGAGTCGCGCTCAGGCGACAGAAATCGCGACCGGAGGGGAACTCACCGCTCGACGAGGATGCCATCCTCGTCGCTGTACAGGTGTGCGCCGACGCGGAAGACCACTCCCCCGAATTTCAGGGTGACGTCCAGTTCACCGGCGCCGAGTTTGCTGCTCTTGCGCGGGTTGGTTCCGAGCGCTTTCACTCCGAGGTCGAGCGCGTTGATTGCGACACTGTCGCGGATCGCGCCGTTGATGACGACGCCTGCCCAGCCGTTCGCAACGGCGGAGTCGGCGATCATGTCACCCATCAGCGCGGTCTGCAGCGAAGCACTTCCGTCAACGACGAGCACGGCGCCGTCGCCGGGTGTCGCCAGTGTCGATTTCACGAGGGCGTTGTCCTCGAAGCAGCGGATCGTGCGAATCGGCCCGTCAAAGGCGGCCTTGCGTCCGAAGGAGCGCAACTGCACAGGCAGGGATTGGATGCTCTCGTCGAGCTCGTCATAGAGGTCAGCGGTGGCGATGGTCATGGGATTTCCTCACGTCTCGGCAATGCGGCCATCGTCTCACGCGATGAATCTCGGGACACGCAAAAGGAGGCCACCGACCGAAGTCGGGAGCCTCCTCCAGGTGTGTCAGATCAGCTCTTCGCGAGCGCTGCCGACTTGAGCTGGGCGAACTCGTCAGCGGTGATCGTTCCCGCGTCGAGCAGTTCCTTGGCCCGAGCGATGTCCTCGACCGGGTTGCCTGCGACGGTACGGATGTAGCTGTCCGCTGCATTCTTGGCGGCCTGCTGCTGAGCAGCCGCGCGCTCGCTCATGCCCCGTCCACGGAAGATGAGGTAGGCGAGAGCGGTGAGCAGCGGCAGGAAGATCAGGCAGATCAACCAGATTGCCTTGGCTACGCCGTTGAGCTTGTGGTCGCGGAACAAGTCACTGATGATCGAGAAAAGCGCCATCAGGTACGCGATGAAGACCGTGAAGGTCAGCGCCCACAGCAGCACATCCCAGATTGCAGACCAGAAAGACATGGATCAGACCCCTTCGTCAGTGATGAATAGGACTCGATGCGTGGACGTGTCGCGCCGAATCGACCCCAATCGAAGTATGGCGCAGAAGGCATGTATACGTCCAGGAATACGACCGATACCCAAGATAACTCCTCACGCTAGGTCTGACCATGAGCACCGGCACGGACGTCACGCTCGAAGCATCCGATATCCCACTCGTGCGAGGTGACCTGCACAGCGCGGTCGACACGATCCGCCTGTCTCGCAAGGCACTCGGAACGATCAAGTCGAACCTGCGCCGGCGGCCTGTTAGGAACCGGGAGCGATAACGGCGAGGAGGTCACCTGCCTCTACTTGCTGAGTCTTCGAGATCGCAAGGCGTGTGACCGTGCCGCTTACGGGAGTCGTAATGGCTGCTTCCATCTTCATGGCCTCGATCGTCGCAATCGCATCGCCAGCGCCGACTGTACTGCCTTGCTTCACGTTGAGAGTCACCACCCCGGAAAACGGCGCGGGCACCTGCCCAGGCTGATCAATATCCGCCTTCTCGGCAGACTTGGTGTCGACCGCCACCTGACGGTCACGCACATTCACCGGACGTAACTGCCCGTTGAGCGTGGTCATAACCGTGCGGATGCCCTCGTCGTCTACGCCGATGGCCTCCAACCCCACCAACAAACGCACACCTTTGCTGATCTCGACAACGTGCTCTACACCCTGGGTGAGACCGTAAAGATAATCGACGGTGTCAATCGCGGAGAGGTCACCAAACAGTTCCCGCTGCGCGATGAACGCGCTGGTGGGCGCGGGAAACAGCAGTCTGTTCAGGGCTTCCTGACGTGGCCGACCGTTGTCGGCGAGCGCAGCTTCGTCGTCCGCAGAGATCGGGGTGAGGCCTGCCTTCACGGTGCGACCGGCGAGCACCTTGGTACGAAACGGCTCAGGCCAGCCCCCAGGTAGCTCTCCCAGTTCACCCGCCATAAAACCGATGACGCTGTCCGGGATGTCGTAATTGTGCGGGTTCTCCTCGAAATCGGCTGGGTCAGCCTTGACTGCAGCCAGGTGCAGCGCAAGATCTCCCACGACCTTCGATGAGGGTGTGACCTTGGGTACACGGCCCAGGATCTTGTCCGCAGCCTCATACAGGTCCTCGACGCGCTCGAAGTCGTCTGCCAGCCCTAATGCCATGGCTTGCTGGCGCAAGTTGGACAGTTGACCACCGGGAATCTCGTGACGGTAGACGCGCCCGGTTGGGCCCGACAGCCCGGATTCAAAGGGGCGGTAGACCTGGCGCACCGCCTCCCAATACGGCTCAAGATTCGAGACGGCAGCCAGCGAGAGGCCCGTATCGCGCTCAGTGTGAGCCAATGCTGCGACCAGAGCGGACGCGCTGGGCTGACTGGTCGTTCCCGCCATCGGCGCGGATGCCACATCGACAGCATCCGCACCCGCTGCGCTTGCCGCGAGCAAAGTGGCCAACTGACCGCCAGCTGTGTCATGGGTGTGTACGTGTACCGGCAGCTCAAACGCGTGCCGCAATGCCGTCACGAGCTTTGCAGCCGCGGCCGGACGCAGCAACCCCGCCATGTCCTTGATCGCGAGCACGTGTGCGCCAGCCGCAACGATCTGATCGGCAAGCCGGAGATAATAGTCGAGCGTGTACAGGTCTTCAGCCGGATCAAGAAGATTACCGGTGTAACATACGGCGACCTCCGCGACCGCAACGCCGGTGGCCAGCACGGACTCGATCGCAGGGCGCATCTGCTCGACATCGTTCAGGGCATCGAAGATGCGGAAGAGGTCGACTCCGGTTGCCACGGCCTCGCGCACGAACGCATCAGTCACCTCGGTGGGGTACGGGGTATAGCCAACGGTGTTGCGTCCGCGCAGGAGCATCTGGATCGCCACGTTCGGCAAGGCCTCCCGCAACGCGCCGAGGCGTTCCCACGGGTCCTCGCCCAGGAACCGCAGCGCCACGTCGTATGTCGCCCCACCCCATGCCTCCACGCTCAGCAACTCGGGAGTCATTCGTGCCACGTACGGCGCCACAGCCACGAGGTCACGGGTGCGCACGCGGGTCGCGAGCAGTGACTGGTGCGCATCGCGCATCGTCGTTTCAGTGACCGCAAGCGAGGCTTGTGCACGCAGCGCCGCGGCGAAGCCGCCCGGCCCGAGTTCGAGGAGTCGCTGCCGCGAACCGTGCGGCGCAGGAGCTCCCAGGTCAATCGTCGGCAGCTTATCGGCCGGATCCATCGTGCCCACGCGGACACCGTTGGGCTGGTTCACCGTCACGTCCGCGAGCCAGCTCAGAATCTTCGTCCCGCGGTCCTTCGACTGGTACCCTCCGAGTAATTGTGGCCGCTCCTCGATGAACTGGGTCGACACGTCACCCGCGATGAAATCGGCATCGTCCAGCACCGCCTGCAGGAACGGGATGTTCGTCGATACTCCGCGGACGCGGAACTCCGCTAGCGCCCGACGAGCCCGCCGCACCGCCCCGGGAAAGTCCCGGCCACGACACGTCATCTTCGCCAGCATCGAATCGAAGTGCGGGCTAATCTGCGAACCGACATCAAGCGTGCCGCCATCCAGACGCACCCCTGCACCACCGGGCGAACGGTATGCGGTGATCTTGCCCGTGTCTGGCCGGAACCCCACGGTCGGGTTCTCTGTCGTAATGCGGCATTGCAAAGCCGCACCGCGCAACTGGATATCCTCCTGGACGAGGCCCAGATCGGCGAATGTCATGCCCGACGCAATCAGCATCTGCGATTGCACCAGGTCAATGTCTGTGACCTCCTCGGTCACCGTGTGCTCCACCTGGATGCGCGGGTTCATCTCAATGAACACATGTTGACCCGCGCGATCGCCGATGGTGTCGACCAGGAACTCGACCGTGCCCGCGTTGACGTAGTTGATTGACTTCGAGAATTTGATCGCGTCAGCGTGCAACGCTGCCCGCAGCTCATCGCTGATGTTTGGCGCCGGAGCGATCTCGACCACCTTCTGATTGCGGCGCTGTACCGAGCAATCCCGTTCATACAGATGAAAGGTCTCCCCCGCACGGTCGGCGAGAATCTGTACTTCGATGTGCCGAGGCCGAAGCACGGCCTGCTCCACGAACATCGTCGAATCGCCAAACGCACTTTCGGCTTCGCGCATGGCGGCCCCCAGTGCACTGCGTAGATCTTCTGGCCGTTCGACCCGGCGCATCCCCCTGCCACCACCACCTGCGACAGCCTTGGCGAATACCGGGAATCCGATTGCCGCAGCGCCCGCGATCAACTCCTCGATGTCGCGCGTGGCTGGCGTCGATGCGAGCACTGGCACGCCCGCCGCGATCGCATGCTCTTTCGCGGTGACCTTGTTTCCCGCCATCTCCAGCACATGCTCACCCGGACCGATGAAGGTGATCCCGTTCGCAGCCGCAGCCCGCGCCAGTTCAGGATTCTCCGAGAGAAACCCATAGCCCGGGTAAATAGCGTCAGCACCGCTCTCCTTCGCTACCCGGAGGATTTCCGCCACATCGAGATATGCCCGCACAGGATGCCCCGTCTCCCCAATCTGGTACGACTCATCGGCCTTCAGTCGATGCATCGAATTGCGGTCCTCATACGGGAACACCGCCACCGTCTTCGCACCCAACTCATATGCCGCGCGGAATGCCCGGATCGCGATCTCACCACGATTCGCGACCAGAATCTTATTGAAGAATGCCATCTTTAGAGCCCTATCTCGATAACCGCAGAATCGATCGACTGTGAGAGTATTGCCACGCTCGCATTGGAAACCGGCGAGTTGGTCGACGGAGTGTTTACATTGCTCTGTCTCGTGAAGAAAGTTGAGTGTGCCGTGGAGTCTGTGGACGACGACGTCATGATCGTGGCTGGATACGGCAAGTTCCCGCAGGGCACGAGCGCCGAGGCCCTGCATAAGGTGCTCGCTGTCGTCGCTCTGGTAGACCGGCAAACGGGAACGGTGATCGACGTTTCAACGACCCTCGCCACGCGCACCGCGGATGAGTTCATCTGCCGCGCGATGGTCGGACGAAAACTGAGCACCGATGCAGCATCATTCATCGAGTTCCTGTCGCTTCGGTACCACGGACTTGCCCAGAAGGCGATGATCGCGGCTTTCCGCGACCTCGTTAGGCGATTCACTGAAGCCTCTTCTGCGCACGGAAATGCCGCGGGTAGCAGCTGAGATTCTGCGCTACCCCGGAACGGCGACGGTTTCCTGCCTCGACACAAAAAACCGTCGCCGCGATTTGGGCTAGGCGAGTCGCGCCAGATACTCCTCAGAGTGCTGAACCGAGCCGAATGCCGGCAACATCTGCCCCACCGAGAACTCGTGAGCTTCGATGCTCGAGCTGGCGCACAGGTCCTCTAATACAGTGACGGCGTACCCGGAGTCAGCTGCAACTCGAGCGGTCCCCTCGACCACCATGTTGGTTGCGACACCGCCCAGGACTAGCCGAGTTGCGCCGAGCTTGGTCAGAATGGACGTGAGATTAGTGCCAATGAAGGGGATCACGCATCCCTTTGACACCACCCGCTCGCCCGGCAGCGGGGCGATCTCCGAGCAGATCTGTGCCTCATCAGAGTCTTCGATCATCAAGCCGCGGCCACGAAATCCGTCGAATCGTGGTGAGGCGCTCGAGAGCCGCTGATAGTCGGCGTCGAATGCGACCCGTACAAACACCCTCGGCAAGTCCAGCTCCCGGTATTTCTCGAGCACTCGGGCGGCCGCAGGCAGCACGCCACGTTGCTCAGCCTGTGCCCCCATACCGGCAGCACCGATCACCCCGTCCGAGCGGCAGATGCCCTCTTGGTAATCCATCAAAAGCAGTACGTCAGTCATGCCTTCACCTCACAAATAGCTGTCACGGAGGAGGTCGCTGCCTGCCAGCGCCTCTGCAGTGTTTCCGACAACGACCCGGCCCGCGCGCAGAACGTAGCCGCGCTGACAGTACTCCAGGGCGATTGCGTTCTGCTCGATCAGTACCACTGTCACACCCGCACTGTTGAGTGACGCAAGAGTCTCCATCACCTCTTCGACAAGATTTGGCGCTAAGCCGAGCGATGGTTCGTCGACGATCAGCAACTTCGGGTTCGCCATCAACCCGCGGCCGATCGCGAGCATCTGCTGCTGGCCGCCACTGAGCGTCCCTGCTAGGTGGTCACGTCGCTCACGAAGTATCGGGAACATCTCATAGGCAACTTCTGCACGCTCGGTCAGGGTGCGTCGGTCGCGTACCCAGTAGGCGCCGAGGAGGAGGTTGTCGTGGATTGTGAGGTTGCCGAAGACTCCGCGCGCTTCTGGCACGTGGTTGATGCCCATGCGCGCCACCTTCTCGGGATCCGAGGGCAGGGCTACACCATTCCAAGTGATCGAGCCTGACCGCGGCCGGATCATGCCGGAGATCGTGCGGGCAAGAGATGATTTTCCTGCACCGTTCGCGCCCAGTATGGCCACGAAGTCGCCGTCCCCGATGGTCATCGTCACGCCATGAAGCACGTCGACGCGAGGGCGGTATCCGGCCGTCAGGTCAGTGATCTCAAGCACGGTTGCCTCTCCCCCGACCGAGGTATGCCTCGGTCACCAGTTGGTTCTGTCGAATCTCGGTCGGCGTACCCTCAGCGAGCAGCGCGCCAGCACTCATCACGACAACCCGATCGGCCGCGCGTGCCACGAAGTCCATGTTGTGGTCGATGAGAACCACGGCGATACCCGAGGCCGCAAGACTGGCCAGTCGATCGGCAAGGTTCTCGGCTTCAACCGGTCCGAGGCCTGCCGCGGGCTCGTCCAACAGCAGGAGTCGGGGCTCGGCGAACTGCGCACGCGCAACCTCAGCGAGCTTTCGCACACCGTATGGGACCGAGCCCGCAGCTGTGTGCGTATAGGTCCGCAGTCCGTATTCCTCGAGCAGCATGGCAGCCCGCTCTCGTTGCTCACGATAGTGGCGGCTCGCTCCGGGAAGGGTAAACACACCACGCAGCAGATCGCGGCGACGCTGCACTGTACGACCCAGCATGACGTTGTCGATCAGTGAGAGATCGTCGATAAGCAACGTTTCCTGGAATGTGCGTGCCACTCCGCGGGACCGCATCAGGTGTGGGACAGTGCCGACGGTGTCGGTGCCGTCCACCCGTACCCTGCCTGCGGTGGGGCGGTAGAAGCCGCAGATGCAGTTGAGCATCGTCGATTTGCCAGCACCGTTGGGTCCGATGAGCCCTACAACTTCGCCAGCATGGACACGGAACGACACACCTTTGAGTGCGGCAACGCCGCCGAATTGGATGCTGACCCCGTCGACCTCGAGAACGCAGTCGTCGAGCGTGGTCTCCTCGGATCTGCTATCGAGTAGCGTCACAGTCCCGTCCCCTTCTTGCTCTTCTTCTTCCTAAACCCTGCGAACGAGAACTGCCGGAACGCACTTCGCAGTCCCAGTGCCGCGAACAGCAGCACTCCGTATGCGATCGACGCAACCTCAGGACTCGACGCGAGCAGATTGGGCACCACTGATACGAATGCTGCGCCGATCAGCGCTCCGATGGGTGAGACCACGCCACCGATGACCGCGGCCGACAGAAAGGCGATCGAGTTGTCGAAGGTGAACGACGATGGGGTGACCGCGCCGACCGAGAACGTATAGATATAACCGCCAAGCCCGGCCAGGAAGGAGCTGACGACGAACGCCCAGATGCGCTGACGTGCTGGCACGACGCCGAATGCTCCGGCGAGGATCTCCGACTGCTTCACCGCAAGAACGTTGAGGCCAGACCAGTTACCGAGCATGTTACTGGCGAGCACGAACGCGATGATCACACCGATCACTCCGAAATACACACCGGGTAGCCCCGAAGTGATCTCGGTGTCTCCGATCATGATTGGCCCCGGGAAAAGACCCCGGTAGCCGTCGGTCAGACCTTCGAACCGCATCACGAGCTCGGGCACGGCCCAACCGAAGGCGAGCGTCACCACGGCCAAATAGATGCCGTTAAGTCGGAGACAGACGAACGCCAGCAGGGTGCCGACGAGCGTGGCTGCCCCCAGCGCGACGAACAGCGGAAGCGGCTGCGGTAGATCCAGCTTCGTCGAAGCGATCGCAGCCCCGTACGCTCCCACAGCCATCAGGCCTGCGTGACCAAGGGTCACCTGTCCTGATCCTCCGGTGACCACCACAACGCTGAGTGCCATGATCGCCATCGCCGCCCAGAGGTTCGCGTTGTACTGCTCGTCTACCGGAATGAACAGCGGTAAGACCAGGAGCAGGCCCACCACGATGAGCGTCCGATAGTTTCGCACGAACTCCCCGATCGCTGCTCGGGTGTGCGTGGGCGCGGGAGGAGGCGACTCATGCGCCTTGGCGATGACCTGGTCAGTTGCTTTTGTAGCCACGGTGCATCACACCTTCACGATTCGACGAGCGGACAGCAGCCCCTGCGGCCGGAGGAAGAGCACGACGACGATCAGAACGAGAGTTGCCGTGTGTGCCAGGGACGAGGAGAGGTAGAGAGCCACGAGATTGAGCACGACGCCCACAAGGATGCCGCCCACCAGGGTGCCGAACATATTGCTCAGCCCGCCGATGGTGATCGCAGCGAACGAGACGAGAGCGAAGGTCACGAGACTGGCCTCATTGAGGTAGGTCTGCGGAACGACCAGGACTGCGGCGAATATCGCGTACGCGGAGCCGATGGCCCACGCGAGCATTCTCAGTCGCCGGACCGGAACTCCGAGAAGTCGTGCATTGCCCTCATTCTCGAACACCGCCCGCATGCCGAGCCCGGCGCGAGTGAAGTTGATCACCGCGAATGCGCTGGCCGCGATGAGGAGACCAAGTCCGAGGGTGATCAGCTGACTCCATTCCACGAATACGGGGCCGAACTGCTGGCCGCCGTCAGGAAACGGAAGCTCAATCGCGCGGGTTTGAGAGCCCCACACCATACTCACGACACCTTTGATCACCAGGCCTATCGCGAGCGTGGCCATGACCATACTCAGCTCGCTCTTGTCCTTGATGAGCTTGAGGCTTTCGTTGGTCGCCAGGCCGATAGCGGCCGCAATCGCCACCGCAACGAGTAATGCGAGGGGGAACGGACCACCGGCCAGAATCACCGTCGACATCCCGAACAGTGCCAACGTGAGCATATAGCCCTGGCCGAAGTTCACGACCCCAGTTGCCCGGAAGATGAACACCAGCCCCAGTCCGGCGATACCGTACAGCAGTCCGGTAACCACGCCTTGGAAGAGTACTTGCCACATGGTCCGTCCCTCCTTTCTTTACGCTTGTTCTCGATCTACCAGCTGAACGGGATTGTCTCGTCGGTGATCGTGGCGAAGGCGCCATCGCCTGCCTGAATAATCGACAGCGAACGTGTGCCCGCGTGGTTTCCCGGGCTGAACGTCACTGCAGGCGCCCCACCGACCGACACCTCTTCGAAGCCACTGAGTGCTTCGAGCAGGCCGGCCCTGGTGGGCGAATCGCTGGTCTCGAGCGACTTCTCCAGGCCAGCAGCAAACAGTGCCGCATTCGTCCATCCGTTGAGGCTGAACACGCCGATCTCGTCGGCGTTGCCGTCAGCAGTCATCTGTTCCACATACGCCTGCACCGATGCGTTGTCATCAGTGGTGGGAAGCAGCCACGAGCCGAACATCGTGCCGTCCAGCGCGTCACCCGCGAGTGCGTAGGTTGTCGGGTCCGCGGTGTAGAACGGTGCGAACATCTGGGTTTCAAAACCGAGGCGCTCGGCAGTGGTGACCGCTGTGGCGATGTTGCTGTTCGAGCCCCACACGACGGTGAGCTCTGCGCCGGCTTCCTTCGCCTTGGTCATCTGAGCCGTAAGGTCAGTGTCGCTCACGTTGAACGCCTCTTCGGCAACCAATTCCACGCCCAACTCTTCGACGGCATCCTTCACACCCTGCAGAGCCGGCTTTCCGAGGTCATCGTTCTCGTAGAGCACCGCAACCTTCGTTGCGCCGAGCTCCTCCACCCCAAAAATGGTGTCCAGCTTCGCCTCGTCATAGTAGTTCGGCAGCAGGACGAAGTAGTTCTCCTGCTCTGCCATGGAGGGGTCCCCGCCGACGGCACCGACAACGGGCAGACCCTCCGCTACGGCAAACGGCTGGACGGCCGAGTTCGTCGGCGTTCCGATCGGTGCGACGAGCGCGAAGATTTGGTTCTTCTGGACGAGTTCCTTGGTCGCTGCGAGACTTCGGGCCGGGTCGTAGCCGTCGTCGATCTGGGTGTAGTTGATGGTCCAGCCGTCGAGTCCGCCGTTTGCATTCAGCCAGTCGAAGTAAGCCTTTGATCCCTCGGCAATCAGCTTGTAGGAAGGGACAGGGCCGGTCTCAGGCACGAATGAGCCAATCTCGATGGTCTTGGCTTCAATGTCGACGCCCTGCTCTGCTCCAGCCTCGAGTGGTTCTGCCCCACCTGCGAAAGCACAAGAGGACAGCAAGAGGGCAGCCAGTGTGAGAGGCGCCGCGGCGCGTAGTGCGCGATTTCGGTTCTTCATGGGGTCTCCAGGTGTGGTCAGTGATTGCGACGCGTCGCTGCGCCGACAATCGCGGTGTGGTTGATTTCGTCGAGGACTGTGGTGGCGATCGGGAAGTACTCGTTGTCGAATCCTCGACCGAGTGCCGATAGGTAGAACGTGGCCATCTGACTCAGCTGTGGACTGACCAGATCGACCGATTCGGCCGATTCGAGGAAGTACGTGATGTCTTTGATGGCGTAGGTCAATGGGAAACGCCCCTCACCGAACTCGCCTGTGAGGACGGAGCCGATGACGTGATTCTGCAGCGCGAACGAATTGGCGGAGCCCTCAGACAACACCTCCGCCAGTTCGACAGTGTCGACGCCAAGTTTGTCCCCGAGAGCGAGGCCTTCGCTGACCGCGAGGATGTTGGCCATCAGAACCGCGTTGTTGACAAGTTTGGCAATGTTTCCGCTGCCTACCGGTCCGACGTACCGCACCGATGTGCCCATGAGCTCGAGGACCGGGCGTGCTCGTTCGAAATCGGCCGATGCACCGCCAACCATGATCGCAAGGGTGCCCGCTTCGGCCGCCTGCTTTGTGCGTGCCACCGGCGCGTCGATGTACGCTCCCCCGGTCTTGCTCAGCGCATCGGCGATCTCGCGGGACGTCGCCGGTGGAATCGTACTCATATCGATGGCGAGAGATCCCGCCCGCAAGCCCGCAGCGATCCCGTCATCGCCCAGGTAGACGTTGCGCACCTCGGCAACTCCCGGGAGTGATGTGATGACGATATCTACCAACGATGCCAGTTCTCGTGCAGACCCAGCGACTCCGGCACCGAGTTCTGCAAACTCCGCGAGCACGGCAGGACGGTTGTCAAAAACCGTCACGTCGCAGTCTTTGCGCAGCAGATTGCGCGCCATACCTCCGCCCATTGCGCCGAGGCCCAAGTATCCGATTTTGCTCATTATTTTCACTCCTTTGTGAATTCGAGGTTCGCTGCCTCAGTGAAGTTCTTTGATGCGCTCCCCGTCGCGCGACCAAAGATCCGGATCATGGCCAATGACCAGTTCGGCGTTCGTGAAGTTCTGCTCGAAGCCCATCCGCCGCAGCGACCGATACGCATCTGGCATTGACCACGCGTTGCCCGGTGGCCAGCTCTCATCGACGTTCGCGTGACTGTAGGCCGCATCGCCTGCACAGAGAATGGTGCGCCCCGAGGGCAGCCGAACGAGCAGTGATTGGTGTCCCGGGGTGTGACCTCGAGTGCTTATGAGACCGATACCGTCGGTGACCACGTGATCACCGTCGATGACGGTCACGTCTTCCGGTAGCCCGTACTGCTTCTGCAGATAGATTTGCGAAACGAAGGCGTCAGGATCATGGGCGAAGCGGAGCTCCTCTCGCTGCACGAGCACCTCATCGGCGTCGATACACGCGTTGCCGCCGGTGTGGTCCCAATGCAGGTGAGAGTTCGTCATCCATCGGATGTCGGACGGGCCGATGCCCACGCTGTCGAGGTGGGCGAGGATGCCGTGCTCCTCATCGAAGTCGACGAGAGCTCCCGCTTTCGCACCCAAGGCCCCGTCGGGATCCGTTACCGCGTCGACGTTCAGTCCGGTATCGAATAGGAAGTAGCCTTCAGTGGATTTAACCAGGGTCGCGGTCACCGGAATTGTGCGGCGATTACCAAAATCCTGCCGGTACATCAGCAGGCTACCTTCGACGTCGATCCATCCACAATTGAACAGCCACACTCTCTCGACGGTCATGAGAAGTAGCTCCCACCGTTGATATCGAGGGTCTGACCGGTGATCCAGTTCGACTCCGGTCCAGCCAGGAATGCGATCGGTTCAGCAATGTCCTCGGGGCGACCGAGGCGCCCCAGCGGGTAACCAGTGGCATCCTCTTCGAGCTGTCCTCCGTTCAAGCCTTCCCACATGGACGTGAGCACTGGCCCGGGAGCGACAGCATTGACGAGGATACCGTCGGGCCCGTAGGTTTTTGCTGCCCATTTCACGACACCGGCGACACCTGCCTTTGCTGCGACGTAAACAGGCCCGGACTTCACCCCGCCGATACGACTGGCGACGGAACCGAGGGCGACAACTTTGCCACCGCCTTGCTTCTGCATAGGCGGAACAACAGCACGTAGCAAGTTGATGAAACCGAGGAGGTTCACGTCGAGGATCAGCTTGTTCTCGTCATCATCGAGATCGAGCAGTCCAGTGCCGGAGACGACACCAGCGCATCCGACGGCGATGTCCACGCGACCGGCCACCGCGACAACGAGATTGATCGCTGTGCTTACGGAATCGAAGCTACTCACATCGCAGGCCAGGAACGGCTGGGAATCGTGATCGCCACTGGGCTTGTTCAGGTCGAGGAGGTACACCTTCGCGCCTCGCGCTTCAAGTGCCTCGGCAACCTTGCGGCCGATGCCGCCGGCCCCGCCTGTGATGACGGCGACCTTGCCAGCCAGGCCTTCATTGCTACTAGTGGGAACGACCATCATTGTCTCCGCCTCAACGCTTCCGCGAACTATTGCACCCAGTGCACCATACGGAACGGTTAGAAGAAAACCGGCTCATAAAAAAGCGTATGGGAGCAGAGGTTGATTTGCGTTCGCAGCGGAGGGTCGACCCCCGTCGGCGATGACGGGGCGGTTCCACATTTGCTTGGCCGCGGCCCGCTAACGATGAGCGGGACTCGGTTGTGTAGGACTCTAGCCCGGTGTTGTGCAGCGCGTCAATGATCATGTGAAGACACCCGCAGCTTGGATGAGCTGAGCTCGCTTGATGACTGGAGCATCGATCATCTTTCCGTCCAGGACGGTGACTCCGCCGTCGGCGCCAGCCTGGGATGTCACCGCGTCAAGGACGCGCGCTGACCAGCGCAGCTCGTCCGCTGTCGGAGCAAATGACTGCCGCGTTTGTGGCAGCTGTGCCGGATGGATGCAAAGCTTGCCAGTGAACCCCAGCATCTTTGCATGGCACAGATCGGCGTCGAGAGCGTCCTCGTCGCGCACAGCCTGAGTGACACCGTCGATGGGCCCTGGCAACTCGTCCGCAGCCGATGCGAGCACTAGGTGCGCTCTGGCGGCAACCAACGCCTCCCGGTGATCAGGGTCGACCCCCAATGCAGCCGCCAAATCGAGGCTGCCGAAGGCGAGCCGGGCTACGAGCGGGCTGCGTGCGATTTGTACCGCATTGAGCACGCCGGTCGGCGTCTCGATCAACGCGACGACCCTTACTCCCGAGTCCGACGGTATCCCCATGGCGTCGATCGTCCACGGCGCCTCCGCCTTGGGGAGCATAATGTGCGCTCCTCCAACGACGGCGGCGCGCACATCGTCGTCATGCCAAATCGTCTCCACCCCGTTGATGCGCACGACAACCGGCACGTGAACCCTGCGCAGTACGTCAATGATGTGCTGCCGGGCACTCACTTTCTCGCCGGGCGGCACCGCATCCTCGAGGTCGAATACGACGACGTCCGCCCCCGCGTCGAGCGCCTTGTCAAATCGATCGGGCCGGTTGCCCGGCACAAACAGGAAGGTCCGAGCCGATTCGAGCGCCTCAGCGACGGTCATTGTGCCACCGTGGCAAGCCCGGTCATGCCGACCCCACCGCCCGCGTTGCGTGCAGTGGTGGCAAGCCCGGTCATGCCGACCCCACCGCCCGCGTTGCGTGCAGTGGTGGCAATACCATCCTCCGTGTGGTCAGCTTCCAGACGGAGCGGATCCCCGACATAGAGTGGTGAGCGACCGCGGAAGGCAAATGAGCGCAGCGGCGCACTGCCTGCACTTTGGCTCGAGAACCACATCAGCAGAGTCGCCGTCAACGGTCCGTGAACCACAAGGCCGGGGTACAGCTCAACCTCACGTGCGTAATCAGCGTCGTAATGGATTCGGTGACTGTTGCGAGTGAGCGCGGAGTAGCGGAACAACATGACTTCGTCCGGCGATATTGTGGTCGAAGCTTCGCTTTCGCTGTTGAATTCAACCTCTGCTGCACGAGAAGCCGCAGGCGAAATGTTCATGTAGACGATGTCCTGCTGCTCACGGATGAGCACCTCATTGCCGGAAGAGACCACGTGATCGACCGTGACGAACACGAGCGAACCGGCTTTGCCTTCTTTGGGCGTCACCGCAGCGATCGTGCTGTGCCGAGTGAGCTCGTCGCCGGGGTGCACCGGAGCGAGGAACTCGATGCGGCTACCCGCCCACATCCGGCGCGGCAGTTCGATTGGCGGGAGGAATCCTCCCCGCTTCGGATGCCCATCGACACCGATCTGCGAGACCGGGACAAACTCGTCGAAGAGCAACCAGTGCAGTCCTTGCAGGAAGCCTGCACCGTTGTCTTCTGGCAGTCCGAGAACTCCCCGCAACGCGCTGTCAATCTCGGGCCGCACCAACACAGTTTTCTCCTGTGTCGTTCCGACCCACGAGGCCAGACGGTCTTCATCGGTCATGAGATCACTCCTTCTTCTTCCAATCGCATGCGCTCCGCACGGCCAAGGCCGAGCAATTCGCCATACACATAGTCCTCGTCTCCGCCGAGCTCCGGAGTGCCTCGATGTATCCCGACATCGGTGGTCTCGGAGAAGACGATCGGCACACCAACGGCCTGGCGCACACGTCCCGAGGGCTCCGCTACCTCTATGACGGCTCCGCGTTCGCGCAAGTGCTGGTCGGCGGCGACATCTGCGGTCGACCAGACAGGATGCGCTGCGATCCCGCGCGACTGAAGTGCTGCCGTTGATGTGTCCGGTGTCGATTGCAGAGTCCAGGTCTCGATCCAAGCGTCAAGCTCAATGCGATGACTGATCCGCGCTTCGAGCGTCGATGTCCCCGTCAGTCCCGCCGGCGGGGTACCGATGAGTTCGATGAGTTGCGCCCAGCGCACGTCATCCGAGACAGCGACAGCCACCCAGGCGTCCTCACCGGCGCACCGGTAGACACCCGACGGTACGAGGGCGGGGCTGCTGTTGCCGAGACGTTCGGTCTGTATTCCGGCTGATGCCTCCACGAGCGCTTCACCGATGAGGGATGCTGCGACCTCTCGCGCTGCGACATCAACATGTCCGCCCATGCCGGTGCGGCGGCGACGAATCAGCGCAGCGAGAACAGCTGTGGCGGCGTTGAGCCCGACCGAGTGGTCCATTACATGTCGGATCTCCACCGGCGGGCCGTCGGCATGCCCAGTCAGGGTACCCAACCCGCTCCACGCGCCGAACAGGGGTGCATAACCTGCGAAGACTGAGTCAGGGCCAGACTGGCCCGACGATGAAACCGACACCATCACGATGTCCTGTTTCACCGCGCGCAGATCGTCATAGGACAGCCCCAATCGGTCCATCACCCCAGGTCGGAAGCTCTCAGCCGCGATGTCTGAGACACCCACGATACGGCGAGCCAGATCACGCCCGCGGCGGTCCTTGAGGTTGAGGCGCACCGAGAGCTTTCCAGATGAAACTTGGTCGAAGGTCGCGGCTTCCATACGTCCGTACACCGCGTGAGGTTTACGGAAGATGTCTGGACGTGCGGCGCTCTCTATCTTGATGCACTCGGCACCCAGCTGCGCGAGCACATGGGTGGCAAAGGGCCCGGCCGCATGGATGGTGAAGTCGGCGATTCGCACGCCAGCAAGCGGCCTCATCGGAGCCCTCCACGTGCACTTGTGTCAGCTGGGATGGCCGCCTGCCTGATCGGAAGCTCTGGTGGACCACCATTCAGCCGGGGCACCACTCCATCGATTTGGAATGGCGCGGACACGATATCGATGTCGCCGAAGCCGGGCACGAATGCCTGCTGGAACAGTCCACGTGCGACTTCGTGCGGGTCACGCAGCACCTCGAACGGGGTCGCGTACTTCGCGGCCGGCACGTTCAGCTCCTGGGCCGCTTTCACTAGATCGGCTGCCTTGAGCGTCCTCGCCCAGGACCGAAGGCGATCGTTGATCTCAGCGCCATGATGCCCTCTGCCAACCCCGTCGGCGAGCGCGGGATCGGCAGCCCACTCCGGGCCACCCATCAGGGTGACAAGTCCGTGCCATTGACGATCCTCGAGAGTCAGAAGCTCCACGTAACCGTCGGCACATTCCAGCACACCGCCATATTTGAAGGAGCGTGCGCTACGGTGCTCGATCGATCCGTCACCGAAGCGCTGAAGGCCGAATGCTGCGAGCGCAACAACGGCATCCTGAATCGCGACGTCGATCACCTGTCCGACACCGCTCACCAGGCTGGCCAGGGTTCCGAGCACCGCGGCAATTCCCGCCTGCATTTCTGCGAAGTGTCCGAAGATCTTGATCGGCGCCCGATTGGGATGACGCTCGTAGGCCAGCCCATTGGGCAAGAGGTAGCCTTCACCCGTGGAGTGCAGAATAGTGACCTCCTCGCCGTCCCAGTCAGCCTTCGGTCCAGTCATGCCGTATGGCCGCACCGAGACGTAGATCAGTTGCGGATGCTCGATTCTGAACGTCGACGGGGCCGTCGTGTGACCGCGTTCCGTAGATGAGAAGTCGTCGATATAGATGTCTGCGTCACAGACGAGGTCGGTGAGATGCGTCTGGTCGGCGGGGTCGCGCAGGTCGAGTGAGACGCTGCGCTTCCCCGCCGCCAGATAGGCGAAGAGACTGCTCTGGTTTTCAGCAAGCATCGGCGGTTGACGGCGTAGTCGGTGACCTTCGGGCGGTTCGACCAACACCGTATTCGCGCCGAGCGCCGACAGCAGCCGGCCAGCATAAGCCCCGGCGACGGACTGGGTGCGTTCGATCACCGTGAGTCCATCTAGGGGTGCATCAGAGCTGTTCATCTTCACCTCATTGTGAGAGTGGATGCTGCGATCGGCAGCGTGGGGAGGGGAACGTCACCGAACGACAGGCAGCTCGAGATCGAGGTTGCCACCATCGATGAACGGCCGGATGTTCACATCGCGAGACGGGAGGATGACGGTTGCCATTCCCGGTGTGGTGATCTCGCCCCGCTGGTTCTCGCCCCAGATCTCGAGGTCGACCAGCGCGTGCCCATCCTTGATGTACTTTGCCGAAACCTTGCCCTTGCACCAGGTGGAGTCACCCATGATGTTGAAGCCGCGCATCTGCGTGCGTACCCGCTTCACGAAGGCCGCATCGCCGGCCCAGTTCGTGACAAGGCTGGCCATCCAAGCTGAGCGCTGGGGGCCGTAGTCGTACGTTCCGGGGACGCCGACGTTCTTTGCCACCGACTCGCGGTGATGGCCGATGCCGGTGTACTCGATGCCTCCACCGGCTTCTGGGTTGCGGAAGAAGTGGCCTGGGTGCTTCATCGCGGCCTGGTAGATGACGCCGTTCGTGTGACCACGGCCACAGCCCACTAGGAAGCCCATGGTATCCATGAGAGAAAGCGGACCACGCACGATCGAGGGCAGCTCGTCGCCGACGTTGACGTCCTCCCAGAAGCGAATCTGCTCGCCGCGGATGTTCGCCTGCTCGCCCATGATCGCTTCGTGGATCTGGTCGTACTCCTCGCTGGAGTAATCGTAGGTCGTGATGTCGGCGTACTTACCGGCGTCACGTGCGGCCTTGCGCTCGTGACGAGTGCAGGTGCCGAGTGCCCGGGCCACCATCTCACCGCGCTGGTTGTAGTATGTGCCCTCGACATACTGCAGAACCAGCGTGCCGGAGAACTTGGACTGTTTCACGTCGACGCCGACCACGCGCTCGATCGCATTGATCGTGTCGCCTGGACGGATGTGGCGGAACAGCTCCCAGTCGTTTCCGGCGTAGAAGCCGTGCACCCCAGGAAGGCCCCAGCGGGTGCGCCCGATCCAGCCGTAGGCCATCGGGAACATCGGATGCGCGACCGCAGTGCCGTAGCGCGAGTTGCGGCCATGCTCGGAGTCACGGTACAGCGGGTTCAGATCGCCGATGCCGTTCGAGAAGTTCATGATCGTGTCGGGTGACGCGTCCCGAAGGTACGGGCCTTCGGGTCGCAGCTGCAGCCCGATCATGCTGCGGGCATCCTCAATGCCCTGTTCGGTGATGACTCCCTCCTTGGGAGTTGTCCCGACGGCAGCTTCGTGATCGATTTCAGTGGTGCTGGTGCTCATGGTGTTTCCTTTCTAGAGGTTTCAAAGTTGACTGCGAGTGGCAGCGTTATTCTTCGGGAGCGCCGACAGTGCCGGGCTCATTCGTGACCGCGCAGGGCGCGCCCGACGTCCTCGGGGAGCTCGCACATCGAGCGTGCGACAACGACACCGGCCGCTTCGAGCGCCTCGACTTTGGCGTCCCAGGTATCGCGATGAGAACCGACCAGCGCTGCAGCGTGTCCCATCTGCTTGCCCTTGGGCGCGGTACGACCAACAATGTGCGCGACAACCGGCTTCGCATCCGTTCGCGCTGCATAATCGGCAATCTCGTACTCCGCATCGCCGCCGATCTCACCCAGGTACACGACCGTCTGCGTTGCGTCATCACTATGGAAGAGCTCGATTGCCTCACCGGCAGTGAGGCCCCGGATGGGATCACCACCGATGCCGATGGCAGTCGATTGACCGATACCAGCAGTTGTGAGCGCTGCGGCTGCCTCGTAGGAGAGCGAGCCGCTGCGGGAGATCACACCCACTGGGCCAGGGGTGTAGCAGTCAGTGGGCATGAACCCGAGCTTCGCTACCCCAGGAGTAATCAGCCCGGGCGTGTTGGCTCCGACATACACGACACCGTTTGCCAACGCCGCCCGTCGAACAGTGATCGCATCGAGAATGGGTAGACCCTCGCCCGGGTAAACCACCAGTTTCACACCCGATTCGAGTGTTTCAAGCAGTGGGTCAACAGCACGGGATGCCGGTACGAAGACAATCGCTGCATTCGCGCCCGTCTGAGCAACCGCGCCATACACCGACGAGAACAACGGCAGCGTCGGGTCGACCTCGGAGCTGGCCTTGTATGCCACGCCTGCCACGACATTCGTCCCGGCGGCCCGCATGTCCTCCAGCGTCTGGCGACCGAACCGGCCGGTGGCGCCTACGACTACAACCTTCGACTCTGCGTTGAGAAGAACGCTCATGCGACGACCTCTTTCGTCATCAGTTCCGCGACCGCGGACTCGAGGGTGTCGTGATTGGTCAGGCCGCGCTGATCCAGCGCGGTGGTCGCGGCATCCCGTCCGGAGCCGGAGAGCCGGAAAGCGACCGGGAGCGTGATCCGTCCGGAGTCAAGCAGGCCCACCAAAGACTTAGCGATACGTCCCACGTCGAGGCCACCACCGAAGATGCTGATCAGGATCCGGTCGACTCCTTCCAATTGCTGCAGCGACTCAACGGCGACTGCGATGCCGTCTGGCGTCGGGTTGCTGGAGATATCAAGGAAGCCGGCAGCCGATCCGCCGGCTTCTGACACGGCATCCATAGCACGCATGGTCATGCCCGCGCCTCCGGATACCAAACCAACGGAGCCGCCGAGCGGCACGAAGACTAGCCGGGCAGCACGGCAGGCGGCAGCGACTTCATCCTCCTGGGAGTACGCAATGGCCAGCTGTTCCGCGGTTACCGACTGCCGGAAGACGGCCGAGTCGTCAAGCACCACCTTTGCATCGACCGCGATGAGCCGTCTGTTGCTGTAGGCGAGCGGATTAATCTCGACCGTGGTTGCCTCGAAGCGTGTTGCAATATCGAGCAGTGAACGTGCGAACGAGACGACGTGCTCGCGCACGCTCTCATCGCTTTCTACGCCCGAGATTGCCTCCCGTAGGAGGTGGCCCCGGAAATCTGCGGGATCGCCGAACGGATAGCGAACCACGGTATCAGCGGATTCAATCTCGACGCCGCCTGTCGGCGAATACAGCACCGTGTAGCCGTCTGCTGAAGGATCAAGCACGACTGACAGGTACAACTCGCGTTCGATCGTGAGCCAGGGTTCGATGAGAACGCCGCTTGGCGCCTCTCCCGAGAACGTCGAGCCCATGATGTGGGTGAACGCGTCTCGTAGCGCCGCCTCGTCATCGCAGGCGATAATTCCGCCTGCTTTGCCACGGCCGCCAGCGGCGACCTGCGCCTTCGCAGCGACCGGGAATGGCCAGGGGGCAGAATCAGTGAGGTCCTGTTCGCTTTGAACCACGACGCCGTCAGCGGTGGGAACAAAAGCCGTACGCAGAAGCCGTTTTCCGGCCGCTTCCGTGAGCAACATCAATACTCCAAGACCGGCAATCAAGCCGATCAAGGTATTGCGATCCCACTCCGGGATGGTTTAGCTAAATAGCTGACCGCCGATGATGGTGCAAATACCGGGGGCGACGACTATGTCCGTTCACCCCAGCAATCACACTCTGGCTCATGCCAGCGCATCTGTCAACTTTCAGTTTTCGATTCCCGTCGCCACGACGGAGAAACCGCGGGCCATCAGAGCACCCAAGGCTTCGGCTCCGTCATCCGCATTCCAGTGCAGGAACGATTCCCGCACGACAGTGAGTGCCATGCCGCTGAAGAGACTGCCGTGAAAGCTGTCCATACCGCGAGCGGTCAACCAGTGCACAAGAGTTTCCTTGAAATGAGAGTTGGTCTGGAGGAAATATGAGTAGAGCGTTGGATCCATGTGCAGGATACGACGCCGCGTGGTGACGATCTCACTTTGAGATCGCATGTAGGCGCTGAGACTTCGAGTCAGCGCACCCCACAGATCGCCTTCAGGCGATTCCGCGTCCAGCAACTCAGCCAGGCTTCGGGCTTGGCTCGGGTCCGGATCGAACAATACAGATGATTTGGAGTCGAAGTAGTTAAAGAAAGTTCGCCGTGAAATGGCTGCAGCCTGAGCGATGTGGTCGATTGACACCGCCGCGTAGCCATCACGTTCGATCAGTGCGATCGCGGCGGACCTGATCGACCGCCAGCGCTCGAGCTTGACCGGTGTCGCAGCGATAGTTTCAGCATCGACAGCCCGCATCACCACGGCGACGCTCCATTGCTGTTTTCAGGGGACCACGAAATTCTGACCCCGCTCGTTGGCGAACGTGTGCACATGCATGCCATCATGCCGGGTTTGGTGCACGATGTGTTCGCGGATTCTCGGCCATCCCGCTGCCGTTAACGAGGTCCGCCTGGCTCATTCAGGAGCACGGCCCGCCTAATGCCCGTTGCGGGACGACATCGACCAGACGACATCGCTCACGCGCCATCAATGTCGCCGATACGTTGTTCGACTGCTGCCAGTTCGGATCGCGCCCGCGTGATGTTCTGCGGCGTGAATCACTTCACCTGCATGTCGAGAATGATTTGCGCCTCAAACTCGCTGATGCCGAAAGCTGCGGCAAGCGCGGTGGCCACTACATCATTGTCACCGGATGCGTTCGCGCACACCTGAAGGACTCTTGGCGCGTTCTCCATAGCGAGCAGAACGGCACCGAGGATCTGTCGGCGAGCCACCAGGTTCTCTCGTTCGTCCATGACACCAGACTCTCGCCACACGTGGGGCCTTCGCAACTGTGCGGCAACACCGCGCCTGCACATGGATGCCGCTGATCATCGAACGAGACGCGTCCCTTGAACGTGCTGACCGTCAGCTGATCGCCAATGTGATCCGCCGCGCTGGATCATCAGAAATGCAGTACCGGCATGTCGTACCTCACGAGCATCCGCTGCTCTGGGTGAGCGACGCCGTCGCCTGGTGTTACTCGAACGGCGGCGACTGGACCCGTCGCATCGACACGATCGTCGAGTCTCGCGTCACCCGGCTATAGAAACACGTGAGCCCGGCTCGTCATACCGTCCGGAAGACTGCCAGGCTCCGAGGGCTACTGCCCGCCGTGACTCAAGTGTACCGCGGACGTGCTGTGCAGGGCCAGCAGTGCCTCATCGGCGTATCGAACCGGCACAATACCGGCACAGAGATACACCTCGGGGCACACCAACGCGTCCCGGATACGACAAAACCCCCGATTTACCGGGGGTTTCTATCTGTAGCAGGAGCGGGGCTTGAACCCGCGACCTCACGATTATGAGTCGTGCGCTCTAACCAGCTGAGCTACCCTGCCGCGAGGCATCCGTCCGCGTGAGATGAATGCTGCGAGCCCCGACCGGGATTCGAACCCGGGACCCCTTCCTTACCATGGAAGTGCTCTACCACTGAGCTATCGGGGCGCTCGCTGCCCAGAAGGCAACTATACGAGAATACCAGTTCTTCGGCGTTCTCAAAAACCGAGACGGTTAGTAGTCGTACCTTCCCGCGTTCTTCTGCAACCAGGGCAGCGGATCGATGGTTGAACCGTTGACGATCAGCTCGAAATGCATGTGCGCACCGTAGGAACGACCGGTGTTGCCGACCAATCCGATGATGTCGCCGACCTTCAACTTCTCACCTGCGGTGACCCGTAGCGAGCCGTACTGCATGTGCGAGTAGTGGCTCGTGATGACTTTTCCGTCGATGATGTGATCGACGTAGACGGTCACGCCGTAGTTACCGCCAGATTCGGTCGCAATACGCACGGTTCCGTCGGCGATCACCTGCACGGGAGCACCAGCACCGGGAACGAGGTCAATACCTTCGTGCATCCCGGTGTTGCGCATGCCGTACGGCGAACTCATCGCGACACCGACCACGAACGGCCACTGGATGGCTGCATCAGCGTCGTTCGTGTAGAGCGCGCTCGAGTAGTGAATGCCCTTCTCGGCTGCGAGGTCGATGAGCGACGCCGTCGAGAAGCTCTCCGTGCGCTGGATCGTTTCGTTCTGCACATCGGATGAGGCGACGTACGCCTGAATCTCGGCCTCAGAAACTTCGGATGCGAGCACCTGCGACGTGGCGACCAACGAAGTGGCCGACGTCACCTGGGCACCTTGCGCCGCAGCGACGGCCTCCGTGGGAAGCGTCATCGACACCGCGAGCAGACCCGCGATTCCCATGACTCCCACCGTCGCACCGGCGGCAAGAAACTTGCGTCGGGCTTTGCCCTTGCGCGGAGCTACGTGAATCGTGGTCGCTTCAGCCGGGAGCGACTGCTCGGAAGCGGCTCCGAAACTCGACGGCTCCGGCGCTACCGAACGGAACGCGCGGGATGCTGAGAGGAACGGATCAGCAGCAACATCAGCATCCGGCTCGACGTCTTCAATAACAGCGTCGTCCTCGATCAGAGTCTCGGCCGACATCGCGGCGCGCTGGCGCTCGCGGACGGCACGACGCGAAAGCGGCTGCACGAAAGCATCCATCGGAGAGGTCGCTTCGACGCGAACCGGGTTCGCAGAATTCGCGGTCCGGTGACGGCTGGTACGGCGCGTGGCCACAGGCTCAGCCATAGGGGAATCGAAGGGCAAAACGGTTCTCTCGGGGATTCGTAAAGAAGCGGGGGGACCTTCGAAGTTCGGGCAACGAAGATAACGAACAGATAAACACTATCGTGCTCGGCCTGAGAATGCCATGCAAGGACTCCCAGTTTTCATTTGTCGAGAAGGACGGAAATCCTCTCGTGCAAATCAGGACCGGCGGCGATCAACATCGGACGATCCGATGCCGTGTCGAACCGCGACACCACACCTCCGGACTCCTCAACCAGGAGCGCACCTGCTGCGAAGTCCCAGGGTTTGAGCCCCCGTTCGAAGTAGCCGTCCAACCGCCCGGCAGCCACGTAGCTCAGATCGAGCGCCGCTGATCCGATCCTGCGCAGGTCGCGCGCAAGCGGCATGACCCGCCGTACCGTGGCCAGATCCCCGTCGTGCGTCGCGGGGTCGTAGCCGAACCCGGTCGCCAGCAGCGCTCCGGCTGGTGTCTCGGTGTTGACAGCAAGCCGCTTGCCATCCAGCCACGCACCCTCACCGCGAGCCGCGGTGAACAACTCCCCCAGCACGGGACTGCACACGGCCGCTGCCAGCGCCGTCCAGCTACTCGGGTCAGCATCACCTTGAACTGCCGCGATACTCACGCTGTACGCCGGCATGCCGTACGCGTAGTTCACGGTGCCGTCGATCGGGTCAACGACCCACGTCACACCGGTGGAGCTGCGGGCTCCGCCAGATTCCTCGCCGAGGAATCCGTCACCGGGTCGTTCTGCCTGAAGCCGCGACCGGATGAGCACTTCCACCTCACGGTCGGCGTCGGTGACGATATCAGCGATTGTCGTCTTCGTGGCTGCTAACGAGACGCCCTCGGCGCGCCGCTGGCGGGCGAGCCCGCCCGCTTCCCTGGCGATATCGGATGCGAGCGCCTGAAGGTGCCGAACGTCACTCACACCGCTGCTCACTGCGGGGGCGCCGGCGGCGGAGGCGGGAAGGCGCCGGGAGCGGGATGCTGTCCGGGCGCAGGCTGCTCGGGCGCGGGCTGCTCGGCGGCAGGAACCTCCGGCACAACCGGTACCTCAGCCACAACCGGCACCTCTTGCACAACCGGCACCTCAGCCACCTGCGGGGCGGGCTGTGCCTGCGAATAGTCCGGCGCGACCGGGAAGCTCTGCGCGGGGGCAGGGATCTGAGCCTGCTGCTGCGTCGGGTACCCGGTGTAGTACGCGTTCCAGTCTGGTGATCCGTCCTGCAGCACGGGCAGCGGAGTCAGGCCATCGGCATAGGTCGGCCACTGCTGAGCGACCGGTGCAGCGCCCGGCGCAACCACCGGAGCCGAAGCGAACGAGTTGGGCGCGAAATGAACAGCCTGAGCCTCGTGCTTCTTCGGAGCAAACAGGGCATTCAACAGCGGAATGAGAGTGGTTCCGACCGCGGCGAGAATCGCCAGCGCTACCACGATGCGCCAGTACAGATCGCCGTATTCGAAGGTATCCGGGAGCGTGAGGTAGATCACAAGCATGCCGACCAACAGCACCAGAATCGAGATGGTGACGTAGTAGATGACCTGGGTGAATGTCGTGACGTAGCGACGAGCTGCGGGAGTGAACAGGCGCACGTGCAGAAGCGCGAGCTGCATCACACCGATGACAAGCAGCAGCATGAAGAAGCGCCCAACACCGCCGGTGTACTCGTCGTGTGCTTCGGGAAGCCAGATCTTAATCGCACCGACGAGGAGCGCGACGATCCAGGTGATCATGCTGGCGAGCGCCAGCCATTCCGGCCGCTTCGTGGCAAGCCCTGCCTCGAGGATCGCGATGCCGGCGAACCCTGCAAGCAGCACGATCGTCAGGAACGCACGCCCGATGATGCCGTCCTGATTGCCGACGAGAACCCAGACGACGCAGACGATGGCGGCCGCGATCAGCGCACCGATGGCGATCCAGATCGCCCCTCTGATCATCAGGGAAGCGTTCGCCTTCCCCTTTTGCTCAGTTGTGACCTCTGACATGGTGATCCCCTCTTCGGTCGACGATGTTCTCATCCTGCCACGCGCGAATACCTTCACACTGTGGAGCCGCGCGATTGTGAATAATTCGGTGCGTCCGCACGATTGTGGATAACCAGTCGGTGCGTCAGCGTGCCTTCTTTGCAGATGCTGCCGCAAAAGTCGCTACGCGCGCCTTAGCATCCGCCGTGTCGAAGGCCGCACCGATGGAGCGCGCCTCTTCCTCCAGCTGCTCGACAAAAGTGCGCTCCGGCCGAGAGCGCACGAGCCGCTTCGCCTGCCCATAAGCACCAGCGGCGCCTGCGAGCCAGAAGCGCGCGATCTCCTCCGCGCGCTCGCGTACACGGTCGGCCTCGTCCGCAGCATCCGCTCCGCTGACAACTTCTGCGGCGATCCCCCACTCCTGCGCTTCATCGGCGGTCAGCAGACGATCCTGCAACACCAGCTGCAGGGCGCGGCGCTGCCCAACGGCGGCCGCGAGATGAGCGGATACCGAAAGGTCAGGAGTGAGGCCGATGTTCGCGTACAGGCTGCCGATCTTGGAGCGGGAGCCGACGACGGCATAGTCAGAGCAAAGCAGGATGCCGAGGCCGCCGCCCGCTGTCGTGCCGTGGGCTGCCGCCACCACCGGAATCGCTGACTCGGTCAGCGCACGGATACCGACATTGATGACACCTGCGAGATCGGCGATCTGCGACCCCTCGCCCATGGTCGTTGCCATATCGATCACATCACCGCCCGCGCAGAAAGCGGGGCCGGCGGCATCCAGCAGAATGGCACGCACGTCATCACGCGACGTCGCCTCCGTCGTCACCTCGCGCCAGGCCTGTGCGAGGTCGGCGTTGAAAGCGTTGAGGCGAGTGGGGCGGTCCAGCGTCAGCCGAGCCAACCCCTTATCGACTGAAAACAGAATGGCATCGCTCATGGCATCTCCCTTGAAGCACTGGACGGACTCTGCCAGCCTAACCGCGGCCCGAAGTCAGTCCGTTCCTTCGTAGACACGCGCGACGAAGCGTTCCATGCGTCGACGCGTGCCATCGAGTCGCATGTCGACCTGTCCTTCAGCACGAATCTCGTTGGGAGCGAGCGGATGCGCGAGCCGCACGCCCTCGTGACAGGACAGGTCAGTGCACATATAAGTGCCGACGCTGTCGCCGCGACGACCGGCAGCCCCCGCGCGCCGCGCTGAGAACAACGCAATTTGGTTGCCGGGCTGCATCGTCTGGCAGATGTTGCACATGCCGGAGCGTGTGCGACTGGTGTTGCTCGCACGCAGCACGATCCCGACGGGACCCCGGTCAGTCTCTACGACCACACAGCCGCGTTTACTCGCCGCAGGGTCTCGCCAGGCGAGAAAGTCGTGGAATTCCCAGTCCACGAGCAGGAAGTCGTGCGGCATGCCGATCAGTCCGAGCTCCTCCTCCGCGGCATTGATGAAGGATGCACGGACGTCCAGTTCGGTGAGCGCTCGCATCCGTCCAGTCTACGAAGCCGCCACGACACTCGGCTCGCGGTCGCGGATGAGGAACCCGAATCCGAACGCGATGAAGAACATGAGCACGCCGTAGACCGCCGCGGGCAGGCTCAGTTCGACCGATCCCAACACCGTCTGCGCGATGACGATTGCCAGAGTCGCATTGTGGATGCCGATCTCGAACGAGATCGCGATCGACTGCCGTTTGCCCACCTTCAGCATCCGCGGCACGCAGAATCCGATCGCAAGACTGATCAGGCAGAACAAGACCGTGATCAGTGCGAGCTGCGCGAAGTTGTCGACCAAGAGCTCCCAGTTGGATGCCACGGCGCCTCCGATCACGACGACGAGGATGACCACGCTGGCGATACGCACTGGCTTGTCCATACGGTCTGCGAACTTCGGCCAGAAGCGGCGCACCAGCATCCCGATCGCGACGGGGAGCAGCACGATCGCGAACACCTCCAGCGCCTTGGCCCACTGCAGTCCGAGCTGGTCGTCGAACGGGTTGAAGTACATGATCGCGAAGTTCGTGATCACGGGGAGCGTGATCACGGCGATGACCGAGTTCACCGCAGTGAGCGAGATGTTCAGTGCGATGTCGCCGCGAAATAGATGGCTGTAGAGGTTTGCTGTGGTGCCACCGGGTGACGCCGCAAGCATCATCATGCCCACAGCCAGCACGGGTGGGAGTTGGAACAGCAACACGAGGCCGAAGCAGACGGCTGGCAGTACCAGGAGCTGGCAGACAAGCGCGATGATCACCGCCTTCGGCTGCTTCAGTACGCGCGCAAAGTCTGCGAGCGTGAGGCTCAATCCCAGCCCGAGCATGATGATGCCGAGTGCGACAGGTAATCCGATGGTGGTCAACGCTGATCCCATGGTGCTCAGTCTGGCCGATAGTGAGCCTCGGTGTCACGCAATTACGACACCTCAGTGTCCGGGGCACGCGCTAATGTCCTCACCGAGAACGAAAGCGCCCCGGTCAGTACCTCCTGAGAGATCCTGCCGGGGCTTTCTACTGCGTGATTCTGCGGTTGTGGCAAGTGAGGGATTCGAACCCCCGAATGCTGAGCAGTCTGATTTACAGTCAGATCCCTTTGGCCGCTTGGGTAACTTGCCAGGTGCGCACCCGTCCAGCTTGTACAGCCAACCGGGGGCGCGATTATCAAGCATACCCGCCAGAAGCGAGTGCAAGAAATCGACGGTTCAGCTGCCTGTCACTCCGCGTTCGCCGGCCTCCAATGACTCCGGAGTGCGGAGCAGCCCGCCCTCGGCGCGACACGTCGCCGCGGCGACATCCATCGCCCGCTCGAGCAATAGCTGCCACTCTTCGCCGGTCTGCGGACGCTTCCCGACAAGCCCTTCCGCGACACCAGACAGCGTGGCATCACCAGCGCCCACGGTGTCGATGACTGGCCCTGGAAGCGCAGAGATTCCGGCGGAGAAGGTTCCCGCATCTGCCTCCAGCACTGCGCCATCTTTGCCTGCCGTCGCGAGCACAGCTTCCGCACCCAGCGCACGTAGCCTCAACCGCAGCGCGTCAAGGTCGCCGTCGTAGAGCAGCACCGCGTCGTCCGCACCCACCTTGACCATCGCTGCATCCACAGCCAGCCGTTCGAAGCCGCGCACGAACTCGGCACGATCACTGAGCATTCCAGCGCGCGGGTTGGGGTCGATCGCGACCCTGACGCCCACAAGCGCTTCGGCGACGGCATCCACCTCGGCCGGAACATCGAACGGGAAGCAGCTGATCACAGCGAGATCCGCGTCAAGGAGTGCCTGCCGAGCTTCTTGCCCATAGCGGATGCTGCGGCGCTGAGCCGCCTCGTTGAAGACGTAGGTCGGCTCACCGTGCGCGTCGCGCTGCACGATCGCGCGAGACGATCCGTGCGGCGCCGCGCTCGCGATCAGACGCACATCGTGGTCTGCCAGGTACCCGCGGATGTGCGCACCGGCTTCGTCATCGCCGACCATGGCGACGAGGGTTGTCGGCACACCGAGACGCCGGAGCCCGACAGCCACGTTCAACGCGGCACCACCGACCAACTCGCGAACGCCGCCGGTGTCATGGATTTCGTCGATGAGGGCATCGCCGATGACGACGACGCCCAGTGCGTTTTGCTGCATCCTGCCATTCTGACGTATCGCGGGATCGACGAGCCTGCCTCACACACCGGCGTGGCGGCGCTACTGTGTGGCCATGAACGCATCACGTCTTATCACCGGCGCCGCAGCCCTGCTGTTGCTCACCGGAGTGCTCGCTGGCTGTGCCGGAGAGCCCGGCGACTCCCCCTCGAACGCCGCCCCGTCCCCCAGCGGGAGCGCTTCGTCGGAAGCGTCCGCGACCCCAAGCGCCACACCGACTCCGACCTCAACGCCGGTGGCCCTTCCGAAGGATTGCAAGGAGATGCTCTCGGAGGACGTGCTCGCGCAGCTCGCGGATGTGCCTCTGAATGACCCGAGCCTGGGCGCGTCTGGAGTACAAGCCGATGGATCACTGCTGTGCATCTGGCGCGATCCCGCGGCCGACACGACCGGGCTGGTCACCGAAATCTCCGGAATGAACCGTGGTCCTGCACTCGACATGCTGAACGCACTCGTCGAGGACGAGGCCTTCACCTGCTTCACGCCCGATGACGGCACACGCTGCGAGAAGACGTGGGAGAACGCGCTGTACCCGGTCACCGACGGGCGAACGCTGTACTGGCGCGACGACGTGCTGATCGACACCACGTACTCGAACCTCGCTCCCAGTGGCTACACCGCGAGCATCGTGGCGAGCCTGTTCGACTGATCGTCGCTTCACGCACGCACGAAGAAGGCCCCGATTCCTTGCGGAACCGGGGCCTTCTTCAATCAGTCACACTCAGTTGTAAGTACCGGGGGTGACGTCATCTGTTGAGAACGCGTCGAAGTCGACGTAACCGAAGTCGCCCTCGGCGTACGCGCCGTCGGATGCGAAGATCCGGTTCGGGTAGCGCTCGCTCTTGGCTTCCTCCGTCGCCTCGACAATGATGTCGCGGTACTTCGAGAGGCCAGTTCCGGCGGGGATGAGCTTACCGATGATGACGTTCTCCTTGAGACCGATCAACGGGTCGCGCTTGCCCTGCATGGCAGCCTCGGTGAGCACACGGGTCGTCTCCTGGAAGGAGGCGGCCGACAGCCACGATTCGGTCGCAAGCGACGCCTTCGTGATACCCATCAGTTCCGAACGACCCGACGCCGGGCGCTTGCCCTCGGCGACAGTCGCGCGGTTGATTGCCTGGTAACGCTTGAGGTCGACCATTTCACCCGGCAGCAGGTCAGTGTCGGCGTGATCGACGACGGTGACCTTGCGGAGCATCTGACGGACGATGACCTCGATGTGCTTGTCGTGAATCGGCACACCCTGCGAACGGTAGACACCCTGGACGCCATTGACGAGGTAACGCTGTACCTCGCGGGCACCCATGACACGCATGACCTCCTTGGGGTCCAACGTGCCAACCAGGATCGGCTGACCGACCGTGACGTGCTGACCGTCCTCGACGAGAAGCGTTGCACGCTTCAGCACCGGGTAGATCACTTCCTCGTCACCGTTGTCTGGCGTGAGGATAACCCTCTTAGCCTTGTCGTTCTCGTCGATCGTGATGCGGCCATCGGCCTCTGAGATCGGCGAAGCACCCTTCGGCGTACGAGCCTCGAAAAGCTCTTGCACACGGGGCAGACCCTGAGTGATGTCATCCGCCGATGCCGAACCACCAGTGTGGAACGTACGCATCGTCAGCTGAGTACCGGGCTCACCGATCGACTGTGCGGCGATGATGCCGACGGCCTCTCCGATGTCAACGATCTGACCCGTTGCAAGCGAGCGGCCGTAGCACTGTGCACAGACACCGACTGCCGAGTCACACGTCAGCACGGAGCGCACCTTGATGGTGTCAACACCGAGCTCAACGAGCTTGTCGATCAGAACGTCTCCGACATCGTCACCGGCAGAGGCAAGAACCTCACCAGATTCGCTGACAACACCAGAAGCCAGCGTACGAGCGAACACCGAGTTCTCGACGTTCGCGTCGCGCACAAGCTCACCCTGCGAGTTCGGTGCGGCGATCGGGAGCTCAAGGCCCTTCGATGTGCCACAGTCCTCTTCGCGGATGATGACGTCCTGCGAGACATCCACCAGACGACGGGTCAGGTAACCCGAGTCGGCGGTACGCAGAGCGGTGTCAGCCAGACCCTTACGGGTACCGTGCGTCGCGATGAAGTACTCCGCAACCGACAGCCCCTCGCGGTACGAGGAGATGATCGGGCGAGGGATAATCTCACCCTTCGGGTTGTTCACCAGGCCTCGCATACCCGCGATGTTACGGATCTGCAGCCAGTTACCACGAGCGCCAGATGTGACCATCCGGTTGATGTTGTTGTCTTCCGGGAAGTTCTCGCGCATCGCGACCTGAACCTCGTCGGTAGCCTCGGTCCAGATCTTGATGAGCTCCTGGCGACGCTCGGAGTCGGTCGTCAGACCCTTCTCGTACTGCGACTGAACCTTCGCGGCCAGCTTCTCGTAGCGACCGACGATCTCCTTCTTGTTCGGAGGAGTGAGGATGTCGCTAAGGGCGACGGTCACACCGGAGCGCGTGGCCCAGTAGAACCCGGCATCCTTGATGCGGTCCAGCGTTGCAGCCGTCTCGACCTTGGGGTATTCCTCGGCCAGCTTGTTGACGATCTGCGAGAGCTTGCCCTTGTCGGCAGGCTCACGCACGAAGGGGTAGCCCTTCGGGAGCGTCGCGTTGAAGAGCGCCTGGCCCAGCGAGGCGTCCACGAGGCCGTGGCGCTCGTAACCCTCAGGAGCCTGGCCTTCGAGGAAGGTCAGACCCGGGATCTGGATGCGGACCTTCGCCTGCAGGTCGAGGCTGCCCTCATCCTTGGCCAGGATTGCCTCGGAGACAGAAACGAATGCACGTCCCTCGCCGGAAGCACCCTTCTTGACCACCGTGAGGTGGTGAAGGCCGATGATCATATCCTGCGAAGGCAGGGTGACCGGACGACCGTCAGACGGCTTCAGAATGTTGTTCGACGCGAGCATCAGCACGCGGGCCTCGGCCTGGGCCTCGACCGACAGCGGCAGGTGCACAGCCATCTGGTCACCATCGAAGTCCGCGTTGAAGGCGGCACACACGAGCGGGTGAAGCTGGATGGCCTTACCCTCGACGAGCTGTGGCTCGAAGGCCTGGATGCCCAGGCGGTGCAGGGTAGGTGCACGGTTCAGCAGCACCGGACGCTCGCGGATGATCTCCTCGAGCACGTCCCAAACCTCGGGACGGGTGCGCTCAACGGCGCGCTTGGCTGCCTTGATGTTCTGCGAGTGACCGAGGTCGATCAGGCGCTTGATCACGAACGGCTTGAAGAGCTCAAGTGCCATCTGCTTGGGCAGACCACACTGGTGCAGCTTGAGCTGCGGGCCGACGACGATGACCGAACGGCCAGAGTAGTCAACACGCTTTCCGAGCAGGTTCTGACGGAAACGACCCTGCTTACCCTTCAGCATGTCGCTGAGGGACTTGAGGGCACGGTTGCCGGTACCGGTGACCGGGCGACCACGGCGACCGTTGTCGAACAGTGCGTCGACGGCCTCCTGCAGCATCCGCTTCTCGTTGTTGACGATGATCTCGGGGGCACCGAGGTCGATCAGACGACGAAGACGGTTGTTGCGGTTGATCACACGACGGTAGAGGTCGTTCAGGTCAGAGGTCGCGAAGCGGCCACCGTCGAGCTGCACCATCGGGCGCAGCTCCGGCGGGATGACCGGAACGACGTCGAGAACCATGGCGGCCGGGCTCATGCCGGTCTCCAGGAACGAGTTGACGACCTTCAGACGCTTGATCGCACGGATCTTGCGCTGGCCCTTGCCCTCAGAGATCTGCAGACGCAGGCTCTCGGACTCGGCCTGCAGGTCGAAAGCTGCCAGGCGACGCTGGATCGACTCGGCGCCCATGTAGGCCTCGAAGTACTGTCCGAACCGGTCCTGCAGCTCGTGGAAGACGTCATCCTCCGGACGAAGCGCACCAACAGAGAGCGTGCGGAAGTCTTCCCACACGCGCTCAAGCTTGGCGATCTGCTCGTCTGCACCCTTGCGGGTGAGAGTCATCTCCTTCTCGGCGGCGTCCTTGACCTTCTTCTTAGCGTCAGCCTTGGCACCCTCCGCCTCGAGAGCGGCGAGCTCCTCCTCCAGCTTGGTGAGGCGCTCAGCGATCTTCGAGTCCCGGCGATCCCCCAGCGTCTTCAGCTCGAGGCGGATGTTGTTCTCCTGCGTGGCGAGGTCGCGGTGACGAGCATCCTCGTCAACCGAAATCACCATGTAGGCGGCGAAGTAGATGACCTTTTCGAGGTCCTTCGGCGCCATGTCCAGCAGGTATCCAAGACGCGAAGGAACGCCCTTGAAGTACCAAATGTGGGTGACGGGTGCGGCCAGCTCAATGTGACCCATACGCTCACGACGAACGGAGCTCTTGGTGACCTCCACGCCGCAACGCTCACACACGATGCCCTTGAAGCGGACACGCTTGTACTTACCGCAGGCACACTCCCAGTCGCGGCTGGGTCCGAAGATCTGCTCTCCGAAGAGGCCATCCTTCTCGGGCTTGAGCGTGCGGTAGTTGATGGTTTCGGGCTTCTTCACTTCACCGTAGGACCATCCGCGAATGTCGTCAGCGGTGGCCAGGCCAATGCGAAGCTCATCAAAGGTGTTTGACTCGAGCACTAGTTCTCCTGTGTCTCAATAAAATTCTGCGAAATCGGACGCTGTCGAAGCGTCAGATCTCGTCGATCGAGGCGGACTCGAATCGGCTGGAGATGTTGATACCGAGCTCTTCCGCTGCGCGGAATGCTTCATCATCGGTGTCGCGGAGGTTGACCGTCGTGCCGTCAGCCGAGAGGACCTCGACGTTCAAGCAGAGCGACTGCATCTCCTTCATGAGCACCTTGAACGACTCGGGGATACCAGGCTCCTGGATGTTCTCGCCCTTGACGATCGCCTCGTAGACCTTGACACGGCCGAGGATATCGTCGGACTTGATCGTGAGGAGCTCCTGGAGTGCGTATGCCGCACCGTAGGCCTCGAGGGCCCACACTTCCATCTCACCGAAGCGCTGTCCACCGAACTGCGCCTTACCACCAAGCGGCTGCTGGGTGATCATCGAGTACGGACCAGTCGAACGCGCGTGGATCTTGTCGTCGACCAGGTGGTGGAGCTTCAAGATGTACATGTAGCCCACCGAGATCGGCGCCGGGAACGGCTCGCCGGAGCGGCCGTCGAACATCTGCGTCTTACCGGTCGAGTCGATCAGGCGTACACCGTCGCGTGTCGGCAGCGTGGAGTCGAGGAGACCTGCGATCTCGTGCTCTTCCGCACCGTCGAACACCGGGGTGGCGACCTTTGTACCTGGAGCTGCCTCGAAGGCAGCCTTCGGCAGAGTCGAAGCCCAATCCGGGTTGCCCTCAACCTTCCAGCCCTGCTTGGCGATCCACCCGAGGTGGGTCTCCAGCACCTGACCGAAGTTCATTCGTCCAGGAATACCGAGCGGGTTCAGGACGATGTCAACCGGGGTACCGTCCGGAAGGAACGGCATGTCCTCGATCGGAAGGATCTTCGCGATGACACCCTTGTTGCCGTGACGGCCAGCAAGCTTGTCACCCTCGGTGATCTTGCGCTTCTGGGCGATGTAGACCACGACGCGGCGGTTGACGCCGCTGCCGAGCTCGTCGTCGCCGTCTTCAGCGTTGAACTCCTTGACAGCGATGATCGTGCCCTGCTGACCGTGGGGAACCTTCAGCGAAGTGTCGCGAACTTCACGGCTCTTCTCGTTGAAGATCGCACGGAGCAGACGCTCCTCAGCACTCAGCTCGGTCTCGCCCTTCGGCGTGACCTTGCCGACGAGGATGTCGCCGGGGCGAACCTCGGCTCCGATGCGGATGATGCCGCGCTCGTCGAGGTCCTTCAGCAACTCGGGGCTGACGTTGGGGAGGTCACGGGTGATCTCCTCCTTGCCGAGCTTCGTGTCGCGGGAGTCAACCTCATACTCTTCGATGTGAATCGAGGAGAGGGTGTCGTCCTTCACCAGGTCCTGGCTGAGGATGATCGCATCCTCGAAGTTGTAGCCTTCCCAGGTCATGAACGCGACCAGCAGGTTCTTGCCGAGCGCGAGCTCACCGTTCTGCGTGGCGGGGCCATCAGCGATGATCTCGCCGACCTCGACACGCTCACCAGCGGAGACGACAACCTTCTGGTTGTACGACGTGCCCTGGTTGGAGCGGTCGAACTTGCGGAGGTAGTACTCCTGGGTTCCACCCTCATCGAGCTGAACGATGACGCGGTCTGCAGAAACCTCTGTGACCACACCGGCCTTCTCGGCGCTGAGGACGTCGCCGGCGTCGATAGCCGCGTAGCCCTCCATACCGGTTCCGACCAGCGGCGAGTCGCTGCGCAGCAGCGGCACAGCCTGACGCTGCATGTTGGCGCCCATGAGCGCGCGCTGAGCGTCATCGTGCTCGAGGAACGGCACGAGCGAAGTCGCGACCGACACCATCTGGCGCGGGGAGACATCCATGTAGCCGATCTCCGTCGGCTCGAACATGTCGACCTCGCCACCGGGGCGGCGGGCCAGAACACGTGCGTCACGGAAGCGGCCGTCTGCCTTGAGACCGGCGTTGGCCTGAGCGACGATGAAGTCGTTCTCCTCGGACGCGGTCAGGTAGTCGATGTCATCAGTGACCTTGCCATCGACGACGCGACGGTACGGGGTCTCGATGAATCCGAAGGCGTTGATGCGCGCGAAGGTTGCGAGCGAGCCGATCAGACCGATGTTCGGGCCTTCAGGGGTCTCGATCGGGCACATGCGGCCGTAGTGCGACGGGTGAACGTCACGGACCTCGACGCCAGCGCGGTCACGAGACAGACCACCCGGGCCCAGCGCCGAAAGGCGACGCTTGTGGGTCAGACCCGCGAGCGGGTTGTTCTGGTCCATGAACTGCGACAGCTGCGACGTTCCGAAGAACTCCTTGATCGCGGCGACGACGGGGCGCACGTTGATCAGGGTCTGCGGCGTGATCGCTTCGATGTCCTGCGTGGTCATGCGCTCGCGGACGACGCGCTCCATGCGGGAAAGACCCGTACGGACCTGGTTCTGGATGAGCTCGCCGACAGCGCGGATGCGACGGTTACCGAAGTTGTCGATGTCGTCAGTGGACATCCGGATCTCGGCCTTCTTGCCGCTGCGGAGACCCTCGAAGGTCTCATCGCCACGGTGCAGACGCACGAGGTACTTGATGGTCCCGACGATGTCTTCGACGGTCAGCACCGACGAGTCCAGCGGCTGGTTCAGGCCCAGCTTCTGGTTGATCTTGTAACGGCCAACCTTCGCGAGGTCGTAACGCTTCGAGTTGAAGTAGAAGTTGTCCAGCAGTGCGCGGGCAGCCTCAGCGGCAACCTGCTCGCCCGGACGGAGCTTGCGGTAGATGTCGCGAAGCGCGTCTTCCTTGGTAAGGATGGTGTCCTTGGCCAGGGTCTCCTCGATGGAGGGGTAACCGGCGAACTCAACGAGGATTTCCTCGCTGGTCATGCCGAGGGCCTTGAGGAACACGGTGACAGACTGCTTGCGCTTGCGGTCGATGCGCACGCCGACCTGGTCGCGCTTGTCAATCTCGAACTCGAGCCATGCGCCACGGCTCGGGATCACGCGAGCGGAGACGATGTCCTTGTCAGAGGTCTTGTCCGGGGACTTGTCGAAGTAGACACCCGGCGAGCGGACCAGCTGCGACACGACGACACGCTCGGTGCCGTTGATGATGAAGGTTCCGCGCAGCGTCTGCAGTGGGAAGTCACCCATGAAGACGGTCTGAGTCTTGATCTCACCGGTCAGGTGGTTCATGAACTCGGCTTCGACGTACAGCGGAGCGGCGTATGTCTTGCCACGCTCCTTGCACTCATCGATCGAGTACTTCTCAGGCTCGAGGTACGGGTTCGTAAAGCTCAGCTGCATGGTCTCGCTGAGGTCCTCGATCGGAGAGATCTCCTCGAAGATCTCCTCCAGACCGCTGAACTCATTGAGGTCCGTGCGGCCGGCCTTTTTGCCTTCAGCGAGGCGGGCCTTCCAGGTCTCATTGCCAACGAGCCAGTCAAACGACTCGGTCTGCAACGCGAGGAGGTCAGGGACTTCCAGCGTGTCGGAGATCTTGGCGAACGAGAGCCGCGATACGCCGCGCCCGTTCTTGTTGGTGGTGGATGTGGATGCGTTGCGAGCAGCAGCCAAGGGAATAACCTCCGTGAGCCCCGCAGGGCTTCTCGATTCCTTTGTCGTCAGGTTGATTGCGCACTCGTATGCTCAACAACTTGCCGACCACCATATGAGGGCAGGGAGAACCGAGGCGCAAAGATCAACTATACGTCGGATTTCGCGACATGGCAAGCGGGATCCTTGACCAATTCCGAAACCTGCGGTAGAAGCATCCGTTCGCCCCACCCTCAGCCGGCTACGAGGCGATATCGAGTTCGTTGCCGGGGATGGATGCCAGCAGGCGCCTGGTGTAAGGATCACGAGGGTTGGTGAAGATTTCCTCGGATGTCGCCGCTTCCACGAGCGCGCCATCCTTCATCACGCACACGTAATCGCTGATCAGCCGCACGACGGCGAGGTCGTGCGAGATGAACAGATAGCTGAGCCCATACTCGCTCTGCAGGTCGCGCAGCAGTGTGAGGATCTGGTCCTGCACGAGCACGTCCAGCGCCGAGACCGGCTCGTCGCAGACGATCAGATCGGGCGAGAGTGCCAACGCCCTGGCGATCGCCACGCGTTGACGCTGACCGCCCGACAGCTCAGACGGATACCGGCGCAGCATCGAATGCGGCAGCGCGACATCATCCATCAGCTTTCGCACGCGTGTGCGCCGCTCGGCGCTGCTTCCCCGCTTGTAGAACTCCAGCGGCTCGGCGATCAGCCGCTCGATCGTGAACATCGGATTCAGGCTCGAATACGGGTCCTGGAAGATCGGCTGCACGCGCTGGCGAAAATCGCGGGTCTCCGCACGGTTGAGCTTCGAGATGTCCTTGCCCTCGTAGGTGATCAGGCCGCTGGTCGGCTCGATCACCTTCAACAGCATCCGTGCCGTCGTGGTCTTGCCCGATCCAGATTCCCCCACGATCGCGACTGTCTCACCGCGCGGAATCACCAACGACACATCATTCACGGCGACGAAATCTTCACCACGACCACGTACCGGGTACACCTTGGTGAGATTCTTCATCTCGACGATATTGTCGGATGCTTCGACTGCACCGGATGCTTCAGGCGCCCGTTCTTTCGTCGAAGACGCAAGCGCCTGCGGCTGCAGTCGCGCGACGGCGACGGAGGGCGCAGCAGCCACCAGCGACTGCGTATATGGATGCTGCGGTGCCTCCAGGATCTGCCTGGCCGCGCCCTGCTCCACAACCTTGCCCCTGTGCATGACGATGACTCGCTCCGCGCGCTCCGCGGCCAATCCCAGATCGTGCGTGATCAGCAGCACAGCGGTGCCGAGCTCACGCGTCATCGCCCCGATCTGGTCGAGGATCGTCCGCTGCACCGTGACGTCCAGAGCGCTCGTGGGCTCATCGGCGATCAGCAGGCGCGGATTGCAGGCCATGCCGATCGCGATCAGCGCACGCTGGCGCATCCCGCCGGAGAACTCGTGCGGATACTGCTTGGCCCGCTTCGCGGCATCCGGAAGCCCCGCGGCTTCCAACGCTTCGACGACCTTCGCCGACACGTTGTGGCGCGTCGCGAGCCCGTGGGCGAGGAGCGTCTCGGCCACCTGCGTGCCGATCTTGGCGACCGGGTTCAGATTCGACATCGGGTCCTGTGGCACGAGCCCGATGTCGCGTCCGCGGATGGTGCGCATCTCACGCTCCGGCGCCTGGGATATCTCGCGCCCGTCGAGACGGATGCTGCCAGCAGTGATGCGTCCACCGCCGGCGAGGAGGCCGATGATCGCCATCGCGGTGGTGGATTTGCCGGAGCCCGACTCCCCCACAATCGCGACTGTCTCGCCCGCAGAGATCTCGAGGTCCACACCTTCGACCGCATGGACGGGACCGTCCAGCGTGGAGAAGTCGACCGCGAGGCCCTGGACCGACAGTAACGGGGTAGAGCTCATGTTCAGTTCCTTGCTCGTGGAGGCAGGGGTCTTGTCAGCGGGAGACATCTCAGCGTGCCCTCGTCCTGGGATCCATGGCCTCACGTAGAGCTTCACCAAACAGGGTGAAGCCCAGCGCAGTGACCGCGATACAGATACCGGGCAAGAACGCCAGCCATGGCGCAATCGCCAACTCGCTCTGCGCGTAGGTGAGCATCCGCCCCCACTCAGCTGTCTCCGGTCGTCCGCCACCGAGACCGAGGAAGGAGAGCGCCGCCGCATCAATCACGGCGGTCGCCAGCGTCAGCGTGCCCTGCACGATGACCGGTCCGACCGCGTTGGGCAGGACATGCGACATTGTGACCTTGCCTCGACCCAGACCGAGGGTCTGCGCGGAGAGCACATAGTCCGATGAGCGCTGCTGCAGCATGGATGCGCGCAGCAGCCGGGCGAAGATCGGCACCTGGGATGCTCCGATGGCGATCATCACCGCGTACGGAGTCTGCCCGAGGATCGCGGCGATCGAGACGGCGAGGAGCAGGTTCGGCACCGACAGGATGATGTCGACGATGCGCATGATGACCGTGTCGACCCACCCGCCGAATGTGCCGGCGACGAGGCCGAGCACCATGCCGCCAACGAGCCCCAGCGCAGTGGATACGACACCGACCAGGAGTGACGCCCGCGCACCCCAGATGAGCTTGGAGAGCACGTCTCCGCCGAAGCGGTCCAGCCCGAGAGGGAACTCTGGGAGATCGCCGGGCCCCGGAATGTGGGTCGGTGTGATGAACTTCGCACCGGGCAGCGCCGTCTCCGGGTATGGGGCGAGCAGCGGCGCGAGCGCCGCGACAAGAACGAAAAGCAGGACGATCGCCGCGCCCGCCCATGCGGTCGGGTTGTGCCGGATTCTGCGGAAGACGTCCCGCCAGAACCCACCGGGTCCCTCTTTGAGGTTCGCCTGCGCGACAGAGACGGTGTTGATGATCTCTCCGCCTTGGGCGGGAGGAAGAACTGCACTCATTGGACCCTCACTCTCGGGTCGATCAGGCTGTAGGACACGTCCACAGCCAGGTTGATCAACGCATAGGCGATTGCGATGAAGATAATGAATCCCTGTAGCACCGGGAAGTCCCTGGTGAAGATCGCTCGAGCCAGGAAAGCGCCGATGCCGGGGAAGGCGAACACCGTCTCGGTGAGCACTGCGCCGGAGATCAGCAACCCGGTCTGCAGCCCAATCGTGGTGATCACGGGCAGCATCGAGTTGCGGAGGATGAAGCGATTCCGCAGCGTCGCAGGAGCGACGCCCTTCGCCCGGCCGGTGCGCACGTAATCCGCGTTTTGCACTTCAAGGACACTCGCCCTGGTGATGCGCACGATGATCGCCAGGGGGATCGTGCCCAGCGCCAGCGCGGGGAGGACGAGATGCAGGAGGGCGTCCCATGAGGCGTCGAACTCCCCCGTGATGATTCCGTCCCAGATGTAGAAGCCGGTCGGATGAGTGGCGTCGATCCGCGGGTTCTGGCGACCGTCGGAAGGCAGCCACCCCAACTCCACCGCGAAGATGTACTTCAGGATGAACGCGAGGAAGAACACCGGGATCGTGATGCCGACCAGGCTCAACACCACGGAGGCGTGATCGGTGAGCTTGCCGTGCCGGCGAGCGGCCCAATAGCCCAGCGGAACACCGACACCCACCGCGAAGATGAGCGCGGCGATGGACAGCTCCAGCGTCGCAGGGAACCGGCGCAGGAACTCCTCCAGCACGGGTCGGTTGGTCTGGATCGATGCGCCGAAGTCGCCCTGCAGGAGCCTTCCGACCCAGATGAAGTATTGCTCGAGGAGCGGCTTGTTGAAGCCATAAAGTTCGTTGACCCTGGCGATCGCATCCGGTGTCGCCTTCTCGCCGAGAAGGGCGACGGCCGGGCCGCCGGGAAGGGCCCTGACCCAGGCGAACAGCAGGATGCTCAGGCCGATCAGTGTGGGAATGAGGAACAGCAGTCGCCTGCCGATAGTACGCAGCAAGAGGTATCTCCCAGCTTTTCAGGTGCGGCGCGACACCCCTCCGGTCTGCCCTGGAACAGGGTCAGGAGCCAGAGGGGTGTCGCGTCAGTGAGCCCTACTTGGTGAGGACGATGTCCGTGAAGACCTCGTCGTTCACCGGACTGGCCGGGTAACTCTCCACACGCGGGTCAAATGCCAGCGTGGGAGCGGGGTGTGCGAGCGGCACACCGGGGATGAACGTCGCGACGTCCTCGTTGATCTCCTCGTACAGGGCACTCTGCTCTTCGAGGTCGGACACTCCGCGAGCATCGGCGAGCTTCTGGAACAGCTCCGGGTTGTCAAAGCCCCACTCCGAGCTCTGCGCGCCGAAGAACACGCCGACGAAGTTGTCGGTGTCGTTGTAGTCGCCGGTCCAGCCCAGCAGGTGGATGCCGTGATCCGGGGTACCAGTGGTGCGGTCGAGGTACTCGACCCATTCTTCGGAGACCGGTGTGGTCTCGACGCCGACCTCAGCGAGCTGCGTGGACAGCACGGTGAAGATCTGCTCGGGGTCTGGCATGTACGGACGGGATACGTTGACCGGGTAGTTGAAGTCCAGCTTCAGCGGGTTGGCCTCGTCGTATCCTGCCTCAGCAAGCAGCGCCGTGGCCTTCGCCGGGTCGTAGTCGTAGGTCGTGACGTCTGGGTTGTAACCGTTGACAGAGTCCGGCATGAACTCGATGGCCTTCTCGGTACCCGCAGGCAGCACCTGGGTGATCAGTGCGTCCTTGTCGATCGCGTAGGACAGCGCCTCGCGCACCTTCGGATCCTGCAGCTCAGGAATCGCCTGGTTGAACGCCAGGTAGAGGATCGTGAACGGCGGGCGCGGAACCATGGTGAAGCCGTCTTCTTCAAGCGCACCGGTGTCGGCGGGACCGACGAGGTCATAACCGTCGATGGAGCCGGATTCGAGCGCCTGGCGGCGTGCGGTCGGGTCATCGATCGTGCGGAAGATGATCTCGTTGATCTGACCCTTGTCGCCCCAGTAGCCGTCGTAGCTCTTCAGGGTGACGTTCTCACCGGGCGCCCAGGAGTCGAACTGGTACGGACCGGTACCGACGGGGTGCCCCATCGCATACTCAGACATCTGCGGCGCCTCGGCGGAGCCGCTCACGGCATCCGCTTCGAATTCGGCGAGAGCGGAGGGGCTCTGCATCGAGAACGCGGGCAGCGAGAGGGACGGGATGAAGCCGGCGAACGGCTTGTTCAGCTCGATGGTGACCGAGTAGTCGCCATCAGGGGTGCAGGACTTGTAGACGGCATCCGCAGCGTTCGATGCATACCCGTGGAAGAGCTTGCTGTAGTAGTAGCCGAACGCCTCAGAAGCCGCGAGTCCTTCCCAGTTGTACCAACGGTCGAAGTTGTAGCAGACCGCTTCGGCGTTGAACGGGGTGTCGTCCTGGAAGGTGACATCCTCCTTCAGCGCGAACGTGTACGACATGTTGTCCTCGGACGGCTCCCACGACTCGGCGAGCAGCGGAGCGGGGTCGGCGGTGCCGGGCACGGTGCCGACGAGTCCTTCGAAGATCTGGCGCGCGACGCGGAAAGTCTCGCCGTCCTGAGCGAAGGCCGGGTCGAGGCTGGCCGGGTCAGATGATGCGGCGAACACGAATGTGCCGTCGATGTCACCCGAGCCTTCGGCGGTGTCGCCCGTGTCGTCGCCGCGATCGCTGGCGACGCAACCCGCGAGCAGCATCGCTGCGATCGCGGTTCCGGTGACGGCGATGAGACCTCGCCGGCGCATGGATGAGTGGAGCATGTCTGTGTACCTTCCCTGGTGGGGCGCTTCTTTGCGCGTGCCGGTTGCGTCTTCGCTCCCGTAACACGGTGATGATCCGACGCTACCCAGCCCGCTCCTGGAATCCAAACGCATCCATGTTGCGATCCGGTATCAGCTCGGTAACGCCACGTGACATGGGCACTCGCTCACCGGCACGCCGTAGGCTCGAGACCATGGGCAGAACGCGCGCGAAGGACACCGAGCATCCCCAGGCCCGCCTTGATCACGGCGGTACCGCGCGGATCATCCCCTCGGAGTACACGAGCGGATTCGAGCTCATCGTCGACGACACTCCCCAGTCGCACGTCGACCTGGACGACCCCACTCACCTGCACTTCGAGTACGTCGTGCGAATGGGCGCGGTGATCGATCAGCTGACCTCCCCCGGTGCGGCCCTCACCGCTGTGCATCTGGGCGCCGGTGCGCTGACCGTGCCGCGCTACATCGAGGCGACGAGGCCCGGTTCGCGGCAACAGGTGATCGAACTGGAAGCACCGCTGGCCACGCTCGTTCGCGAGAACTTACCGCTGCCTCGCGGGGCGGCGATCCGCATCCGTATCGGCGATGCCCGCTCGGGAGTGCAGAAACTTCCCGCTGCGCTGACCGGCGCCTGCGACCTGGTCGTCTCGGATGTGTACTCCGGTGCGCAGACGCCAGCACACCTGACCAGCGTCGAGTTCTACACCGAACTGCGCGCCCTGCTCGCGCCCACCGGGGTGCTGCTCATCAACGTTGCCGATGGGCCCGGTCTTGCCTTCGCTCGGCGCCAGATCGCCACCGTTGCGCAGGTGCTTCCCGAGGTCGCGCTGCTCGCCGACACCCAGGTACTCAAAGGCCGCCGATTCGGAAACCTCGTGGTCGCGGCATCCGCTTCTCCTCTGCCGACCGAATGGCTTCCACGGATGCTGGCGGCAGGTCCACATCCGGCGAAGATCGCTCAGGATGCGGAGGTCACCGCCTTCGCCAAGGGCGCACGAATCGTCACCGATGCGGATGCCGTGGCATCCCCCAAGCCTGACGCGTCGATCTTCCTGCGCTGAAATCGCTGTCCGGGGCGCGCCAACCGTCAGTCCGCTGAACGGGCAGGCACACTGGGAAGAGCGCTGCGAGAGGAGAGCATATGGGTTACATCAGGGGTTACGACTCAGAGACTCTTCGGGAACAGGTTGATCTGCGCGAATGCGCCGACCGACTGGCCGAGATCGAGACACAGCGGAGCCTGCCGGCACTGTTGGAGCGCGTCTGGCTACTGAAGGTCCTCGACCGCCTCGACGAGGCACTCACACTGTCTGACGAATCAGTGCGCGTCGCCCGTATGGCTGGCACACGCAAGGACGTACTGCGCTCCCGTGTGCTGCACGCAACGATTCTGCAGTACCGCGGCGCGTTCGCTGCGGCCGGGCAGGAACTGGCCACGTGCGCGTCAGAAGCCGAAGGTCAAGGCTGGGCCTCGATCGCGGCGTTCGCGCACCAGCACCACGGCAAGAATGCCTATGACGCCGGTGACTTCGACGAGGCGCGCGAAAGTTTCAAACGGGCACTGTTCCTGCGTCGCGAGACCGGCGCTCCGGACCAGGAACTGGAGACCGCGTTGCTGGCGATTGAAGCCGCTCAGAAGCGCGGCAGCAGCCAACTCATCACGGGCTAACTTAGACGATGGCGCTGGAGCGTCACTGCACTGGAGCGTCACTGCACTGGAGCGTCACTGCACTGGAGCGTCACTGCACTGTCGCTAAATGTCCGCGGGATGATTTACCCTTGGCGCATGGCCGAACTTGACCGTGTGCGCATCTGGGGCGAGGCGCTGATTCGGTTGCACCTGGATGACTCATGGTCGTTCGGTTTCGACCATGCGAAGCGCCGCGCCGGACAGTGTGATTTTCAGGCGAAGCGGATCACCGTTTCGCGCTATCTCGCCGCACGTTTCGACGACGATGAGATCCATCAGGTGCTGCTGCACGAGGTCGCCCACGCGCTCGCCGGTCACCGTGCCGCGCACGGTGCGAAGTGGAAACACATCGCCCGCGATCTCGGCTATGTCGGAGGCACGACACACCGCGGCGAAACGGCAGAAGAACTGGCGCCGTGGGTCGGCACCTGCCCTGCCGGGCACGTGACCTATCGGCATCGGCGACCGGGCCGGCCGACCTCATGCGCCAAGTGCTCGCGGGCGTTCGATGCGCGGTTCGCGTTCGACTGGGTGCGTCGTGAGATCAGCGCGGCCGTGCGCTTGGCCGCACAGATGCCGCGGGATTAAGCCTCGAACGCGACGAAGACGCCATCCGCGAGCACGGGCACGGCGTCAGTCGCGTCGACCTCAGCTGCTGCGGCTGTTTCGGTAGGAACGAGTCCGGCCGCTTCGATGCGTGCGGTCACCGCGACGCCATCCGCGAGTTCTTTGCCGGATCCGGATGCGGTGAGCAGATGCCGCATCGCCCGACGCAGCCCCCGCGCCGATTCGCATGCTGCTGCGGCCTCGGGTGAGGTGTGATCGGCGCCCAAGTCGCTGAGTGCCGCGATGATCGTTCCCGCGCCGAGCTGATCTTCCACGGCGAAACGGAGCTCTCCGGCATCCGTCAGCTCACCCGCCGCGATCACCGCGACCGAGGTGCGCTGCTGGCGCCGATTCTGCAGCTCGAGCACCGTGCGCGCGACCGCCGAAGCGTTTCGCAACGATCCGAGCAGTACCGTCGCACCGGTCTCGGCGGCCGCAGCGGCCGTCGCTGCGCCGTTTCGCGACCAGCCCGCGGCATCCGTCAGTAAGACGCTGCGTCCGGATGCCACGGCATCCGTCACCGTCGATGAGAAGCGGAGCACATCAACAACCACGACCACGTCTGCCGGGGCGAGGCGCGTGAGACCAGCGACGCCCCATTCGAAGCGGACTTGATACGAGGACTGGTCGAACGGCTGAGGCATTCATCCAGCCTATGGCCGGATTCGAGCGGCGCGGTGTGAGCCGACGACTCAGCGCACTGCCGCTGGCCGGCGGGCGACCACGACCTCGACGCCCTTGCCTCGCAGACGAGCGACATGGCTGGGGTCTGTGTCCGTGTCGACGATGACCGCATCGAACTCGCTCAGCGGCAGCAGCGCGTGCAGCGCCCGCTTGTCGAATTTCGTGTTGTCAGCCAGAAGGATGCGCTTCATCGAAGAATCGAACATGGCGCGTTTGACGTCCACCGTGTCCAGCGTCTGGTGGAAGGCGACGTCATCAGTGATGGCCGCGGTCGACATGATGAACAGGTCGGCGCGCATCGCCTTGATGGCGGTGGTGGTGATGTGCCCCATGAATGAGCTGCACCAGTTGTGATATTCGCCCCCGAGCCCCAGCAGGGTGATGCCGTTCGCCCCACGGAGCTGATCCATGATCGTGAGCGTGTGGGTAATCACCGTCAGCGGCCGTTTCGCCCTCAGATGAGGGACGAGGTGCATCGCGGTGGTCGAATCATCGAGCATGATCGCCTGCCCCGGCTCGATGAACTCGAGTGCGGCGTGCGCGATCGCCTCTTTCTGAGCGCTCTCTCGACCGGTCCGGTACACGTCGGAGGACTCGACGAGCGCGGTCGACAGCGCGGTCGCGACGCCGCGGTTCTTACGCAGGAGTCCCCGACCCTCAAGGTCGTCGAGATCTCGATGAACGGTCATGACACTGATGTCGAAGCGTTCCGCGAGCTGCTCGATTCGAACGGATCCCTCGGCCATCACCGCCTCGGTGATCGCACGCTGACGCGTCAGCTGGCGGCTCTGCCGTGAATCGCTTGCCGCGGTGTCATCCTCGTGCGTCGTGCTGTCCATCGAATTCGACCTCCCAGCATTCACCGTAGCGCGGCGGCTTCGTCGATGATGTGAGCGAGATCCTCCGGGTCGTGGGCGAAACGACCGAGGAAGAGCCCATCCACACTGTTACCCAGCGCGGCCAGCGTGCCCCGCTGCGCGCTGCCGCCGTAGATCACCGAGGAGGAGCGCAGCGATGATTCGGATGCCAGCCGGGCGCGCAATGCGCCAACCACGGCGATGACGTGTTCCACCGATGCCGGTTGCGCCCGGCCGATTGCCCACTCTGGTTCGTAGGCGACGATGAGTTCACCGACGAAACCGTGTTGATCGACATCGGCATGCGCGACTGCTGAGGCGAGCGCCGCCTCGAGCTGAGCAATGCACTCCGCCCCCGCGGCATCCGCAGACATCTCTTCCTGCTCGCCGACGCAGAACACCGGCGTCAATCCGTTGCGGAATGCTGCTGCCAGCTTCCGCCAGATCATGTCGTCACTCTCGCCGAAGACATGCCGTCGCTCGGCATGACCGACTTCCACGACGCTGCAGCCGACGGCTGCCAGGTCGGCGCCACTGATGGCACCGGTGAACGCGCCACGATCCTCCCAGTGAAGATCCTGCGCACCCCATGCCACTTCGCTGTCGGTCAGCGCCTCGCGCACAGCGGGAAGCGCTGGCAGAGAGGGCAGCGCGAACAGCCTGACTGCACCACTCTTTACTGCCGCATGAGCGCGCGCGATCGCAGCGACGTCGAGCGCCCACTGCGTGGTCTGGGCGATATCGAGGTACAGCTTCAGGCTGATCCCGAGAATCACAGGGCTTTCGGATGCCGATCTCTCGGACGCCGACGATGGGTCACTCACAGGTACCTGTCTGTTCGTACTCCTCGATGACCGCGACCTTCTCGGCAGAGGCGGAGCCCTCATCGAAGACGTAGCCGAGCCATTCCTTCGCCAGGCGACGAGCGAGTTCGAGTCCGACGACGCGCTGGCCGAAGGTGAGCACCTGAGCATTGTTGCTGAGCACGCTGCGCTCGACGCTGTAGCTGTCGTGCGCGGTCACGGCACGGATGCCGGGCACCTTGTTTGCCGCGATTGCGACACCGAGACCGGTACCGCAGACGAGCAGAGCGCGGTCGACCTCGCCCGCACGGATCTTCTCAGCCGCAGCGATCGCCACGCGGGGGTAAGCAGTGTGCCCGTCCGCATCCACTCCGACGTCGATGACCGACGCAACGCGCGGGTCCTTCTCCAGGTCGGCCTTGAGTGCTTCCTTGTACTGGAATCCTGCGTCGTCGGATCCGACGACGATGCGCCACTGAGCGGTCATGAGTTCTCCTCTGTATCTGCACTGTTTTGAGCCGAGCTGTTCAGCACCGCGGATGCCGCGGTCATCGCCAACGCGAGGGAAATCGCGCCGGGGTCCGGTGTTCCCAGACTCTTCTGCATGTGCGGGCGGGCCCGGCCCATCCGGGGAAGCAGCTCTGCGGTGGCGTCGGCGGCGATGCTCGCAACCGACGCGGCATCCGTCCAGGCTGCGGCGAGCCCGGCCCCATCGGCCACCCGCGCTGCCAGTGTCTCCACGAAGGGAACCAGCGCATCGACGAGAGTCTTATCCCCGACGATCGCCTTTCCGAAGTCCTGGATTGCCGCACGCGCAGCTTCGATGCCGGCCGCAATACTTCTGGCATCCGGAGCATCCTGGTCACCGACCGTCTCGCCGACAGCACGCAGTCCAGCGCCCCACAGCGCACCCGAGGTGCCGCCTGCTTTGTCGGCCCATTCATCTCCGGCGATCGTGAGGACCGATCCTGCCCCTGCGCCGCGCTTCACCGCTTCCGCCGCGGCAGCAGCAGCAGCCAGGGAACCGCGCTTCATTCCGATGCCATGATCCCCGTCACCGGCGATGGCATCGAGTCGTCCCAGTTCGTCGGCTTCGCGATCAATGACCACCCGAATGGCTTCGATGACCGCGGCCACACGCTGCCCGCTCGCCACCGAAGCGTCGGATGCTTCGCCCACGACAGCGAAAACCTCGTCCATGGCCTCGTCGGCGACATCGGCTTCATCCCCGCGCGCCACGACGCCCTTGCGGTACGCCGGGGCGTAAGCGGGCGAGGTCCACGCGGCTTCCAGCTCGTCGTCGAGCCAGAAAGCAGTCAGCGAGACGCCCGCCATCTCGAAGCTGGTGACGAGCTCGCCGACCTCCGGGTCGATCACGGCGACGCCTGCGGCTTCCAGCTCTGCGGCAACGGTGCCGTAGATGACGAACAGTTCCTCGGACTTCACAGCGCCGAGACCGTTCAGAATGATGCCCGCTTTGGCCCCGTTGACCGAGACGCCGTCGGGGATCTCGGAGAGCAGGCTCTCGACGAGGAACACTGCCAACTCGCGCGCGGTGGGCAAAGGCCTCATCTCAATGCCCGGTTCGCCGTGAATGCCCATCCCGACAGCCATCTGCCCTGCCGGAACGCTAAACAGAGGCTCGGCTGCTCCGGGAAGAGTGCACCCGGAGAAGGCGACACCGATGGACCGTGTCCGCTCGTTCGCACGGCTGGCGATCGTGGCGACAGCATCGAGGTCGAACCCCTGCTCTGCTGCCCATGCCGCAGCACGGAATATCGCGAGGTCCCCCGCGATGCCGCGGCGCTTCTCGCGCTCGTCCACGGAGGCGCTGAAGATGTCATCGGTCACCCGCACCGTGCGGCAGGCAATGCCCTCGGCGATCAGCCTGCGCTGTGCGAGATCGAAGTTCAATGCGTCACCGGCGTAGTTGCCGTAGCTGAGGAGCACTCCGGCCTTCGTCGCCACAGATTTGGCGACGGAATAGACCTGTTGGCTGCTCGGCGATGCGAAGACATTACCCAGTGCCGCGGCGTGCGCGAGCCCTGCGCCGACAAGGCCAGCAAAGGCAGGATAGTGACCGGATCCGCCGCCGACGACGATGGCGACCTGTCCGTCCGGTGTTGCCGAGCGGCGTGCGACGCCGCCGGTCACCCGCCGCACGAGAGCCTTGTTCGCCGCGATGAATCCGAGAGTGGATTCATCGGCGAAGGCCGCTGGGTCATTCACAACGTAGCTCATAGTGTCTCTCGGTCTTGGTGTGAAAATGCGGGGGCGGATGCCGGAAGGCTCCCACCCCCGCCGTTTCGCGCAGGTTCGCGCGAGATGTTACTCAGTCGATCAGGGCGTGTAGGTGAACGGCGCCGTCATGTTGGCAGCGTTGTCCGCCGTGATGAGGATGCAGTCGAAGGACTGCTTCTCCTCCGCAGGAGCCTCGCCCGTGCGGATGAAGGTGTCCGCCAGGACGACGGCCTCTTCGGCGAAGACAGCGACCGGCTGCAGCACCGTGTAGGCCATCTCGCCAGCGATGACAGCCTCAACAGCGTCAGGTGCGCCGTCGAACCCACCGACGACGATGCCCTCGAGCTTGCCGGCTTCCTTGAGCGCGGCGATCGCGCCGAGCGCCATCTCGTCGTTACCGGCCATGACACCGTTGATGTCCGAGTTGGCCTGCAGCAGCGACTGCATCTTGTCGTGACCCTTGGTGCGATCCCAGTCGGCTACCTCTTTGCCGACCTGAACGAGTTCGGGGTACTGGCTGATCACGGTCGTGAAACCGTTCGAGCGCGTCTGAGCATTGTTGTCGGCGGGAGCGCCGAAGAGCTCGACATACTCGCCGGCTTCGCCCATGGCGGCAACCCACTCCTGGGCACCGAGAGCGGCACCCTGAGCGTTGTTCGAGACGAGCTGTGCCTTCGCGAGGCCGGTCTCGTTGATTTCAGCGTTGACCAGGAACACCGGAATGTCCGCGGCATTGGCTTTCTTCACCGCAGCGATCGAACCGTCAGCGTTCGCCGGGTCGAGGATGATCGCGACAGACTTGTTCGAGATAGCCGTGTCGATGAGCGTGTTCTCGGTGTTGGCGTCACCCTTGTGAGCGCCTACCGTTGCCTCGTAGCCCAGCTCTTCGGCAACAGCCGAGGCAACGTCGCCTTCGGTCTTCCAGTACGGGTTGGACGGGTCGTTGACGATGATCGTAATGAGACCGCCGCCGTCAGCGCTTCCGGTATCCGTCGGCTCGGCTGCGTCGTCCGTACCTCCGCTGGCGCAGCCAGCGAGGCCGAGGACGAGTACGCTCGCAGTTGCGAGGGCAGCAAGTGTCTTCATGCGCACCATGTGATTGTGTCCTTTCTTGATGTCTCGGCAACGTTCTTCGGTGCCGAGTTCGTGGTTAGGATTTGGGCTCGGCTGTGGCCGAAGCATCCTTTTCCGACGTTGTGGAAGTCGTCGCGCCAACGGCGACCGGCGACACGGGAGCAGCAGGACTCGTGGCTGCCGGCTTGCGCCGACGCCCGTACTGGAGAGTGTTGAGCAGCACCGCGATCACGATGACTGCACCGATGAAGACCATCTGCCAGTACGCGGAGACGCCGACGATGACGAGTCCGTCGGAGAGGAAGACGATCACGAACGCGCCGAGCAACGTGCCGCGGACGTTGCCACGACCGCCGCTGAGCGCAGCTCCTCCGATGACGACAGCGGCGATCGCCGTCAACTCGTAGGTGTTGCCCGCTGTCGGGCTCGCGCTCGTCAGAGTCGAAGCGAGAATGAGGCCTGCGATCGCAGCACACGTGCCAGAGATGACGTAAACCCAGATCTGGACGGATCTGACCGGAACACCCGAGAGTTCTGCTGCGCGTTCGTTTCCACCCGAGGCGTACAGCCAACGACCGAACTTCGTGCGTCCGAGCACGACGCCCAGGATCAGCGCCACGACGCCCATGATGATGACACCGATCGGAATGTTCAGGATGCGGTTGAACCCGAGCCAGTCGAACCCGGTGTTGCCGAGTTCGGGGACGCCCTCGAGGTTGTTGATCGTGAGGCCGTTTGTCATCAGCAGCGCGAGTCCACGCACGACGTACAGCATGCCGAGGGTCGCGACGAAGGGCGCGACATTGAACTTCGCGACCAGGATGCCGTTGACGAGCCCGACGAGCCCACCGACGCCGCAGGACAGCAGCACCACGACGGGAACGCTCGGATACAGCGTCATCCCCAGGAAGTTGATCGGCACCCCCTGGAGCAGGTAACCGCCGATGACCGCGGAGAATCCGAGCGTGGATCCGACCGAGAGGTCGATGCCTCCGTTCAGGATCACCATGAGCATCCCCAGTCCGAGGAGGGCGTAGATGGCCACGTGGGAGGACATGATCAGAATGTTGTCGACAGTGAAGTAGTTCGGTGACATCACTGAGAACACGATGATGATCAGGATGAGCGCGAGAAAGGCGCGCCCTTCCAGAAGCAGCTTCGTGAACGAGAACTGCTTCTTGCCTGCCATGATGGCGGTGGTCGTTGTCGTCATTGTCCGATCCGATCTGGGATTCAGGCGGCCACGGCCTCGCCAGAGGCGGCCATGATCATGTCTTTGGAAACGTCGGGCGTGAACTCGGCTGAGATCCGACCACGTCGCATCACGATGATCCGGTGCGCGATGCTGAGGCATTCGCCCACTTCGGAAGTGGAATAGACGACCGCGAGGCCGTTGCGTGCGCGTTCGGCGAGCAGGCGGAAGACCTCGCCCTTCGCGCCGACATCGATCCCGCGGCTGGGCTCATCGAGCAACATGACCCGGGGGTCGGTGGCGATGATCTTGCCGATCACAACCTTCTGCTGATTGCCACCCGACAACGAGCCGATCGGGAGATCCGGCCCCGGTGTCTTGACGGTGACCGATTTGATGAGCTCCTGCGCTCGGGCCTTCTCCACACTGCGCGAGATCATGCCGCGCACGAGACTGCTGTCCAGACTCGCGAGGGTGAGGTTCGTGCCGACGTCGAAGGTCTGCACGAGACCATCGCGCTGGCGGTCCTCTGGCACGAGGCCGACGCCAGAGGAGATGCGGCTGGCGATCGACTTCGAGAGGATGGATTCGCCGTCCAGGAGAATGTCTCCCTCAGCGACGGGTTCCTTGCCCGCGATGGCCTCGAGCAACTCGGTGCGCCCGGCTCCCATGAGTCCGTAGATGCAGACGATCTCGCCGGCCCTGACGTCGAGGTCAAGCCCGCTGACGATCGCACGCTCGGGGTTTTCACGGTCAAGAACAGTGAGGCCCTTGACGCTGAGTACGGTGTCGCCGAACTCGTAGCCGGTGGGCGGCGAGCCGAGATCGAAGTGCTCGCCCACCATGTTGCGAACGATCCACTCGAGGTCGATGTCCGCACGCTGACCCAGGGCTGTCATCGAGCCGTCTCGGAGAACGACGGCATGGTCGGTGACCTCCAGCGCTTCCTCGAGATGGTGCGAGATGTACACGATCGCCACGCCACGTGCGAGCAGATCACGGATGATTCCGAACAGAACCTCGACCTCTGCAGCGGCGAGCGCCGAGGTCGGTTCGTCCATGATGAGGATTCGAGAGTTCACCGACAGTGCGCGAGCGATCTCGATGATCTGCTGCTGGCCGACCCGAAGATCGGCGACCAGTGTGTCCGGCTCGATCGGTAGCTGCAGATCGAGCAGAAGCGCCTTCGCCTGCCGGGTCTCCTCCGCATAGTCGATCCCGAATACACCTGTGATCTCGCGTCCCATGAAGATGTTGTCGCGCACGGACAGGTTCGGAGCCAGGCTGAGTTCCTGGTGAATGATCGATATTCCACGGTCCCGAGCAACGGTCGTCGATGACAAGACGACAGGTTCACCGTCAAGGATGATCTCGCCCGACGTGGGCTGCTCCACGCCGGAGAGGATCTTCATGAGCGTCGATTTACCGGCGCCATTCTCCCCGAAGAGCGTCGTGACGGTGCCCTTGCGGATCTGGAAGTTCACGCCTTTGAGAGCACGGGTTCCCCCGTACGTCTTCACAATGTTGCGGGCTTCGAGGACGACGTCGTCGAAACCAGGACCGTCGGTCATTGGACGTCGATCTCGATCGGGGTGACCAGCCATCCGGCCGGGTTCACGAGAGTGAATGCGCCCGTCACCGTGACTGTTTCGCCCGCAAGAGCGGCGGTGTCGATGTCGGCGAGGACATCGACCTTCAGCTGTTCGTTGAGCGCAGCGGCCGCGTTCTGGAAGTCGATCTGGTTCTTGAATTCACCGAACACGATGTCTCCGCTCGCGTCACGCAGTTCGGTGCCGTTGATGGCGGGTCCGGTCTGCATGCGGATGAGGTGGTCGCTCGGCATGCCCTCGACTGCCACCTCATAGATGCCCGACTGTCCCTCGCCGACGACGCCGGTGAAGGTGACGCTGTAGACGGGGCCGCCGGAGCTTGCGATCGCGTACTCTTCCGCGGCGGCATCCGGATCTGCTGCAATGGCCTCCGCGAGAGTCACGGCAGGAGTCGCACGCTCGAGGATGCCCTCCTGAACGGTGGGGAACTTGTCCGCGCCGAAGGTCGCCGGGTCGAACACCACGGCTCCCTGGGCAAGCGGGTCATCGCTCGGAACGGCCTTGGTGCCCAAGACGATGCCCAGGACGACGAGAACGATCACGCCGATCCAGACGCCGCGCTTGGCGCCTGGTGAGAGCTTCTTGCCCGCCGTCTTCGACGAGGTGCCTGCCGCCCCGCTCACAGGAAGACCCGCGATTCGGTGTCGTTCGGACGAATCTGGAGCTTGCGTCCCTCGCCCCGACGGAACAGCTCCAGTGCCTCGGAGTAGTCGTCGAGAGTGAACGAGTGGCTGATCATGGCGGGAGCGTTAATCGCTCCGGCTTCGAAGAGCTCGACTGCGCGGCCGAAGGAGTTGAGGACCGCCATGGTTCCCACGATCGAGATCTCGTCACGGTAGACGCGGAACGGCGAGAACTTCGCCATCTGATCGGCCGGCGCAACGCCGAAGTCTTGGAAGAACCCGGCCGGCTTCACACGGGTGAGAGCGTCCTCGATCGCCCGGATGTTGCCGGTGCAGTCGATGACGACATCCCACTTCTCACGCTCTGCCTCATCGGGGCTCGTGTAGCGCAGCTCGATTCCGCACTCGGCGGCGGTCTCGAGTCGCGCCGCGTTGAGGTCGACGATCGTGACCGTCGCGGCTCCAGCCTTCGACGCGAGCTGGGCCATCAGCAGGCCCATGGTCCCGGCGCCGTACACCAGAACGTGGTCACCGAGACGGCGTGGCAGAACATCCCACCCGCGGATCGCACACGCGAGCGGTTCGATGAGCGCTGCCTGGTAAAGGTCTGTTTCCGGCTTGAGCTTGTAGACGTTGCCGGCTGGTGCGGTGAAGAACTGCTGCGCCGCACCGTCTGAGGCAACCACACCCAGTCCGTTCCAGAAACGGCAGAGGTTCTGGTGGCCATTGAGACAGAACTCGCACTCACCGCAGGTGGTGCTCGGGTTCACCGCGACGTTGTCGCCGACCTTGAAGTCGAAGACGCCGCTGTTGACACCCTCGCCCAGAGCGACAATCGTGCCGGTCGCCTCGTGTCCGGGAACCAGGGGGAACACCGTTCCCTCGAACTCGCCGTCGAACACGTGCGTGTCGGTTCCGCAGATGCCGACCGCGGCAGTCTCAATGAGGATCTCTTTGTATCCGGGCGTCGGCGTAGGACGCTCCTCGAGTGCCAACTGGCCTTCGGACGTGAATACAATTGCGCGCATCTTTGCTCCTGTTTGTGCTTTCGCCGCCATCGGCTTTCGTCACGGGCCTATGTTAGGTTCCCTGTGATCTTGACACGTAACTACGTTATATTCAACATAGAAACATCACATTCGGATGTCAACTTCGAATGTGACGCATGAGAAATTCGAATGTGACGCATGAGGAAGAGGCATCATGACCAGCGCTGTTGAAGGCATCTCCCCCCGCCCGACACCGACGATGCGCGCGAGCGTGCTGGTGAAGGCCGGCGAGGTCGTGATGCAGCAGCGTCCTACGCCCACCCCCGCAGCCGACGAGGTACTCGTGCGCGTCACTGCGGTCGGCGTGTGCGGCTCGGATGTGCACTTCTACAAGGACGGTCACCTCGGAGACTGGACCCTGGACGGCCCCCTCGTGCTCGGCCATGAGTCCGGCGGAGTCATCGTCGCCGTCGGAGCCCACGTCAGCCCGACGAGGATCGGGCAGCGCGTTTCGGTGGAGCCGCAGCATCCTTCGACGCAATCGGCGGAGTCGCTGCGCGGCGATTACAACCTCGACCCAGCGATGAAGTTCTATGCGATCCCTGGCACCGACGGAGCATTCCAGGAGTACGTGACGATCCAGAGTCATTTCGCCCACGAGATCCCGGATGCCGTCAGCGATTGGGCAGCGGCACTCTTGGAGCCGCTCTCCGTCGCCGTGGCATCCGCACGAAAAGCGTGCATCACGGCAGGCGATCGAGTGCTCATCACGGGCGCCGGCCCGGTCGGACTGGCGCTGGCGCAGGTAGCGCGTGCATCCGGCGCTGCCGAGATCATCGTCACCGATATCAGCGAGGGGCGCCGCGCTTCCGCGCTGAAGTTCGGTGCGACCTCAGTGCTCGACCCGAGCGCGGATGCTTCTGCTATCGCGAGCCTGAATGCCGATTCGTTCATCGATGCGTCGGGGGCAGCGCCTGCCGTGTGGAGCGGCATCGAGGCATTGCGCCCGGGCGGCCGTGCGGTGCTCGTGGGCATGGGGCAGAGCACGCTTCCGCTCCCTGTGGGGCGGATCCAGTCTCACGAGCTGATCCTCACCGGTGTCTTCCGCTACGCAAACACCTGGCCCGCGGCAATCGCACTCGCCGCCACCGGACAGGTCGATCTCGATGCCATGGTCACCGGCACGTTCACGCTCGAACAGGCGCAAGACGCACTGGAATCCACCGCCGACCCGGCGACGATCAAGTCGATCGTCGAGCCGCACCGCGTCTGACGCACCCCGCGCGCCGCGCGGGTTCTCAGTCGACGGCGAGGGCCTCGACGGGAGCAACTCGCGTCGCAAGGCGCGTGGGGGTCGCAGCCGCTACCAGGGTCAGTACGACTGTCGCGATGACGATCACGACGATGGGCACCCACGGCACCGCCGGTGCCACGAGCCCAGCGGTCGCTTCGAAGTCCGGGGGCATTCGCACCGATCCGAGCAGCGACTGCGCCGCGATCCACCCGTACAGGACCCCCAGAACGAGGCCCGTGGCAGTCGCCGTGATCGTCACGTGCAGCGCCTCCAGCAGGATCATCTGCCGCACCTGCCGATTCGACAGGCCGATGGCCCGCAGCAGCCCAAGCTCCCGCCGCCGCTGCACCACACCAATCGTCAGCAGATTCACGAGCCCGACTCCGGCGATGACCGCCGAGATTCCGACCAGCACCATCATGACGGCCGCAAAACTGTCCATGATCACTGCGAACTGCGGGTCGAGTTCACCGCCAGCAGCCTTCACCAGCAGTACCTTCACCGACTCGAGTGCCACGGCAAACATCGTCACCAGCGTCACACCCATCACCACGCCGATGGCCATGCGGCTCGAGCGCTCTGGATACCGCAGGGCGTTCTCGGCCGCGAGCCTCGCTGTCGCCGAGCGGCCGAACAGTTGTCCTACCAGTCGCAGCAATGGCGGCATCACCAGCACCGCCCCGATTGACAGGCCGGTGAATGAGAGCAGTCCGCCCAGGAACGCAATAACGACGCCGAGCGGCGTGGAAAGTCCCACCAGGATTCCGAAGACGAGCAGCGCAGCGCCGGAGATCAGCAACAGCAGAGCCCCGACGTGCCGCGTGGGGCGTGCCGCAGCATCCTCATGCGAACGCTCAACGGATCCACCGATCGCCTGCAACGGCGTCACCGCGAGCACGCGGCGCGAACCACTCCACGCGGCCGCCCACGTCGTCAGCGCGACGCCGACCGCCGGGATGAAGATCGCCGGCTGAGTCATCGTGAACTCCGACACTTCACCGAGGAATCTGTCCGCGATGTACACACCGGATGCCGCGAGCAGCAGGCCCACGATCAGCCCCTGTACGGCTCCGATCACGCCGACGACAAGTCCCTGCCGCGCCACTTCTGCCCGCTGCGAGCGCGCGCTCGCTCCGATCAGCCGCATCAGAGCGATGCGTCGGGTGCGGCCGGCGATGATCGTCGAGAATGTGTTCGCCGTAACGATCGCCGCAACGTAGAGCGCCACTCCGATAAGCAGCACTGTGAGGATCGAGACGACCACGGCAAGCGTGCCACTGTCGCCGATGTAGGGATCCGACTTCAGCATTACGCCGATGTACGCGGTGGCTTCGACGAGCACAACGCCGAAGCCTGACGAGAGTGCGGCAACGAGAATGCTGGCACCCATCCCCCGATCGCGCAGCCAGCCGAACCGCGGGCCGGTGGCCGTCGACTCGGGAACGAACGTGGCGACCGCGCTCATGCTGCCACCTCTGCGGCAAGCATGTATGCCGAGATCTCCTCGGCGCTCTGTCGCGGATGATCGGCGACGATCCGGCCGTCGCCGAGGAAGAGCACCCGGTCGGCGCGGCTCGCGGCGATCGCGTCGTGTGTGACCATCGCGATCGACTGGCCGTGCTCCCGGCTCGCCGTGGCGAGTAGTTGCAGCACCTCCCGGCCTGTTGCCGAGTCGAGGTTTCCGGTCGGCTCATCGGCGAAGACGAGGTCGGGGGCAGTCGCGAGCGCGCGCGCGATTGCCACGCGCTGCTGCTGACCACCGGAGAGCTGATGCGGGCGGTGACCGAGCCGGGTCGCGAGTCCGAGCCGCTCGATGAGACCGTCGATCCGGGCGCGCTCAATCGCTGTGGGCCGACGCCCATCGAGCTCGAATGGCAGCAAGATGTTGCCGAGGGCATCGAGGGTCGGCACCAGGTTGAAAGCCTGGAAGATGAAGCCGACCCGGCGACGTCGGAGGATGGTCAAATCAAGGTCGTTGAGGCCGGTGATGTCGGTGTCGCCGATCCAGGCGCGCCCCTCGGTCGGAGCATCCAGCCCGGCCATGATGTGCATGAGCGTGGACTTGCCAGAACCACTCGGCCCCATGATCGCCGTGAACTGTCCGCGACGGATGCCCACGCTGATGTCGTCGAGAGCCGTGACTGTGCCTTCGCCTGCGCCATAGGACTTGGTCAGGTGCTGGACGCGGGCTGCGAGCCCGAGGTCGCTGGTCGTGATCTCCATACCTACGACGTTACGAAGAGCGGATGCTCCGCACATCGCCCGCGCGTAGCATCCGCCTACATCCCAAGGATGATCCGCGAGACTTCGCCCGTGTCATCCGAACGCGCGTTCTCGGTGACATACGCGAAGTTTCGCGAGACTTATCAGAGCAGCGGGCGAGGGTCGAATGTGACCCGGATGCGGGTGATCAGGCCGTTTTCGACGTGACTCCAGTTCACGGTCGGCACCACAGCGCCGTTCTTGGCGACGAGGTCGAACCAGGTCATGGCATCCTGCCCCTCGACCACGCGCGCGTGCAGCACGAGGTCGTCCATGACCCCTTCCGCCATGCCGCGCAGCCCTGCGATGCATTCGTCGGCACCGTGCGCTGATCCGAGTACCCCGGCGAATTCGACGTCGTCAGCGAGCACCGTCCGCAACAGGTCGAAGTCGCGGTCACGCCATGCATCGAAATAGATCGTCGCCGCACGGCTGGTCGCCTCCGCGCCGGTCACAGGGTCACCGTCCAGGCGCGCGTCGAGACGCCGACGCCGTTCCAGGCGTTGATGACGACGATGAGTGAGACGAGCGCTCCCAGTTCTTCTGGGGAAAACACCGTCGCAGCGGTTGTCCATGCCTCATCAGGCACGTGTGTCTCGGACAATCGCGTCATGCTCTCTGTCAGCGTGAGAGCGGCACGTTCCCGCCTGGTGAACAGCGCGGACTCCGGCCAGACTGCCACGGCCGCCAGTCGGCGCGGGTGCTCGCCCCTCGTCGACGCGTCAGACGTATGCAAGTCGACGCAGTAACTGCAGCCGTTCAGCTGTGAGGCACGGATGCGGACGAGTTCGCGCAGCAGCGGCTCAATGCCCGCCTCGTCCAGCTCGCGCGTCGCGGCCGCATCGAGCGCGGCGAGCACCTTGGAGAAATGCGGGGCGACGGTATCGAAGTCAAGGCGCGTGAGGATGCCAATGGGATCAGTGTTCATACCTACAGCCTCACTGCCGCTACCATCATCTGTCCAACAGCTTGTTCTGATCTGTACCATCTGTTTAAGATATGGAACTTCATCAGTTGCGTTATGCCCTTGCCGTGGTCGATGCCGGCTCCTTCACCGCGGCCGCCGATGCCGTCCACGTCAGCCAGTCCGGCATCAGCGCTCAGGTGCAGAAACTTGAGCGCGAACTAGGCGTCGCACTATTCGATCGATCCACCCGTCGGGTCACACTCACCCCAGAAGGCGAGCGCCTGATCCCCACGTTCCGCGCCGCACTCAACGCAGTCGGCGAGGTGCGCACGGCTGCCGACGACCTACGCGGTCTCGTCACGGGGTCACTGCGGGTGGGGACGGTGACCGGACTCGGATGGTCGCGGTTCTTCGATGCACTCGCCCAGTTGCACCAAGATCATCCAGGCATCGATATTCGCGTGAATGAGGGCACGTCCGACGACATCCTCGCAGCGGTGCGCCGTGGTGAGAGCGATCTTGCAATCGCGGCCTGGACCGGCGAGCAACCCGAAGGGCTGCAGTCGACCATCGTGTTCGACGACGCCCTCGTCGCCGTCGTCGCGCCTGAGCATCCGTGGGCGTCTCGCCGTAGCATCCGCGTGGCCGAGCTCGTTGACGCCGACCTGATCACTCTGCCCGCGGGGACCGGTGTCCGCGCTGCGCTCGACGCGATACTGCCCGCATCGGCTCCGCGCTGGGAAGTGTCCACGCCGTCCTTCGTGGAGATGCTCGCGGTGCGCGGACTCGGGGTCGGAATCGTCAGCGAAACGACCGCGAGCGAGTGGAAGGGCGTCCGTGCCGTGCCGATCGATGCCCCTGCAGCGCGTTCACGCCTCGGCGTGGCGTGGCGCACCGGCCCAACGCACGCCACTCGTGCGCTGCTGGGCAGGCTGCTGCCCGAAAATCAGAGCCCTCAACTCGACTAAACCCCTGTGGGCAGGGCACCAGCGCTCGTGCGGCCCGGTCGCCTCCTACGCCAGCCCGTGCTCGAAGGCGAAGACCACCAGTTGCACGCGGTCGCGCAGTGTGAGCTTGGCGAGGATCCGGCTGATGTGCGTCTTCACGGTCGCCTCGCTGAGAAACTCCCGTCCCGCGATCTCGGCGTTCGACAGGCCACGGGCGGCGAGCGCGAAGATCTCCTGCTCTCGACCGGTGAGCGCGGAGAATCGCGCGGGCACCGGCTTCGTCTGCTCGGTGAAGTGCGCGAACAGCTCGCGGGTGGCGGATGCCGCGATCACGTTCGACCCGGAATCGACAGTGCGGATCGCCGCGAGCAGGAACTCGGGTTCGGCATCCTTCAACAGGAACCCGCTCGCACCCTGACGAATGGCTCGTGCCGCAGCTTCATCCAGATCGAACGTCGTGAGCATCACGACCTTTGGCGCGTCCGGCGCCTTGAGAAGTTCTGCGGTCGCGGTCAACCCATCCATCACCGGCATCCGAATGTCCATGAGGACGACATCCGGCGTCGACTGCGCGACCGCGGCGAGCGCCTCCTGCCCGTTGCCCGCCTCCGCGACGACTTCCATGTCGGGCTGAGATGAAATCAGCATCCGGATGCCAGCACGGAACAGCGCCTGGTCATCGACGAGTAGTACGCGGATCATGCGTTTCCTTCCGAAACGTCGAAACCGTCTGAGGCGGTTCCGATCGGTAATGTTCCCCGAACGACGAACTCGTCGCCGTCGCGCGCAGCGGTGAGTGAACCGCCGATGAGCTGCGCGCGCTCGCGCATACCGACCAGGCCGTGCCCGCCGGGTGCTCCCGGCGCCGCAGGGGCGACGGCGTTGCGCACCTCGAGATCGACACGGTCAGATAGCCACGCGAGTCGCACATCGACCACGGCGCCAGCGCCGCCCGCGCCATGCCTGATCGCGTTCGTCAATGCCTCCTGCAGGATGCGGTACACCGCGAGCTGAATCGCCGCCGGCGGCTCCCCCGGTGGCATCGGATCGACCGTGACGCGCGGATCCAGCCCCGACTGCCGCACCTGCGCGAACAACTGCTCGAGGTCGGCGATGGTGGGTTGGGGTCCGTCACCCTGGCGGTGGCGGAGCTGTGTGAGCAGCATCCGCACATCCGACAGCGCCGAGCGCGCGGTCTGCGCAATCGTGCCGAGTGCCTCGGTGGCAACCTGAGGATCGGATGCCGCGGCATAGCGGGCCCCGTCAGATTGAGCCACGATCACCGCCAGCGAATGCGCGACGATGTCGTGCATGTCGCGTGCGATGCGCACCCGTTCCTGTTCTTCCGCTGCAGAGAGCTCGGCGATCGCCTGCGCCTCGCGGCTGGCGCGCCAGCGCAGCACCATGCGCCATCCAAAGCCTCCGAGCCAGGGTGAGCCGAGCGCGAGAATACTCATGACGACGAGCAGCACGAAGGTGGTGATTCGGCCGACGAGTCCGGATGCGGCCAGGCCGCTGACGAACACGACGTATGCGGCAGCGATGATGCCGCCGGCGAAAGAAGAAGCAAGCCCCGCCCAGAAGACGCGCGTCGTCCCCCATGCGGCAGTGGCGTACAGCACCCCCAGGATCGCGAGGTTGATCGGCATTGGGCCGAGACCCCCCGACATCTGCACGATGGCTCCAGCCCACGCGGCGATGAGCGCGATACCCGGCGCAAGTCGTCCGATCGCGACGGCGCCGAACTGCAGCAACCCTGCGATGACCAGGGCGATAATGCCGACGGCCTCAGTCATTGTCGTGCTGAGGTTTCCGGACCCGTAGAACGCCAGCGATGTCAGTGTCAGTATCGCGAACGACACGAACGCCCCGACGATGTCGAGGACGAGCGAGGTGCGAGACAGCGGACGGATCACCCTCTCACGCTACGCGAGCGTGCGCCCACCGGCATCCGCCGGAAGATGTATCCGCGAAACTTCACGTGTGTCACGTTCTCTGCCCGGTTTCGTGACATTCACGAAGTCTCGCGAGCACAGATCACGCGCGGGCACAGATCACGCGCGAGCGATGATCTCGCCGTGCGGCAGGAGATACCAGCCGTCTCCGTCGTCCGCCCAGGCACGCCACGCGGTGCTGATGCGCTGGAGGTCTGCGCCGGTCGCCATCTTGCTGTCGACGAGTTGGCGTGCGAGCGCTGATTCGAGGATGCGGTCGGCCCACATGCCGCCCCACCATGCGCGCTCCTCTGGCGTCGCATAGCACCAGGTGGATGCTGTCGCCGTGACGTCTTCGAACCCCGCAGCCCGAGCCCACGAGAGTAGTCGGCGTCCGGCATCCGGTTCCCCGCCGTTCGCGCGCGCCGCAGCCCGGTACAGCCGCAGCCACTCGTCGAGTTCGGGCAGCAGCGGGAACCAGACAAAGCCGGCATAATCGGCGTCGCGCGCAGCGACGATTCCGCCGGGCTTCGTGACCCGTCGCATCTCGCGCAGCGCCTGCACCGGATCAGCGACATGCTGCAGCACCTGGTGCGTGTGCACGATGTCGAAAGAGTTGTCAGCGAAGCTCAGCGCGTGCACGTCTTCGATCGAGAAGTCGATGTTCGCCGCGCCCGACTCAGCGGCGAGCTTCTGCGAGAGTGCCAGCTCGGCCGGTCCGATCTCGGTCGCGGTGACCTGGGCGACGTGCTGTGCGAACTCGACCGTGATCGTGCCCGGTCCCGCACCGACGTCGAGAAGTCGCGCATCAGCATTCAGGTGCGGGCGAAGGTACTCCGCCGAGTTCGCGATCGTCCGGTTGCTGTGCGAGCGCAGCACCGACTCGTGGTGTCCGTGGGTGTAGTTCGCCATCCCTCCAGCATCCCACGCCCCTTCCCACCCCTTCCCACCCTTGCGACCCCTGCGACCCCTGCGACCCCTTGCGAGTGGGCGCGCGTGGCTGCTTTTCCGGCAAAAGTGGAGCCACAAACGCCCACTCGCAAGGGGTTTTTAGAGCAGGCGGCGGACGGCCTCGCGGTCGGGCTTGCCGGATGCCAAGGTGGCGATCTCGTCGACGATCACCAGGCGCGCGGGACGCGCGGGCTTGCCCAACTCTGCAGCGACGACCTCGCGCGCATGCTCGAGCTGTTCGGCCTCGCTTCGGCGCAGCGCCTCGCCGCGCGCGGCAACGATCACAGATGCTTCGCCCCATCGCTCGTCCTCGACGCCGACAACCACAGCACCGGTGAGCCCCGGGATGCTGCGAACCAGCCGTTCGACACGATCGAGCGAAATATTGACACCGCCAGACACGATCACATTGTCGGCCCGGCCATGCACGCGCACGACGCCGTCCTCGACGATGCCCAGGTCGCCAGTGCGATACCAGCGGATGCCGTGCTCATCGCGCACGAAAGTGCGCGCTGTGAGGCCGGGGTCACCGAGGTATCCATCGGCGAGCATGGGGCCGGCGATACGCAACTCCCCCTCGACAGTCTTCACAGCAACGGTCTCCAGCGGGATGCCGTCGTACACGCATCCGCCGCTCGTCTCGGTCGAACCGTAGGTGCGCACAAGACGTGCGCCCATCTCCGCCGCGCGCTCGCGCACGGGCTCAGGCAGCGCCTGCCCGCCGACGAGAATCGCCTGGTATGCCTGGAGTGCGGCGAGTACCGTCGTGTCTTCCTCTGCTGCTTCGAGAAGTGTCGACACCTGAGCGGGCACGAGCGAAGTGAACAGCTGCTCGGTGCCGGTACGAAGCATTGGCAGCGTCGCCTCGGCGAAGGACCGAGGCGAGAATCCGCCGTCCAGCGTCACTGGTGTCGTGCCCGAGAGAATTGATCTGACCAGCACCTGGAGCCCTGCGACGTATCCGGCGGGAAGTGCGAGCAGCCAGCGGCCTGTCCCGATCCGGCTCGCAGTCGCCTCGGCGCCGGCACGCAACGCCTCGGCACTCACGACCACTCGTTTGGGGATGCCACTTGATCCCGAGGTACCGATCACCGCGGCCGTGCCGTCAGCGACGGTGTCTGGCCGATCACCCAGCATCCCGAGCCCGAGGGCCGGCCCGCCGTCCAGTGCCCCCCTCAGCGCACCCAACAAGGCAAGTGGATCTTCCCCGTCCGTCGAAATCAGCGCGCGAGACTTCGCGTGTGTGCTGTTTTCGGGGTCAATCTGGGACATAAGTGAAGTCTCGCGAGCTGTGTGAGGGGGTGTGGTCAGAAGTGGTACGGGAAAGGGGACCAGTCGGGATCGCGCTTCTCCAGGAAGGAGTCGCGGCCCTCGACCGCTTCGTCGGTGCCGTAGGCCAGGCGCGTCGCCTCGCCCGCGAACACCTGTTGGCCCATCATCCCGTCATCGACCGCGTTGAACGCGAACTTCAGCATGCGGATCGCCGTCGGCGACTTCGTCAGCACGGTGCGCGCCATCTTCAGCGCCTCGCGTTCGAGTTCCTCGTGCGGCACGACGCGGTTCACCGAACCCATCTCATATGCGCGCTGCGCGGAATACTCCTCGGCCAGGAAGAACACCTCACGGGCAATCTTCTGCCCGGTCTGGCGCGCCATATATGCCGAGCCGTATCCGGCGTCGAAGCTGCCGACGTCGGCATCCGTCTGCTTGAACTTGCCGTGCTCGGCGGATGCGATCGACAGGTCGCAGACGATGTGCAGCGAATGCCCGCCGCCGGCCGCCCAGCCGGGAATCACAGCGATGACGACCTTCGGCATGAAGCGGATCAGCCGCTGCACCTCGAGAATGTGCAGGCGTCCGGCGCGAGCCGGGTTGGCGACCGCAGTCTCGTCCTCGGAATACTTGTAGCCGTCGCGTCCGCGGATGCGCTGGTCGCCACCCGAGCAGAACGCCCAGCCGCCGTCCTTCGCGCTCGGGCCGTTGCCGGTGAGCAGCACTGCGCCGATCTTCGGATCCTGCCGCGCGATGTCGAGTGCCCGATACAGCTCGTCGACCGTGTGCGGGCGGAAGGCGTTGCGTACCTCCGGCCGGTTGAACGCGATGCGGGCGACACCGCCATCGACAGAGACGTGCGCGGTGATGTCGGTGTAGTCCTCGGCGCCGGGCGCAAGCACCCATTCCGCAGGATCGAAAAGCTCGGAGACCATGAGCCCAGCCTATGCCTGGACTGCCGCGCGGCGTGCCTTGCGCCAGCCGTCGATGATGTCCCATGCCGGGAAGAACACCAGGCAGATGCCGGTAATCGCTGCGAGGATTCCGAAGACGCCGCCTTGCTCGGCTGACGCCTCCTGGCCCTGCGCAAAGCCCTCGCCGCCAGCCCGCACGACGAAATCCAAGAACTCCGGGTTGACGAGCTCTCCGCGCCCGAGCAGCGTCAGCGCCCACGACGCGAACAGAACCGCGAGAGCAGTGTTGATCACAGCGAGCCCAGTAGTCCAGCGACCCCGCGCGTAAATGGCAACTGCGAGCAGGACCTCGGCGACGATAAGCGCGAACAGCACCGTGATCCATCCCGGCCAGAGTGCGGGGTTCAGCAGCGGGATGGGATCGCCGCCCGTCTGGAAGAATCCGAGGAATTGATCCCAGAAGATCGCTCCGATTCCGATTGCGAGGAAGAACAGCGATGCGATGAGATCGGCACGTCCCACTCCATTCACCGCAGGCTCCGGCAGTTGGTCGACGTCCCAGCGCACCCCTGTGTCAGCCCCGGTGCGCTCCAATATGAAGAAGACGAGCGTGGTCCAGAAGCAGACGTGCACGCCGACGCTGATGGTGATGCCGACGACCTGACCGATGACTTCACCCACGGACCCTCCTGCGAGAACCGCAGCCAGGGCGATGCCGAATGCCGCAACAGCCGGGACGATGCACAGCAGCAACTTCAGCAGTCGCCACCAGGTGAGGTAGTAGCGCGGGCCGATCAGGTGCAGCGGGCGGTCGGCGAATCCTGCGGCGAGCGCGGCCGGATCGCCGAGTTCCGTGAGCACGGTGCGCTCGGCATCCTCTTGTGTTTGCCCCTGCTCGAGACGCGCGTCGACGGCATCCGCGATGGATGCTTCGAGCTCAGTACGCACGTCATCCTGCGCGGTGGGGTTCAAAGACTTTGTGACGGCGGCGATGTACCGCTCGGTGAGTGTGGAGGTCATTTCAGTTCTCCTCTGTGCCTGAAGTTGTGGAGGTGAGCGTGGCGATCGCGGCAGTGAGCGCGAGCCAGTCCTGGGTGAGTGTGTCGGCGAGCCGGATGCCGGCGTCTGAGGTGCGATAGAACTTGCGGGGGCGCGCTTCTTCGGTGTTCCACTCGCTGGTGAGGTACTCCTGCTTCTCCAGACGGCGAAGCAGCGGGTACAACGTGTTGGCGTCGGTGGCGAAGCCGCGGCGCCCGAGTTCTTCGAGCAGCGCGTAGCCGTAGCCAGGACTCCGCAGCAACTGCAGGCACGCGAGCACCACCGTGCCGCGCCGCAGTTCCTGCAGATGCGTATCGAGCGTCTCGTTCATGTTCACCACATTACTGTGTCTCACACACTATAGTCAATGGCACATTAATATCAGGCCACTGATCCAATCGACTAACGTCGATCACATGCATGTGCACCTCACCCGAATCGACCCTTTCGACGCCGCAGCCGTGGACACCTGGTGGGAGATCTACGCGACCGCCGAGCGCGCCGATCGCGGAGCAGACACCCCGGTGTGGACGCTCGAGGAATCACGCCTCGAACTGCAGCAGCGTACCGACACGATCGAGCGGCGCGCGTACCTTGCGCGCATCGACGGTGAAGTCGTCGCATCCGCCCGGCTCGCCCTGCCACTGCGTGACAATGTGCGTAGCGCCAGCATCGGCGTGCATGTCACACCGGCGCTGCGACGACGCGGGATCGGCAGCGCCGTGCTGACGCTGCTGGAAGGCGACGCACAAGCCGCCAGACGCAGCATCCTGAACGGCGAGACATCCTGGCCGTATGCCGCGGGCGTTGACGGTGCGGGAATTCCGGGCCGCGAGTTCGCCCGACGCCACGGATACGCACTCGCGCTCGGCGACGTGCAGAGCCGGCTCCGACTGCCCGTCGACGCTGCGCTACTCGATGGGCTCGAGACCGACGCATCCGCACACTCCGCCGGCTACACACTGCGCTCGTGGGTCGGCCCCGTGCCGGAGGAGGTCGTCGCCGAATGGGCAGAGTTGGATGCCGCGATCGACACGGAAGCGCCAGTCGGCGAACTCGATCTCGAAGCCCGCACTGCCGACGTCGCCGACGTGCGCGAGACCGAGGCGCTGCTCGTCCAGCAGAATCGCACCAGCTACAGCACAATCGCTCTGGATGCCGCCGGTCGAGCCGTCGCTTACACGCAGCTCGTCGTATCCGGGGATGACGGGAACGCGTACCAGTGGGGCACGCTCGTTCACCGCGCCGCACGCGGACACCGACTCGGCATGGCCGTGAAGATCGCCAACCTGCGGATGCTGCAGACCCACGCCCCCACCGTGACCTCGGTCTATACCTACAACGCCGGAGTGAACGAGCACATGCTCGCTATCAACACGCACCTCGGCTTCGCCCCGTCCGAGCGCATGGGCGAGCTCCAGAAGCGTTTGACCTGACTGGCGGCCGATTCCCAGACAGGCCCGCGGCGCCACGGCGTGTCGGCCGTATGACACGCCGCGCTGATCACTCTGCATCTGGGATTCGGCACTCCGCGAGTGCATGATGGGGACATGAACGTCCCGCTCGCAGAGTTGCTCGGTACCGCCCGCGTCGTCGCATTGCCGATGACCACCCGATTCCGCGGTGTCGACGTGCGTGAGGCGTTACTGTTCGAGGGGCCTGAGGGGTGGGCCGAGTTCTCGCCGTTCGTCGAATATGCGGATGCCGAGGCATCCGTCTGGCTCGCCGCGGCGATCGACTACGCCTGGAATGCGCAACCCACGCCGCTGCGCGACCGCATCCCCGTCAACGCCACCGTGCCTGCCGTCGATGCCGCCCGTGTTGCCGAGGTATTGGCGCGCTTTCCTGGATGCCGCACAGCCAAGGTCAAGGTCGCAGAGCCCGGCCAGCACCTGAGCGACGACATCGCTCGTGTGCACGCCGCGCGCGACGCGGTGGGGCCGGAGGGGCGCGTGCGCATCGATGCCAACGGTGCGTGGAATGTCGACGAGGCCGAACGGGCCCTCCACGCTCTCGCCGAGTACGACCTCGAATACGCCGAGCAGCCATGCGCCACCGTCGACGAGCTCGCCGAATTGCGCGCACGCGTGAAGTACATGGGCATCCCGATCGCCGCTGACGAAAGCGTCCGCAAGGCGGAGGACCCGATCGCTGTCGCCCGCGCCGGCGCCGCCGACCTCATCGTGATCAAGGCGCAGCCGCTCGGTGGCATTCGCCGGGCCCTCCGCATCGTCGCAGAATCAGGGCTTCCGGCAGTGGTCTCCAGCGCGTTGGACACCGCCGTCGGGCTCAGCCAGGGCGCAGCCCTTGCCGCGAGCCTTCCGCAGCTCGACTTCGACTGCGGCCTCGGAACCGGGGCATTGTTCGTCGAGAACGTCGCCGACCTCTCACCTGTCGACGGTGCGATTCCCGTCGGCCGTGTGACACCAGATGCGGCGCGACTCGATCACCTCGCGGCACCCGATGATCGTCGAGACTGGTGGCTCGAGCGGCTGAGCCGCTGCCACGCGCTCCTGTAGCGAGCGGCGCTGTAGCGAGCGCTCCTGCAGCGAGCGGTGCTCGCCGCCTCCACCCCGTGCGGATCAGTCCGCGACGACGATCAGCTTCACCAGTTCGCCCAGGGATTCACTGCCGGAATGCTGCAGCTGTGCAGCCGACTGCCGCTCGATCGCACCGTGTGCCATCGAGTGCTCCCAGACCATCATGAGAAGCCCCGCCGCAGTCGCGACATCAATGCGCAGCGCGAAGAGACCAGCATCGACGATGCCCTGAATGATCTGTTGGATGCTGGCGCGAAGCTCACGTTCCTGCAGCACGTACGCCGCACCGAACGCGTCATCGCGCAGTGCACGGATGCGAATCTCACTCATCATCAGGACGCTGAGACGATCATCCTCGCCGGATTCCATCACGCGCCGCACAAGGTCAATCGGGTCGGCGTCGTAGCTCAGCACTCCAGCTTCAACGAACTCGTCGATGCGCGAACGCACCAGCGCGAGCCGCCTCTCGGCGATGACCGATGTCAACTGCAGGAACAGCTCATCCTTCGACTCGAAGTTCGAGTAGAAGGCGCCGCGCGTGAAGCCCGCGCGTTCGCAGATCGCCTCGACGCTGGCACCCTCGAGGCCCACTTCCGCGAACACTTGAGATGCGGCGTCCAGCAGGCGCGCACGCGTGTTCTCACGCCGTCTCGTCACGGGAACTGACATCGAATCCTCCTCCCCCACCTTCACATCCGGCGCACAGATTCGCACGCACAACTCACCGTAGGATACACAGATGTATCGGATACATGCCTGTATCCATTCTGTCACCCCTCGTCTCGGAGGATTCTGTGTCCACACTCCTGTCGTCGCTCGGACGCTGGTCATTCGTGCACCCCTGGCGGGTACTCGTCGCCTGGCTGATCATCCTGGCCGCGGCCGGTGGCGGAGCCCTCGCGCTCAATCAGGGCACGGACAACTCGTTCAGCATCCCCGGCACTGAGTCACAGGACGGCCTGGAGCAACTCGCGCGTTCCTTCCCCCAGGTGAGCGGCACGAACGCGCAGTTCATCGTGGTCGCCGACGACGGCGATTCGATCACTGACGACGCCTACCGCGAGCCGATTGAGGATGCCGTCGACGAGCTCGCCGACCTCGACGGGGTGCTCGCGGTCACATCGCCCTACGACGAGATGATCACGGGCATGATCAACGAGAACGAGACGGCGGCCATCGTGCAGCTGCAGTTCGACGGTCAGTCCACCGACGTTTCCGACGAGACGAAGGACACGCTCACCGCAGCGGTTGATGCCCTGGCGACGGAGCTCCCAGAAGGATCGCAGCTCAAACTCGGTGGCGATCTCTTCGCCATCTCCATCCCCGGCGTGACGCTCACCGAAGCCGTCGGCCTCGTGATCGCACTACTCGTGCTGATCGTCACCTTCCGCTCGTTCGTGGTCGCAGGACTCCCCCTGTTGACCGCGATGCTCGGCGTCGGCATCTCGATGTGCGGCATCTTTGCCGCCACGGCCTTCGCGAGTGTGTCATCCACTACCCCGCTGCTCGCATTGATGCTGGGGATCGCCGTCGGCATCGACTACGCCCTGTTCATCATGGCCAGACACCAGGACCAGGTGCGCGAGGGCGTTGACCCGGAAGAGTCTGCGGCTCGCGCTGTCGGTACGGCCGGTTCCGCTGTGGTGTTCGCCGGCATCACTGTGCTCATCGCACTGATCGGGCTCGGCTTCGCCGGCATCCCGTTCCTGACGACCATGGGCATCGCGGCATCCGTCGCCGTGGCGATCGCCGTCGCGATCGCGGTCACGCTGACTCCCGCCGTGCTCGGGTTCATGAAGGGACGGATCGTCGGACGCCCCAAGAAGGTGAAGGCCCCCAAGAAGGGCAAGGATGCCAGGCCCCGCCGCGGCCTGCCTCTCAATGGATCGATGGGCGAACGCTGGGTCGGCGGAGTGACGAAGCATCCGGTACTCACCTCGCTCGCCGTCGTCATCGGCCTCGGCATCGTCGCGATCCCCGCTCTCAGCCTCAACCTCGCACTGCCGAACGCCGGCGTGCTCGCCCACGACGACGAAGCCCGACAGAGCTACGACCTTGTCGCAGACGAATTCGGCCCTGGATTCAACGGCCCTCTCGTCCTGACGGGCACGATCGTCACCTCGACCGATCCGCTGGCACTCATGGAAGATCTCGGCGATGCGGTCGCCGAAATCGACGGAGTGAAGGAAGTGGCCCTCGCCACACCGAACGAGACGGCTGACACCGGCATCGTCCAGGTTATTCCGAAGACCGCACCGGATGACCCGGCGACCAGCGATCTCGTGCGTGAGATTCGTTCACACCACGATGAATGGCTCGAAGAGTTCGGCATCGATGTGAAGGTCACCGGCTTCACCGCTGTCGCGATCGACATCTCAGATCAGCTCGGCGGTGCGCTGCTGCCGTTCGGCATCTTCGTGATCGGTCTGTCGCTGATCCTGCTGACGGTCGTGTTCCGCTCGCTCTGGGTGCCGATCACCGCAGCACTCGGATATCTGCTCTCGATCATCGCCGCATTCGGCGTCGTCGGCGCGGTCTTCGAATGGGGCTGGCTCGCCGATGTGCTGCACGTCGCGAAAGTCGGGCCGATCATCAGCTTCATGCCGATCATCCTCATGGGCGTGCTGTTCGGGCTCGCGATGGACTACCAGGTGTTCCTCGTCTCCCGCATGCGCGAGGACTTCGTGCACGATGCCGATTCGAAATCGCCTGACCGTGCGACTCGTCGGGCAGCCGCTCTCCGCGCCGTCCGCACGGGCTTTACAGGCTCAGCCAAGGTCGTCACGGCCGCAGGCCTCATCATGTTCGCCGTGTTCGTGGCGTTCGTGCCGGAGGGCGACTCCTCACTCAAACCGATCGCTCTCGGCCTCGCCGCCGGCATCGCGATCGATGCGTTCCTCGTGCGCATGACCCTCATCCCCGCTCTCATGGCGATCCTCGGCGAGCGCGCGTGGCAGATCCCCGCCTGGCTGGAGAAGATCCTTCCGAGCGTAGACATCGAGGGCGCAGCCGTCGAACGCGAACGACACCTCGAGGCATGGCCGGGCGACGGCTCGATCGTCGCCGCGGACGACCTCGTGCTCAGCGCGGATGCTCCGGCCATCGAAGCACTCACGCTACGCGTCGCCCCCGGCAAGGCTGTCGTCGTCACCGACCTCGATGCCCGCTCGCGCCGTGCGCTCGCACTGGCAATCGCCGGCAGACTCACCCCCGATGCCGGCACGCTGCGTGTCGCAGGACACCTACTGCCAGGACGCGGCGCGTGGGTGCGTGCTCACGTCGGCTGCGTACTGGTGGATGACGCGGATGCCGCGCTGCTCGATCTGCAGGAAGCGCTGCGCGGAAAGTCGAAGCTTGTTGTGATCGACGGCGTCGACCGCTTCACCGGCGGCCAGCGCGATCAGGCCACGGCGATGCTTCGGGATGCTGCGGCGTCTCGCCCGCTCGCCGTGTTCGCCACCGCATCCGATGCGGGTCTCGCCCGCATCATCCTGACGGAGGCCTCCTGGCCCGCCGCCGAGATACTCGACGCTTCGGCACGGCACAGCGCCGCTTCGACTGCTTCGACTTCGATTCACGACGATTCCTCTGAGGTGAACGCATGACCCTCTCGATTGAACGGGCTCGCTCCCGTAAGCCCATCTCCTGGCTGACACTGCTGGGTGTGCTGCTGCTGCCTGCCCTGATCGGCGGCGTCCTGGTCGCTGCCCTGCAGAACCCGACCGATCGACTCGACAGCATGACCGCTGCGATCGTCAACCTCGATGAGCCGGTCACGATCAATGATCAGTACACCCCGCTCGGACGCCAGCTCACCGCCGGGCTCGTGGAGGGCGCTGACGACCTGGACTCCAACCTCACCTGGGTGATCTCCAACGAGGCGGATGCCACTGCGGGCCTTGCCGACGGCAGTTACCAGGCCGTCATCACGATCCCCGCCGAATTCTCGGCAGCCGCCACGTCGGCGGGTCAGGCGATCTCTGACGGCGGAGGCACCGCCGAGCAAGCAGTGATCAACGTGACGACGCCGGATGACGGCCTCGTCGCGGACGACCTCATCACCGGGCAGATTGCGGATGCTGCGGCATCCACCCTGGGCACCATGCTGTCGGAGGCGACCCTGGAGAACGTACTGGTCGGCTTCACGACGATCGGTGACCAGATCGGTGAGGCGGCATCCGGCGCGCTGGAGCTCGCAACTGGCGCTCGATCGGCAGCGGATGGCGCGGCTGAGCTTCCGGGCGGCGCCACGCAGATCGCGGACGGGGCGACGCAGCTCGCATCCGGTGCTTCGGAGCTGGGTTCCGGCGCATCAGAGCTGTCGGCAGGGCTCGGCACCCTCTCGGCCAAGACTCGCGAGGCTGGCTCTGGGGCCAGCACGCTGGGGACAGGGCTGACGGATGGGGCGGCTGCGCTCGAGCAGAACGGTCTCGTCCCCGACGAACTGTTCTCCGCGGCGAACGGCGCCCAGCAGGCGACGGCCGGCGTCAAGAGTGGCATCGACCAGCTGGGCACGGGGCTGAGCGGGCTGCAGGCCGCGTGCGTCGGCCGTGAAACGACCGATCCGGTGTGCGTGGGGCTTGCGCAGATCACCGGCTCACTGCCCGAACTGCAGGGTGCTGCCGGGCAGGCCGCACAGGCCGCGGCCGGCACTGCCGGCGGGCTGACTGCCTTCGATACGGCGGCTTCGCAGGAGCTCGCCGGGCAGATGCGCGCTGCGGGAACGGGTGCGACCACGCTGGCTGACGGTTTGGGTCAGCTTGCCGGCGGTATCGATCAGTCCGCTTCCGGCGCCGCAGCGCTCAGCAGCGGAGCTGGCTCGCTCAGCGGCGGCGCGAACTCGCTGAGTAGCGGAGCGACCGCTCTGGGCGAGGGCGCGAGCGAACTGGCCACCGGCCTCGACACTCTGGCGACAGGCACCGGAGACCTCGCCGGTGGGCTGCGGACGGCATCCGAATCGCTCCCCTCGTTTGACGACGCGGAATCGACTTCTCTGGCATCCGTCATCGCCAACCCCGTGGCGTCGAACACTCAGGCGAACACGATCTTCGGTCCGACGGCTATTCCGCTGCTCGCAGCTGTGGTGCTGTGGTTCGGCGCTCTCGCGTCGTTCATCGTGATGCGCGCGTACACCGCACGCACGCTGACCTCACGTCGTTCGTCCGCTGCACTGACGCTCAAGGCTTTCGCGCCGGCAGCGCTGATCGGCGCGGGACAGGGGGTGCTCGTGGCGGTGATCGTTCAGATCGTCGCTCAGTACGATGCCGCGGCATGGTGGCCCTTCGCCGGCACGGCCGTGCTGGCTGGCATCGCGTTCGCCGCAGTGAACCAGGCGCTCGTCGCACTGTTCGGCGGAATCGGACGCTGGGTGAGCGCGCTGGTCGGCGTCATCGCCGTGGCCACTGGCCTCATCTCGACGGTGCCAGGCTGGCTTGCCTCAATCGGCGGCGCGCTGCCGACCGCACCGGCATTCACCGGGCTGATCGCCGCGAACGGTAGCGCGATCGCGGCCCTCATCGTGTGGGGCGTGCTGTCGATCGTCGTCACGACGATCGTGGTGGCACTGCGTCGCACGACCTCGACGAAGGCCGTGCTCGCCGCGGCGTAGCATCCGGTGCAGCCCGATCTGCCGTCGGCCCACGCGTCGCCCGACCGCCGTCGCCAGGGGTCGCGGGTTGCCGCATCGCGTGACGGGATGCGGCAACGCGCGGCCCCTCCCGGCGCCGACCCGCTCTCCCACGACACCGCCCGTGATGCGGGAACAGTTTCCCGGCTTCCGGTGCGGCGAATTCAGGGAGCTAGCGCAACACCTCTATTTGAGGAGTTGTTATGGCGGATCGGGTTGTGTCGTGGGAAGTGCGTGCTGAGGCCTTGTCTGGGCTGGCGCGCGGTGTATCGGCTGTAGAGCTGAGCGAATCGCTGGGCCTGGGATCAGTGACGGTGTCAAGGTGGGGCAGGCTCTCGGGTATGAAGCTTGCGCGGGGTCGTCATGGTGGTGTTGCTCCTGTGTCATTGGATATCGCAACGCCGGATCCAGGCCGCGGGTATCGTCGGCTCACGCTCGCTGATCGGTCGTTCATCCAGGCTGCGAGGGCTCTGGAGACGCCGCTATCGATGCGGAAGATCGCCGCTGAGCTCGGGGTAGCCCCCTCGACGGTCTCTCGAGAGCTCACCGCTCATCAGGTCAGGCATAACCAGCAGCCCCGGTATCACGCCGAAGCGGCGCATCTCGTTGCCAGACAGCAGAGATCGCGGTCACGGCCTGGGACGCTGGAGGAGCCGGTCCTGCGTGGGGCGGTCGTGTCACGCTTGAATGACAAGCTCTCACCAGAGCAAGTCGCAGCCGAACTGCGAACAAAATTCCCCGACAAGCCGGAGATGCACGTGTCTCACGAGACGATATATCAGGCCCTCTATGTGCAAGGACGCGGCGCATTACGGCACGAGTTGACGGTTGAGAAGGCTCTCCGCTCCGGGCGCACAACACGCAAACCCCAATCCAAGCTCCCCGGCCGTGGGAGCCGGCCATGGTTGGAAGGTGCGATGATCACGGACCGGCCAGCGGACGCCGCGGACAGGGCTGTCCCCGGGCATTGGGAAGGTGATCTCGTCGTCGGGCCGGAGAAATCCGGCCTCATCACGCTCGTCGAGCGTCGCTCCCGGTTCACGCTCATCGGCAGGCTCCCTGGAATGCGAGATAGCGAGACCGTGACCGGGATCCTGCAGCAGATGATCGAGCGCCTTCCGGAGACGCTGTTCACCACGATCACCTGGGACCAGGGCGCGGAGATGGCACAACACAAGAAGTTCACCATCGCGACGGGATGCCCCGTGTTTTTCTGCAACCCGCACTCACCCTGGGAACGCCCCACGAACGAGAACACCAACGGTCTCATCCGGGACTTTCATCCCAAAGGCACGAACTTCAACAAGGTCACCGACCACGACCTCGCGGAGATGGAACGACTCCTCAACCGCCGCCCCCGCAAAACCCTCGAATGGGCCAAACCACGCGAGGTACTATTCAAAAACATCACCGGTGTTGCAATAGCCGCTTGAATTCGCCTGCGGGCGAAGCCGGGTTTTCCTTCCACCCTGACACTCGGTGTGGCGCACTGGGTAAGGGCGACCGTAGGCTCGTCCCATGCGTCGCCCGATCATGGTGCTGCGGCCCGTCGGACCGGTCGAGATGAAGCACCCGCACACCGCGCATGTCACACTTCGTGGCTTCTACGAAGCAGATCACCTGGACGATGTCCTTGCTCTCGTCCGCGAATGGGGTGCGTCGCAGCATCCGATCGAGGTCACGACCGAGGCGATCGATACCTTCCCCGCGCCCTGGCAGATCGTCATCGCACGACTCGCGCGTACGGCATCCCTCGTGTCCGCGTATTCGACGTTGTCCGAGCTTCTCGCAGACACCGACTTTCGCCGACTGGGCGAGCTCAGCCTCGAGGACTGGACGTTCCATCTGTCGGTCGTCTACGGCAAGACCCTGGATGCGCGGGCGTGGACCGGGCTCGAGGCCGCAGGCCGTCGGCGGGGTCGCAGATGGCCGCATCCCGGCGCGCGAAGCGGCGACGTGCGTCACCTGCCGAACCGGCGGCTTTCGTCAGGGGTCGCGGGTTGCCGTATCCAGGCGGAGAATGCGGCAACGTGCGCCACCTGCCGTAGCCCTCGAACATCAGCTCAGGCCGGAGTACGCGTGCAGACCCTTGAAGAAGACGTTGACGATCGTGAAGTTGAAGATCACGGCGGTGAAACCGACGATCGACAGCCACGCTGAACGGTTGCCGCGCCAGCCGCGAGTCGCTCGAGCGTGGATGTATCCGGCGTAGAGCACCCAGACGATGAAGGTCCAGGTCTCCTTGACGTCGAAGCCCCAGTAGCGACCCCAGGCATCCTGAGCCCAGATGGAGCCGGCGATCAGCGTGAAGGTCCAGAGGATGAAACCGACGATCGCGAAGCGGAACGCCATGCCTTCCAACCGGTCGGCCGTCGGAAGCGTGCGCAGGAATGCCGCGCCGGGCTTCTCGGTGTTCTCGGCGATACGACGCTGACGACGCTCCTGCATCAGCTGCAGTACCGACAGGCCGCAGGCCAGCGCGAAAAATGCCGTACTCAGCGACGCCACGAAGACGTGGATAACGAGCCACACGCTCTTCAGCGGGTCCATCAGCGGCACGACACCGACATAGAAGCTGATTGCGGCAGCGCCCATCAGCACGATGACAAGACCCGTGATGAATGTGCCGAGGAAGCGCAGATCGATGCGGGTGAGCACCAGCAGATACACGAGCACGACCAACAGTGTGCCGATCATCGCGAACTCATACAGATTCGCCCACGGCACGCGCTCTGCGGCGATCCCACGCAGCACGGTCGCCGCCAGGTGGAACACGAATGCCAGCACGGTGAGTGTGGTGCCAATCCGCGCCATCACGTAGCGAGGTGTGGCCACTTCGGTGGACGCTGCGCCCGCTGTCGCCACACCCGAGCCTGCAACAACACCAGCGGCTGCACTCGCACCGACCAGCGCCGTCTCACGCTCGAGTCGAGCATCCGAGGTGACCTCAGAGCGGCGCGCGAGATCGAACGCGTAAGCGATGAATGCTGCCGCGTAGATCGCGATCGCCGTCCAGATGGACAGGATCGAGAGGGAGTCCAAGTCGAGCATGATGCCAGTCTACTTTCGAGTGTCTTCGTCGGAGGGGTCAGTCACTTCGACAGGATCGGAGAATGCCCTGGGTCCACGGCCGACGTCGAGCAGCCGTGCGTGACCGGCGACGAGATCATCAACGGCGGAGGCAAGAGTCGGGTCTTCCCCGCGGGCGAGACCGGCATATTCAAGGTGCACAGCATCATCCGCGACGATCGCTTTGACCCACATCCGGCGGCGAGGCACGAACAGTGCGAGCATGAGTCCGGCAAGAGCGAGCAGGGCGCACACGAGCACCCACACGGCCGAATCGTCGTGGTGAATCTGCAGCGAGACGAAGCGCTTGACCGACTGGCTGTAGTTGGTCGCGTCGGCGGGCGCCTCGTCCTCGAATGTGATCGTTCCGAGCCCGTTGGGCAGGTCCGCCGTCTCACCGGGCTGCAGTTCGATCGACGCGACGTCTGTCGTGCGACCGGTGAGCTTCGTGAGTTCCCCCGTCTCAAGCACGTACACCGAGCGAGGCGTTCCCTCGTTGATGCCGAGGTCTCCTTCGTAGACGTCCAGAGTCAGCAGCGGCGACAGCAGATCACCATGCGCGGACGTAAAGGCACCGGTGTCGAGCTCGGCCGCGCTCGGGTAGAAGAATGCTGCGATGCCAAGCTGCTGCGGCATCCCGTCGGTCACCTTGATCACCCCGAGCGAGGTCATGTTGTTGTCCTGCGGCAGAAAGGGCACCGAGTTGCTGTAGACGACGTCACCCTCGGCATTGCGCACGGTGAGCGTGGGCGCGTAGCCGTTGCCGAGCAGGTAGATCTTGTCGCCGGCGACACCCAGCGGATGGTTCACCCGTACGGCATCCTCGCTGGTTTCACCGTTCTCGCGCACCGACACGTTGGCCGAGAAGTTACCTGCCTGACCGGATGCCGCGGAGCCGTACTCCTGGTACGTCACATCGAACGAGTCCAGGGTCACCGCATAGGGGCTGAGCGCGTCGTCACTGACGAAACGCCCACGGTTCATCGACTCGTAGTCGAGCAGCGTGTTGACGAACGTCTGCCCCTCGACGATCACGCGCTGCCCGGTGTACGCGAAGCTGCCGCCGATACCGACAACGAGGAGCACCCCGACGAGTGCGAGGTGGAAGATCAGGTTGCCGGTCTCGCGCCAGTAGCCGCGCTCGGCCGAAACAGAGTACGTGCGACCCCTGTCGTAGCGCTCGACGCGATAGCCGAGCGCTTTGAGCTGCTTCTGCGCGACATCGATCGAGCGGGATGCCTCGGCATCGGCATCCTCGATCGCCTCAGGGAGCAGGGGGCGTGTGACCTCGCGGTGGTCTTCGAGTCTCTGCAGTCGCGCCGGCGTCCGCGGGGGTCGCGCGCGCAGCGCCTTCAGATGGTGCTTGATGCGCGGAATCACGCATCCGACCAGCGAGATGAACAAAAGCAGGTAGATCGCCGAGAACCACGGCGACAGGTACACGTCGAAGAGGTTCATCGCATCGAGCACGGGGAAAAGGTCGGGGTTGTCGGTCTGCCACTGGGTGACGCCGTTCGGGTCGGCCATCCGCTGCGGGAAGATCGAGCCGGGGATCGCCGCGATCGCGAGCACCAGGAGAAGGATGATCGCGGTGCGCATCGAGGTCAGCTGACGCCAGCCCCACCGCAGCCATCCGATGACGCCGAGTTTCGGCTGGGTGATGCCGCCGCCGTCTCCGTCGATGTGGTCAGACGGGCGCAGAGGGTCGGAGACGTCGCTGTTCACAGCATCCTTGTTCTTGAGATCAGAGCCGGAATCAGAGCCGGAATCAGAGCCGGAATCAGAGCGGGAATCAGAGCGGGAGGATGACACTGCCCATCACCGCCCCGAGTCGCGACATGATGTCGGTCCACAATCCGGTGATCATCAAAACGCCGAGCAGGATGAGCATGGCGCCGCCGATGATGTTCACGATGCGGATGTGACGTCGCAGGAACCCGATCGTCTTCGTTGCCCAGCCGAAACCGAGCGCAACGAGCAGGAACGGGATGCCGAGACCGAGACTGTATGCCAGGCCGAGGAAGCCCGCCCGGACCGGATCGCCGAGCGTCCACGAGACCGCAGTGATCGCCGCCAGCGTCGGTCCGATGCACGGCGCCCATCCGATCCCGAGCGCAAACCCCAGGAGGGGCGCACCGATGAGGCCGGTCTTCGAGTTGACGTGCAACTTGAACTCCCGTTGCGCGAAGCCGAACAGCCCGAGGAAGACGAGCCCCATCGCGACGATGACGATACCCAGAACGCGGGTGATCAACTCACCCCACTGCAAAAAGAACACGGCAGCCGTGCCGCCGATCACGGTGAACGCGATGAACACCACGCTGAAACCGAGGATGAACAGCAGCACGCCGAGCACAAGGCGTCCCCGTCCGGTCGAGGCACCGGTCGAAGCGCCACGCGGCGCCACCGCACCCCCGAGGAAGCCGAGATAACCGGGCACAAGCGGCAGCACGCACGGCGAAAGGAACGACACGAGACCGGCGAGCATCGCAACAGGGATCGCGAGCCAGAGTGCGCCGGAACCGATCAGTTCGTTTGTGTTCACGCGCTCTCCGCGAGCGCGTCCTTGACGAGCGTGGAGAGGACCGATGGGCCCTTGAGCTGTCCGATGATGCGCGCCGCGACGCGACCCTGCTTGTCGAGCACGAGCGTGGTCGGGGTCGCCTGAATCGGCGTGACTGTGGCGAAGGCGAGCTTCGCATCGCCATTGTCAACGTCCATGAGACTCGGATACGTCACGCCGTACTCTTCGGCGAAGGCACGTGCGGTGTCGGGCTGGTCGTAGGTGTTGACGCCGACGAAGGAAACTCCGTCGCCCTCATACTCCTGCCAGACCGACTCGAGGTCTTTCGCTTCAACCCGGCATGGGCCGCAGGCGGCGTACCAGAAGTTGACGACCGTGACATCTCCGGCGATGTCAGCACTGTCAAATTCATCGCCGGATTCCGTGACGCCACCGAACTCAACCGGCGCGCCTCGATCGTCGGGCGCGATCTCCACGACCGTGAACTCCGCCGAGATGTATCCCTTGTCATCACCCTCGAGAAATTGCTCGGCGACCGGATCTGCGGTGCAGGCGGTCAGAGCGACGGCGAACAGCACGGCGAACGCGGCTCCGGCTACACGACGCGAACGTCGAGTGCGGGAGAGGCGGCCGTCGCGAATCGGTCGAATCGTCGAAGCGAGTGGCACATCATCAGTCTAAGCCTGCGTTTCTATGGGTGATCTGGACGCATCGACGGGCCTCTCAGAACCGAGCGAGCACGTCATCAACCCCGGCCCTGAACCTCGGACAGGTGGTGATGTCGTGGGCGCTGCACCGCAGCGCGTGCTCGGTCATCTCCCGCGAGCGCTGCATCTCCACCATCCGCCGATCGATATCTGCGAGGTGTGCGTAGAGCACTTCGTGGCGCCCCATGCGCCCGTCATCCAGAAGCACCGCGATCTGCTCCAGGCTCATCCCCGCGTCTTTGCTCCGTTTGATCACCGCGATGCGCACGATGTCCTCCTCGCCGTATCGTCGACGGTCGGCCGAATCTCTTTCGGGACGCAGGAGCCCCACCGCCTCCCAATGCCGCAGCACATTGGTGGGCAGTTCAAACTTCTCCGCGACCTCGCCGACGGACCATGAACGCGACGCACTTGACTTCATGTTGACATGAAGTCACAGAATGATCGAGAACACAAGATCAGAGAGGACTCCACCCATGTATGACGCGATCGTAATCGGCGCCGGACCCGCAGGACTTCAGGCCGCGCTGACGCTCGGACGGATGCATCGCAGCACGCTCGTGCTCGACTCCGCACAGTACCGAAACGGCCCGGTGTCTCATATGCACAATGTGCTGGGCGACGACGGTACTGCCCCAGCAGAACACCGCGCGCGGGCCCGCGCGCAGCTGACGGCCTATTCCGATGTGACGTTCAGGACTGCCGTGGCGGAGAGCATCGCCGGGGTTGCAGACGACTTCACGGTCACGCTCGAGGGCGGAGAAGTCGAGCGTGCGCGGCGGATCATCCTCGCGACCGGTGTCACCGATGAACTCCCGGCTGTTCCTGGGCTCAATGACCTCTGGGGTCACCATGCTTTCGCCTGCCCGTTCTGCGATGGCCACGAGTTCCACGGTGCCGAGATCGGTATCATCGGCGCCGGTCCTCGGTCGGGGCACCTCCTTGCCCTGCTGGGTCCGGTGGTCGGCGGAATCACGGTGTTCCCCATCGAAACCGCAGTGACCGACGACGAGCGGGCAATTCTCGAGGCAGGCGGCGCACGTGTCGCCGCCGAGATCGTGGATTCGGTGCGAGCAGGGGCAGACGGCGGTGTGATCGTCACCGCCGGCGGGGCCGACACCGAGTTCGCCGGGTTGTTCCTCGCATCCGGATCGATCCGTCAGCACGCTCCGTTCGCCGCGCAGTTAGAACTTCAGATGCTATCCAGCGGTGCGATCGAGATCGATGACTTCGGGCACACTTCCGTAGCCGGGATCTTCGCCGCGGGTGATCTCGCTCACCGCGCGACGATGCCGGGGCCCGTTGCATCCGTCATTCAGGCTGCGGCCGCAGGCCAACTTGCTGCGGCCTTCGTCGTCCAGGAACTGAGCGCGTGAGCTGGACTAAGTAGCTCAGACGGCGCCGACGTCGACGGCGCCGCCGGTCGCAGCGGGTTCGGCGTAGTCGACTTCCCGCCAGACATCGCCGATCCGCTCGAAGGAGGTCACGCTCGACAGCGCGCAACGGCGAGTGCGCGGATCGTGGCGCAGCGGGAGTCCAGCGACATGAAGGTGCGTGATCCAGATCGGCGCCTGATGCGAGACGAACACGACGTCGCCACCGTCGGTCTCGTGCCAGGCGTTGTTCATTGCCTCTTCCACACGATCGGCGATCAACGCGTACGGCTCGCCCCAGCTGGGAATCGATGGTCGACGCAGATGCCACCAATTGAGCGGGTTGCGCAGTGAGCGACTCATGCGCGTGCCTTCGAAGACGTTGGTCGGCTCGATCACGCGTTCATCGATGGTCGGGTCCAGCCCGAAGATCTCGGTGAAGGGCTCTGCTGATTCCTGAGCGCGCTGCAAGGGCGAGCAGCGTAGCGAGGTCACCGGGCGATCAAGCCCTGCGATGTACTCGGCTGCGGCCCGCGCCATCCCTCTACCGTCTTCGCTCAACCCATAATTCGGAAGGCGACCGTAGAGCACCCGTTCGGGATTGTGGACTTCGCCGTGGCGGACAAGATGAAGGCGTTCGGCAGGCATGAGGCCAGTCTAGGGATGCCTCGACGGTGAGACCGGACGGTGAGCCCGGGCGCGACGGCACGCACGGCCCGCCCACGTAGAATGGCGGAGTTCCCTTTACTGAACTGGAGGAATCTTCCGTGCTTCGCACTCACACGACCGGCTCCCTGCGAGCCGAACACATCGGTCAGACCGTCACCCTCACGGGTTGGGTTGATCGTCGTCGTGATCACGGAGGAGTCGCGTTCATTGATCTCCGCGACGCCTCGGGCATCGCCCAGGTGGTCATCCGCGACGAGGAGACCGCGCATCCGCTGCGCAGCGAGTTCGTTCTGAAGGTGACCGGAGAGGTCTCCCAGCGACCCGCCGGCAACGCGAACCCGAACCTGCCCACCGGCGAGATCGAGGTCATCGCGACCACGGTCGAGGTGCTCAACGAGTCTGCTCCGCTGCCGTTCCAGGTCTCCACCGGCCTCGGAGACACCGACACGATCGGCGAGGACGTGCGGTTCAAGCACCGCTACCTCGACCTTCGTCGACCGTCGACGGCCGCCAACCTGCGCCTGCGCTCGAAGGTGTACAAGGCCGTCCGCGATGTGCTGGACGCCCGCGAGTTCATCGAGGTCGAGACTCCGACGCTCACGCGCTCCACTCCTGAGGGTGCCCGCGACTTCGTCGTGCCCGCACGCCTGCACCCCGGCAGCTGGTACGCGCTCCCGCAGAGTCCGCAGCTGTTCAAGCAGTTGCTCATGGTCGGCGGCGTCGAAAAGTATTACCAGATGGCCCGCTGCTACCGCGATGAGGACTTCCGCGCCGACCGTCAGCCGGAGTTCACGCAGCTCGACATCGAGATGAGCTTCGTCGACCAGGAAGACGTCATCGAGATGATGGAAGCCATCGTCCCGGCAATGTGGGCGACGATCGGCGTCGAAGTTCAGACTCCGCTGCCGCGCATCACCTATGCCGACGCGATGGCTAAGTACGGCTCCGACAAGCCCGACCTGCGCTTCGGTCTTGAGCTCGTCGAGGCGACCGAGTATTTCTCGGAGACCACGTTCCGTGTGTTCCAGGCCGACTACGTTGGTGCAGTGCTCATGCCCGGTGGCGCAAGCCAGCCACGCAAGCAGCTGGATGCGTGGCAGGACTGGGCCAAGCAGCGCGGCGCCCGCGGCCTCGCGTATGTGCTGTTCAACGACGACGGATCGCTCGGTGGCCCCGTCGCCAAGAACCTGTCCGAGGCTGAGCAGGCCGGTCTCGCGGGCCTCGTCGGCGCATCCGCAGGCGACTGCGTATTCTTCGCTGCCGGCTCTGCGAAGGACAGCCGTGCGCTGCTCGGTGCTGCGCGCGTGGAGATCGGGCGCCGTCTGGGTCTCCTCGACCCCGACACCTTCGCGTTCACGTGGGTTGTGGATGCTCCGATGTTCGAGCCTGCGGCCGATGCCGTGGCATCCGGTGACGTTGCCGTCGGCGCGGGAGCATGGACTGCCGTGCACCATGCGTTCACTGGCCCGAAGCCGGAGTTCGCAGACACGTTCGACACCGACCCTGGTTCGGCGCTCGCCTACGCATACGACATCGTCTGCAACGGCTCCGAACTCGGCGGAGGATCGATCCGCATCCACCGTGAAGATGTCCAGAAGCGCGTCTTCGAGGTCATGGGCATCAGCGATGAGGTCGCTGACGAGCAGTTCGGTTTCCTGCTCGACGCGTTCAAGTTCGGCGCTCCCCCGCACGGCGGCATCGCGCTCGGCATGGACCGCGTGCTGCAGCACCTCACCAAAACCGATTCGATCCGCGAGGTCATCGCGTTCCCGAAGACCGGCAACGGCTTCGATCCGCTGACCGCCGCACCGGCACCGATCACCGATGCGCAGCGCGCTGAGGCTGGAGTCGACTTCGAGCCAGAGAACGACGAGTCCTGACCCGAGACCCCGGGTTTTCGTCGAGACCCCGTGTTGCAGACCAAGCGTCTGCAACACGGGGTCTTGTCGCGAAGTGGGGGCGTCAGCGACTCTTCACTCCGCGTCACCCTGCACGGGACGGGGCCCCGGGCTAGACCCCGGCACTGATCCGGCGATAGTGTGCGAGGGCAGGAGGACACCGCGCGCCACCGATCGGCTACCTCTCATTCACCCGAACCGCTTTATTGAGTAACCACTGGCGCGTAGCGTCCTCTCGCAACCCGACACCGGCTCCACAGCGCCGGACACCGAGAGGAACCTCATGGCACGCTTCACCCGACGTAAGCGATTCGTCGCCGGTATCGCCCTCGCCGCGACCGCCGCCCTCGTACTGACCTCCTGCGCTTCCGGAGATGACACCACCGGCGATGGTGGAGACTCCGGCGTAGATGCTGCGACGGCGACATCTGTAGACGCTTTCGGCTCGTTCGAAGACCTTGAGGCGGCGGCCAAGGCCGAGGGCCAGCTGAACGTCATCGCCCTCCCCCGCGACTGGGCCAACTACGGCGAAGTCCTCGACCTGTTCGCCGAAAAGTACCCCGAGATCACGATCAACGAGCAGTCCCCCGACGTCTCCAGCGCCGAGGAGATCACCGCTGCGAAGACCAACGAGGGCCTCGACACTGCGCCAGATGTGTTCGACCTCGGCCTCGCCGTCGCGCTCTCGAGCACCGACGTCTTCGCCCCGTACCAGGTGCAGACCTGGGACGAGATCCCTGACGCGCTGAAGGAGCCGACTGGGCTGTTCGTCGGCGACTACGGCGGGTACCTGTCGATCGGTTACGACTCCTCGAAGCTCGACGCTCCGGCTGAGCTCGACGATCTTCTCGGTGCCGACTACAAGGGCGCCGTCGCGATCAATGGCGACCCGACACAGGCAGGCGCCGCGTTCGCCGCTGTGGGGCTGGCCACGGTCCAGTCCGACGGCACACTGGACGACTTCCAGCCCGGCATCGACTTCTTCAGCGAACTGCAGAAGGCCGGAAACTTCCTCAAGGTCGATGCGACACCAGCCACCGTCGCCAGCGGCGAGACGCCCGTCGTCTTCGACTGGGACTACCTGAACGCCGGGCTGTCCGCCGACAACCCTGACTGGAAGGTCGTCGTGCTCGATGGCGTCGGCTACGCCGGTTACTACAACCAGGCGATCAACAAAGATGCTCCGAACCCGGCGGCTGCCCGCCTGTGGCAGGAGTTCCTCTACAGCGACGACGTGCAGAACCTGTGGCTCAAGGGCGGCGCCCGACCGGTTCGCATGGAGGCGATGACAGAGGCTGGCACGATCGACGCCGATCTCGCGGCAGCGCTCCCCGAGGTTCCGGAAGACACCGTGGTTCCCACTGAGGAGCAGAGCACCAACGCCGGCACGCTGCTCGGCGAGAAGTGGGCTGCGGCGATCCAGTGACGTCCGCAACTCTGGGGGCGGATGCCTCGGCATCCGCTCCCACCACCGTCGGGCCGTCTCGCACGGCCCGACGGTCGGCGCCGTCGTGGGCCTGGCTGGGACTCGTGCCGTTCTCGGCATATGTGCTGCTCTTCCTGGCCGTGCCGACCATCCTCGCGATCGGATCGGGATTCTTCACCAAAGACGGCTCCTTCACGTGGAGCAACGTCACCGCGCTCGCAGATCCGGTCGTACTGAACACCTTCGCCAGCTCCGCAGGCCTCTCCCTGCTCACCGCGGTCGTCGGCGCGGTCGTCGGCGCCCTGGTCTGCTACGCGCTGCTTGGCATGAACGCACAGGGCACGGTGCGCTCGACGATGGATGCCGCGGCCGGCGTGCTCGCCCAGTTCGGCGGTGTCATGCTCGCGTTCGCATTCATCGCCACTGTCGGCGCGCAGGGCGTCATGACGCTGTTCCTCAAGGACACTCTGGGGATCAACATCTACGAGAACGGCGTCTGGCTCTACGAAGTGCCAGGGCTCATCATGCCCTACGTCTACTTCCAGATCCCCCTCATGGTGATCACCTTCATGCCGGCCCTCGCCGCTCTCAAGCCGCAGTGGTCAGAGGCCAACCTCACACTCGGCGGCACACGCGCGAGCTTCTGGGCGCATGTGGGTATCCCTGTACTCGCCCCCTCGTTCTTCGCGAGCCTGCTGCTGCTGTTCGCGAATGCGTTCTCCTCATATGCGACCGCGGCAGCCCTAATCAGTCAGGGCTCGCAGATCGTGCCGCTGCAGATCCGCGCCGCGCTCACTAGCGAGACCGTGCTCGGCCGCGAGAACCTTGCGGGGGCGCTCGCCCTCGGCATGATCATCGTCGTCGGCATCGTGATGGGGCTGTACTCGATCATTCAACGCCGGGCAGCGAGGTGGCAGTCATGAACCGTCTTGCCCCCTCCCGCGCGACCCGCTGGATCATCGGCATCCTGGTCGGCGCATTTTTCGCGGTGCCGCTGATCTCGACATTCCTGTACACGGTGCGCGGCAAGGACGGCAGTTGGTCCTTTGACCGCTGGGCGGCACTGTTCGACCCGGCCGCATCCGCCGCGATCAAACCGATCTGGACGGGCCTGGGCAACTCGCTCGTTCTCGCCGTCGTCACGGTCGCAATCGTTCTCCTGCTGCTGGCACCGACGATGATTCTGGTGAACCTGCGCTTCCCGAAGCTGAAGCCGTTCTTCGAGTTCGCTGTGCTGCTGCCGATCTCGATCCCGGCCATCGTTCTCGTCGTCGGCCTCGCACCGATCTACCTGCAGATCGGGCGCACGCTCGGAACCGGCACGTGGACGTTGGCGTTCGCGTACGGCATCACCGTGCTGCCGTTCGCCTTCCGATCGATCCAGGCATCCATCGACGCCGCCGACCTGAAGACGCTCGCAGAGGCCGCCCGCTCGCTCGGCGCAAGCTGGCCGGTCGTCGTGGTGAAGGTACTCGCCCCGAATATTCGCCAGGGACTGCTCGCCGGTTCCCTCATCTCCATCGCCGTCGTGCTCGGCGAGTTCACGATCGCCTCGCTGCTGAACCGTCAGGTCTTCCAGACCGCGCTGGTCGTCGTCCAAAAGCAGGATGCCTATGCCCCTGCGATCTTCACACTGTTGGCGCTGCTGTTCTGCTTCCTGCTGCTGCTCGTCATCGGCCGCGCCGCCCGCGGCAACCGAAAGGCCCGTTCATGACAACCCCGAATACTCTCCCCCCAACGAAGGACAACATGCTGCTGTCCGAGGCAGGCGAGGGAACCCGCGTGCAGTTCCAGGGCATCGAGAAGAGTTACGGCTCGAACCGCGTGCTGCACGGCGTCGACCTCGACATCGCCCCCGGCGAGTTCGTGTCTCTGCTCGGCCCCTCCGGCTGCGGTAAGACGACGGCGCTGCGCGTGCTTGCTGGGCTCGAGAGCGCCGACGGAGGCGCTGTGCTGCTGGGCGGGCAGGACGTCTCTCGGGTGCCGACGAACAAGCGCGACATCGGCATGGTCTTCCAGTCGTACTCGCTGTTTCCACATCTGCGCGTCGACGACAACACGGCGTTCGGACTGCGTCGCCGAGGAATGGGCAAGGCGAAGGCTGCGAAGCGGGCCCTGGATGCCCTCGAACTCGTCGGCCTGGGCAGCTTTGCCGAACGGTTTCCACACGAGCTCTCCGGCGGACAGCAGCAGCGCGTCGCACTCGCCCGCGCACTCGTCACCGAGCCGCGAGTGCTGTTGCTCGACGAACCGCTGTCTGCGCTCGACGCCAAGGTGCGCGTGCAGCTGCGTGACGAGATCCGCCGCATCCAGCTGCGCCTGGGCATCACGACGGTGTTCGTCACACATGATCAGGAGGAGGCGCTGGCTGTCTCTGATCGGATCGCCGTGATGGATGCCGGACGCATCGACCAGATCGACACTCCGGAGGAGCTCTACCTGCGACCTGCGACCGCGCACGTCGCTGCCTTCGTCGGACTCTCCAGCATCGTGTCAGGCATCGCCTCTGGCGGGCGGGTCACCGTCTGGGGTCGCGACCTGCCGACCAACACCCCCGCCGAGGGCAAGGTCGAGGTGCACCTCCGCCCGGAGAATCTGCGATTCGCCGGAGAAGCGGATGCCGCGACCAGCGGCATCGTCGAGGAGAGCACGTTCCTCGGCAGTATCCGTCGCACGCTCGTGAAGACGGATTCCGGCGAGCTGGTGCGCGTACAGCACGACGCGCAGTTCCATCCTGCTTACGGCGACCGCGTGCACCTCGCCGTTGAGCCGGTTCCCGTGGCGGTACGGGCCAAATAGCGTGTCGTCGAGGGACGCGACGGATCCCTCGAGGCTCTGGAGAAGGGACATCCCATGGCAGGAAAGTTCGAGCTGTACACCGACAAGGCCGGCGAATACCGGTTCCGGCTCAAGGCTGGCAATGGCGAGGTCATCGCGACCGGCCAGGCATACGCATCCAAGTCAGGCGCACTGAACGGGATCGATTCCGTCCGTCGCAACGCCGCCGATGCCGAAGTCGTCGAAGTAGAAGACTGACACCGGTACCCACGCCCCACCTCTCGCGAGACTTCGCTTATGTCACCAAAACAAGCGTTTTCGATGACACACGCGAAGTCTCGCGGGATGTGGAGGGGGTTATAGGACCCGGGCTAGGAAGTCTTGGGTGCGGGGATGCTGCGGATTCGCGAGCACCTCGCGCGGATCGCCCTCTTCCACGATCGCTCCGCCATCCATGAAGATCAGGCGTGAACCCACTTCACGGGCAAAGCCCATCTCGTGTGTGACGACGAGCATCGTCATGCCCTCATCCGCCAGCGAGCGCATCACCTGCAGCACCTCGCCGACCAGCTCAGGATCAAGCGCCGAGGTCGGCTCGTCGAACAGCATCATGTCGGGGTTCATGCACAGCGCCCGTGCGATCGCCACGCGCTGCTGCTGACCACCGGAGAGGTGCCCAGGGTACTCATCGGCCTTCTCAGCGAGACCGACGCGATCGAGCATCTCGTGCGCGATCTTCTCGGCATCCGCCTTGGAACGCTTGAGCACCCGGCGCTGCGCGAGTGTGAGGTTGCCCAGCACGCTCAGGTGGGGAAACAGATTGAAGCTCTGGAACACCATCCCGATGCGGGTGCGCACGCGGTCGATGTCGATATCAGGATCGATGACGTCGATGCCCTCGATGAGAATCTTGCCCTCAGTGGGTTCCTCCAACAGGTTCACCGAGCGCAACAGAGTCGACTTTCCTGAGCCAGACGGCCCGATCACGCAGACCACCTCGCCGGACCGAACCGTGAGATCGATCCCCTTGAGTACCTCGTTGTCGCCGAAGCTCTTGCGCAACCCGCGGACCTCGATGGCCGGAGCGTTGATGTCGATCATGTCGGTACTCATCGCTGCTTCGCCATCTTTCGTTCCAGCCATGCCGCCAATCGGGTGAGCGGAATCGTCACCACGAGGTACAGCATCGCCGCCATCACCAGCGGTGTGCCGTTCGCGTTCTGATTCGCGAGGTCACGCGCAAAAGTGGTGAGTTCGCGCGTCATCAGTGTGCTGCCGGCGATGAACACTAGTGAGGTGTCTTTCAGCAGCAGCACGAATTCGTTCGTCAGCGGCGGGATGATGATACGGAAACCCTGCGGAAGGATCACCCAAAGCATCGTCTTCAGCGGCGACATACCGAGCGACCGAGATGCCTCGATCTGCCCCTTCGGCACGGCCTGGATGCCGGCGCGAATCACCTCAGCCATGTATGCCGACGACACCAGGATCAAACCGACAAGACCGGATGCCGCTGGCCCGCCGGGAATCTTGATCCCGAGGCCGATCGGCAGCATGAACGCGACGGCGAAGATCGTCAGCAGAGCGGGCAGCCCCCGGAACAGCTCGATCCACGCGGTCGCGAACCAGCGGTAGGGCAGGATGCTGGACAGCTTCATCATGGCGAACAGGATGCCGAGAACTGCCCCGCCCACGAATCCGACCAGGGTGAACCACAGCGTGTTTACCAGCGCGACCGTGATGATCTCGGGGAACAGCTTGATCGCGACAGCCGGGTCGAGGAACTGTTTACTGAACCTCGCCCAATCGGTGCCCAGAACCGCCCAGGCGACGATAGCGATGAAGATCGCGTACATCACCAAGCGGTACGCCCGTTGCTTGGTCCTGCGTTTCATCGCCATCGTCGTCGATGCGTGTCAGCGCGGATCAGTTGGCCGCGAAGTACGTGTCGTAAATCTCTTGGTAGGTCCCGTCATCGCGCAGCTCCTGCAGAGCCGCGTTGACCGCCTCGACGAGCGCGTCCTTTTCGCCCTTCGCGAATGCGAAACCGTAGGACTCATCAGTGTCGTACTCTTCCACGATCATGTAGGTCTCGTCGGCACGCTCGTGCTCGATGTTGACGGGCTGATCCTGCAGGATCGCGTCAATCTGACCGGCCTGGATCGCGGGCCACAACTCGCCGTCCGAGGGATAGCGGATGATCTCGGTGTCCTCGGGCGCGTTCTCTGTCGTGTAGGTCTCGCCCGTCGTGCCCTGCTGCACACCGACGGTCTTTCCCGCGAGGTCGTCGATCGACTCGATGCTGGAATCGGCACGCACCAGCAGCGACTGCAGCGAATCGTAGTACGGGTCGGAGAAGTCGAGATTCGCCTTGCGCTCATCAGTGATGGTCATCGCAGAGCCGCCGAGGTCACAGTCGCCGACGAGCAGGACAGTGCCAGAGGTCAGCGCTTCGAAACTGACGTCCTGCACAGCGAGAGTCAGGTCAAGCTTGCCTGCGATCGCGCTGAGCAGGTCGACATCGAAGCCGGTGTATTCACCGTCTTCACCCTCGAACTCGAAGGGCGCGTAGGGGATGTCAGAGCACATGGTGAGCACGCCCGCTTCGACGAGACCGTAGTCATCGCCCCCCGTTGTGGGTGTGGCACCATCGCCTGCGGGCGTGTCGCCTCCACCGGCACAGCCGGCGAGAGCAAGCGTGGCGGTCGCGACGAGCGCAAGACCGAAGATGAGATTACGGCGACGAGGCATGACCGCTCCAAGGTAACGGGGCGGCTACGCCCACGGACGGGTATGGAGTTCATCCTGACACGTGGCGACGCCAGTGCACCCGTTCGGAGGGTTACGTTTGCGTTTCGCTCCTGAGCGCGCGCCGATCGGCGCAGCCTCAGACCTCGAAGTCGACGGCGACCCGTGAGGCGACGACGGACTTGATATATACCGCGGCCTCCTCATGCGCGGGGTGCACCGCGTACTGTTCGAGCGCCTCAACCGAGTCGAAATCAGCGACGAGCGTGACATCCCAGTTCGCTTCCGGATACACCGAATTGGCGCCCGCCGAGATGGAGAGCAGCTGGGGTACAACCCCGGCCAGCGCGTTTAGTCGGCGGGCGACTTCCGCAGCCTGCGCGCCGCGCTCCGCGGCATCTTCGCTCTTGAGCTTCCAGGTGACCACGTGGCGAATCGTCATTTCTGCTCCAGTCTCTGACGCAGCCGGTCGGGCGAGACCCGCCAGTGCGCATGCAGTTCCTCGTCGATGAGTACGACAGGAATCTTCTCCCACCACAGCTCGTACAGGGCGGGGTCGTCTTCGATCGACCGCTCGATGATCTCGATGCTGTCACCGATCTCATCAGGAAGATCGGCGACCACGGTCTCCACGATCGCCAGCGCCGTGGGGCACAGATGGCACCCCGGCTTGCCGATGACCGTGATCGTGGTCACGCGGAGGGAATCTCGACCGGGTGACCGGCTGCGATCCACTCGCCGGTGCCGCCTTCTACGTTGGTCGCGTCATAACCGCGCGATTCCAGCGCATCCACGATGCGTGCGGAACGGCCGCCGGCCTGACAGATGACGTCGAAAGCCTCTGACGGAAGCTCTTCGAGTCGATTTCCCAGCTCAGACATCGGGATGTTCACCGCCCCGGGGACATGCCCCGCCGCAAACTCGTCCCTCTCACGCACGTCGATAAGCGGAGTGCTCTCGCGCGCGGCGAGGTCTGCGATATTGATCGACTTCATGACGTCCTCACGGTCGTGTCTCTGCGATGAAACGGCAGCTAATTCTAAACGGCAATACAGACACGAAGCGCCCCATTCGACAAGCTCTGTGAGCAGGCCGGGGGCGCTTTGTGGCTTTTGCCGCGCTTACTTCTTGTTGCGGCGCTGGTGGCGAGTCTTACGAAGCAGCTTGCGATGCTTCTTCTTCGCCATGCGCTTGCGGCGCTTCTTGATGACAGAACCCACGGAAACCTCACTAAGTCAAGTGGCTGGGCGTCGCAGTATGTCGGACACCCGGGTACGGGCACGGAAAATGCCTCGGATCATTCTATCAAACCACGGCCGGTGCAAAGTGCACGACCACGACTCGTGAGCCGAGACGGTCAGCCGACCTCAGAGATCGGCCGTTGAAGGGCATCGGCAACTGCCGACTCGGGCACGCGGTAACTGCGACCGAAGCGGATCGCGGGCAGTTCACCGGAGTGCACCAGCCGATAGACGGTCATCTTCGACACACGCATGATTGCTGCGACCTCTGCGACCGTCAGGAATCGGACATCTGGAACTTCGGGCATCCCCATTACCCCTTTCTCTGAAGCACACTCTAGAGGGAAGGTGGGACGCGTGTAAACCCACGGGGTAATTGTGGCCTGTGTGAATGGGGCGCCCCCGTAATCAGGTGCGCGTGCGGCTCACGTCCCGAGCCGCTTGAGCGCTGTGGTGACCACATGCTTCGCCGATGCTGCAGCACGGCCGAAGACCTCGGCAGCGTGCGCTGCACCGTCGGGAAGCGGGACGAGAGAAAAATCGATGTCGGGCGCGGCGTCGCCGAAGGCGTCGACTAAGAAGGGCACGAGCCAATCGTCGATGGTCTCGAGCGGCCCCACATCGATGCTGTAGAAACGGCGCTGGCCGTCTTCGCGCACGCTCACCAGTTCGGCTTCGCGCAGCACCTTGAGGTGTTTCGACACCGTCGGCTGGCTGATTCCGAGCTCACTGACGATGTGCGAGACGCTGGTGCCTGCGTCCTCCTCAGATGACCGGCGCAGGAGGAGCTGGAGAATGTCACGCCTCGTGCCGTCTGCGATCACGTCGAAGATGTCGGTCATGAGATCAGGGTAGTCTCCCCACGGCCGGAGTACCATGTCGAAGGCTTGTCGAACGATCCTCGACAGGCATCTCAGACGAAGCGCAGGGAGGGACGAGTGTCAAGCATCGGCTCGTCGTTCTCCCCTCGCACGCGCGTCCACGATCTGTGGCACTTCGTCCGACGCATGGTCACATCGTCTCCGTCGCGCTTCGCGATCGTCATCTTCGCCGGACTGATTCTGGTGTTCACCGCGCTCTTCTCCCTGCCGATCGCCTCAGCATCGGGAACGGTGACGCCGATCAGCGATGCGCTGTTCACTGCTGTGTCGACGATCTGTGTCACTGGCCTCGCGACGGTCGACATGGCAGCGCACTGGTCCCCATTCGGACATGTGCTCGTCTTCCTTGGCGTGAACATCGGCGGCATGGGCGTGTTGACGCTGGCGTCGCTGCTGGGAATGGTGATCTCGAAGAGGCTCGGGCTACGAGCCAAGCTTCTCGCGGCCGGCGACACCAACCCGTTGCGTGCGCACGGCGGCGTCGTCAACGAGGGCCAGACCGTACGGCTCGGCGAGGTCGGCCAACTGCTGAAGACTGTTGCGCTGTCGCTGTTGGTCATCGAGGGCGTGGTCGCGCTACTGCTGTACCCGGGACTTCTGATGGCCGGCATCCCCCCGCTCGCCGCCCTCTGGGAAGCCCCCTACTACGCGGCGATGTCATTCACAAACACCGGCTTCACACCGAACGCGGGTGGCGTCACCGAGTTCGCCGATGACTACTTCGTTCTCACCGTGCTCATGATCAGCGTGTTCCTCGGCAGCATCGGCTTCCCGGTGATCTACACGCTCGCCAAGCATCACTGGCATGTGAAGCGCTGGTCTCTGCATTCCAAGCTCACTCTCATCACGACGGCGATCCTCTTTGTCGCGGGTGCCGCGGTGTTCCTCATTCTCGAGTACGACAACGCGCTCACATTCGGTTCGATGGATGCCGCTGACACGACGTTCCAGGCATTCTTCTTGTCCGCGATGACGCGCTCTGGCGGTTTCAGCGTCGTCGAGATCGGCGATCTGAACGGCTCCTCGCTTGTCGCAGGCTCCATGTTGATGTTCGTGGGCGGCGGGTCTGCGTCCACTGCAGGCGGTATCAAGGTGACGACGCTGGCTGTGCTTGCGATCGCCGTGTGGTCTGAGGCGCGCGGACGTCAGTCAGTGCAGGCGTTCGGTCGCCGTATCCCCAGCGATGTGCAGCGGGTCGCCCTCAGCGTCGTCGCGTGGGGTGCCACGATCGTCGCGCTCTCGACGATCGTCATCGCTCAGATTACGAAGGCCCCGATCGCGGAGGTGCTCTTCGACGTGATCTCGGCGTTCGGCACGGTCGGGCTCTCGACGGGCCTAACCGCGGAGCTGCCTGATTCTGCGACCTACGTTATGGCCGCCACCATCTTCATGGGGCGCATTGGTACAGTGACTCTCGCCGCGGCAGTCGCCGCGACATCGCGCTCGCAGCTCTACTCGCTGCCCGTGGAAAGGCCCATCGTTGGTTGAAGCGCTCCGGGGAGATGCCCCCGTACTCGTGATCGGACTCGGTCGATTCGGTGCCGCATGCGCGGGCGAGCTCGACCGTCTCGACCGCGAAGTGCTGGCGATGGACGAGAGCCTTGAGCTCGTCCAGAAGTGGTCGGATCGGGTCACTCACACGGTGCAGGGCGACGCCCGCAACCTCGATGCGCTCAAGCAGATCGGCGCGCAGGACTTCCAGGTCGCCGTCGTTGCGGTCGGTTCGCTCATCGAGGCATCCGTCCTGATCACAGCGAATCTCGTTGATCTGAAAGTCCCGCAGATCTGGGCGAAGGCCGTCTCGCAGTCGCACGGCAAGATCCTTGCCCGCGTCGGCGCGAATCACGTCATTTATCCCGAGCGCGAGGCCGGCGAGCGCGTCGCCCACCTCGTCAGCGGACGGATGCTGGACTTCATTCGCTTCGACGACGACTTCGTGCTGGCGAAGATGTACCCGCCGAAGTTCATTCGCGGCGTCGGTCTGAACGAGTCGGGTGTGCGCTCGAAGTACAAGGTCACGGTCGTCGGGGTGAAGAGCCCCGGCAAGCCATTCAGCTACGCCGAAGCCGACACCGTCGTCACGAACCACGACCTGATCATCGTCTCGGGCACCAACAGCGATATCGAACGCTTCGCCGGCCTCGACCGGTAAGCCCCGGGGTCAGTTTCCTGCGGCCATCTCCTTCGCGCGCGCCAGCGCCGCATCCGTCGCTTCGGCGAACAGCCGATCGAGATGCGCGTCCTGCAACACCGCAACAGCGCGTTCGGTGGTGCCCTTCGGGCTCGTCACCCGGCGACGTAGCTCGGCGGGGTTCTCTCCGGATGCCGCGAGCAGAGCGGTCGCGCCAATGAAGGTCTGCTCAGCCATCAGACGTGCATCCGCCTCGCTGAACCCCTTGCCGATCGCCGCCTTCGTGAGCTCCTCAATGAGCAGGAACACGTAGGCAGGACCTGAGCCGGAGATGGTCGAAAGCGCATCGATCTTGTCTTCTGGCACCTCGACCACGGCGCCAACCAGTTCAAACAGGCGGCGGACGACCGCGAGATCCTCAGCCGATGCCGCCGCCCCGGCAGCCAACCCGGTAACGGCCTTGCCCACGGTGGCAGGAGTGTTCGGCATCGAGCGGATGACGCTGACATCAGCGCCGAGATGCGCAGAGAATGTCGCCAGGGTGACGCCAGCGGCAAGGCTCACGACGATCGCGTCGTCACGCAGCACGGGTGCAATCTCGCGCAGCAGATCGGGGACCATCGCCGGTTTCACGCCGACGAGAATGATGCGGGCGGCGGCCGCGGCATCCGTATTTCCGCTCGGCTGCTCGTCCAGCGCAATCGCCGTCACACCCGCAAGGCCTGCCAGACTCGCGGCTTTCGCCGCCGTGCGATTGGTCGCGATGATGCCGCCGTCGACATCGAGCCCCGAGGCGACGACGCCGTGCAGGATCGCGCCCCCCATCGAGCCGGCACCGAGGAACGCGAGAGAGGGAAGCGATTCAGCCATGCGGCCATCCTATTCTCGGCATTCGTTGTGCTGTTGCTGGCATTCGACAGCGCCGAGGTCGCTCCTGCGCTTCCAACTGTGCGGAACTAGAATCGCGGCATGAGTGCATCCGGTGGTGGCAAGGCGATCGTCGCGGCGTTTCTGGCGAATCTGGGCATTGCGATTGCGAAGTTCGTCGCGTGGGCTCTTTCAGGGTCTGCCTCGATGCTCGCCGAGGCGATCCACTCGGTCGCCGACGCCGGCAACCAGCTGCTGCTCATGCTCGGCGGTCGCAAGGCCAAGCGCGCGGCTGACCGCGAGCATCCGTTCGGATACGGCCGCGAGCGCTACGTGTACGCGTTCGTGGTGTCGATCATCCTGTTCTCGGTCGGTGGACTGTTCGCGATCTACGAGGGCATCGACAAGCTCACTCACCCGCACGCACTTGATCCGGTGTGGTGGTGGCTGCCGCTCGTCGTACTCGTCGTCGCAATCGGGCTGGAGTCGTTCTCGCTGCGCACCGCGGTCAAGGAGAGCAACCTGGTGCGCGAGCGCGGGCAGTCCTGGGTGTCGTTCATTCGACACTCGAAGGCACCTGAGCTGCCCGTGGTGCTGCTAGAAGATATCGGTGCTCTCATCGGCCTGACCTTCGCGCTGCTCGGTGTCGGGCTCACCGTCATCACTGGCAACAGCGTGTTTGACGCACTCGGCACGCTTGCCATCGGCGTGCTGCTCGTGCTGATCGCGGTGATTCTCGGTATCGAAACCAAGAGCCTGCTGGTGGGCGAAGGCGCGAACCAGTCCGATCTCGACCTCATCATGGATGCGATCATCGGATGCCCCGACGTGGAGAAGATCATCCACCTGAAGACGCTGTATCTCGGCCCAGATGAGTTGCTGGTCGCCGCCAAAATCGCGCTGACCTCAGACAAGACGGTGCGCGAGGCAGCGGACGACATCAACCACATCGAGAAACAGATTCGGGATGCCGTTCCCGTCGCCCGCGCGATCTACATCGAACCGGACGTGTACCGGCCGGCGATCGACCCGGAGCCCCCGACGGACGCGTTCGTGCTGAAGTCGGCCGACTGACCCGCACTGTCGAGCCCCGCCGGACGGCAGGAGGGGTCGCAGATGGTCGCCACTCCCGCCCGGGAGCGGCAACCCGCGACACCTGCCGGTGCGCTCAACCTCAGCGGCGTTGCTCGAAGAAGTCGCGCAACAGTGCGGTCGAGGCAACCTCGTCGACTCCCCCGACGACCTCGGCGCGATACGGCAGGCGACGGTCGCGCAGCACGTCGTACATCGACCCCGCCGCACCCGCCTTCTCGTCCCAGGCGCCGAAGACCACGCGTCCGATTCGGGACTGCAGGATCGCGCCCGCGCACATCACACACGGCTCAAGTGTGACGACGAGGGTGTGACCCTCAAGATTCCATGATCCGATGGATGCCGCGGCCTGCCGTAGCGCGACGACCTCCGCGTGCGCGGTCGGGTCGTGGGTCTCTTCGCGGATGTTGCGCCCTTCGGCGATGATGCGGCCGGTGCTGTCAAGCACGACGGCACCGACGGGGACTTCTCCCGCGACTGCGGCTTCTGCGGCGAGCGCGAGAGCTCGCCGCATCCCGTCTTCATCCGCCTTGCGCATGGTTCGAGCGTATCCGCCTTGTGGGGGATACTGCGGTCCACGGCGCTGCAAATGATCCGCCCTGCGCCGGATGCGCGCGATTCTGTGGCTCCGTAGATTCAAGGCATGGAAACTTTCGCTCACGTCCTCCTCATCTCTGCCGGACCTCTCATCACCGCTCTCTGCATCACCTTGAACTCGAAGAAGATCAACGCACAGTGGCGAGAACGCCGCGCCGCGCGGCTCGCGACACGCGCCTGAGACCTGTTCGCTGGGAAATCCACACCGTTTAGCAGGCCTCAGCGCACTAACCTTAGGTTTATGCGTGTTCACGTCGCCGACCACCCTCTCATCACCCACAAGCTCACGGTGCTGCGCGATGTGCGCACCCCGTCTCCTGTCTTCCGGCAGCTGACCGAAGAGCTCGTGACGTTGCTCGCCTACGAAGCGACCCGCAACGTTAAGGTCACTCCCGTCGAGATCACCACTCCGGTCACTAAGACGATGGGTGCGAAGATCTCCGAGCCGCGCCCGATCGTCGTTCCGATCCTGCGTGCGGGTCTCGGAATGTTGGAGGGGCTCGTGAAGCTTCTCCCCACCGCCGAGGTCGGCTTCCTCGGCATGGTGCGCGATGAAGAGACCTTCGAGCCGACGACGTACGCCGAGCGTCTTCCGAAAGACCTCAGCGACCGCCAGTGCTTCGCCATCGACCCGATGCTTGCCACTGGCGGCTCGCTGGCCGTGGCTATCCAGTTCCTGTTCGACCGCGGAGCGAAGGACGTTACCGCGATCTGCCTGCTCGGCACCCCGGAGGGCCTTGCTGCCATTGAGAAGCTGGTTGGTGACCGCGATGTCACCATCGTGCTCGGCGCCCTCGACGAGGGCCTCGACGAGAACCGCTACATCGTTCCCGGCCTTGGCGACGCCGGCGACCGTCTCTACGGCACGGTCTGACCCCATTCATGGCGCTTCGCGCTGCGGTGCTCAGTCGAGGTCTGCCCCCACAAGGTGCGCGAAGGCGCTGAGTCGCGCCACTCCCTCTGGCGTGTACGGCAGGTCATCGAGTAGCGCCGGCGAGTGGATCAGGTACGCCGCGACCTGAGCGCGTGAGATCGCCACATTCAGCCGGTTCTGCAGCAGCAGGAACTCCGGACCGCGTGGCGCATCCCGCCCGCTCGACGCAGCAAGCGTCGTGATGGACACCGCGGCTTCCTTGCCCTGGAAATTGTCGACCGTACCCACGGGAACCCCGGCAAGACCCGCCGCCGCGAGCGCATCGATCACGAGCTGTTTCTGCGCGTTGTACGGCGCGACCACAATGAAGTCTGCCTCGACCAGTGGCCGGGGTGCCACCTCTGAGTCCATGTCAGTGAACTCGCGGCCCAGCAGCTCACGCACAATCCGCACGACCTCGGCGGCCTCCTCGGCGGACTGCGTCGCGTTGCCACGGTGTCGCACGGAAACGACATGCAGCCCTGCCTCCACCCCATCGATCGCGCGTCGTTCCGTGCCGGGCGCTGACGCCAACTGCCCGGCGTAGGACAGCCGCGAGACCGGCCCCGCGACTGCCGGATGCATCCGCCAACTGTGATCAAGGAAATATCCGTACTCCGGGCTGACGACCGCATCGCCGTCCATCACCCAACCGAGCGCCGAGGTGTTGACCGGCTCTGGGTGCGCGCCCTGGCTGACCTGCGGCAGCTGTTGCGGGTCACCGAGCAGCAGCAGCCGCTTCGCCCCCGCTGCGACGGCGATTGTGGATGCGAGCGAGAACTGGCCGGCCTCATCGATCACGAGCAGATCGAGGCCGTGTCGCTCGACACGCCCGGTGTTACTGAAGTCCCAGGCGGTGCCGCCGACGACGACGCCCTGACCTTGGCGCTCGGAGAGGAACGACGCCATGCCGCTCTTCGGGATCATCGTATAGCTCGGTTCACTCCCCTTTTCCTTCGGCGCCTTCGCCACCTGTCCCGGTGGCACACCGTCGGCGACGACACGCTCCAGCAACGTCTCGATGATCGCGTGAGACTGCGCCACGACCCCGATCCGGAAGCCGTGCTCGTTCACGAGCCGCGCGATCACACGTGAGCCCGTATAGGTCTTTCCCGTTCCCGGAGGCCCCTGCACTGCGAGATAGCTGTGGTCAAGATCGAGGATGCCCCGCACGATCGCATCGATCGTGTCGTCGCCGGCCGCTGGAAGCCCCGCACCGGAGACCGTGCGCGGAGGGATGCGGCGCAAGATGTCGGTCGCCGCATCCGAGGGGAATGCCGGTGCCGCCTCGTGCACAGTGTCTGCCCATTCATCGATCGCGCCCTGCAGCGAGACGACACGCGGCGGTGCTGCCGGGGTCAACGCGACCGGGAACTCGTCCCAGGTCTGCCCGCTCACCGCAGTTTCGGTGATCACGTAGCCGTCGTCGAGTACCTCAGTCACGGTGATCGTGCGCGGCACGTGGACTGCGCGCGATGGCGCCTCCACATCGAAGGGAGCCGGGAACGGATACAACGAGAAGGGGTTCGACCCCTCACCGAGCGTCGTACCCGGCGAAATCTCACCGCGGATCTCGATGTCGCGAGACATGACGCGGCGGCCCTCTGCGACGCTCCAATCGCGTCGCAGCACGGACGCGGTGACATCCACCCGCACGACGTCACGGGTCTGATCCCACATCGACACCGGCTCACGCAGTCGCTGAAAATGCGACACCCAGAAGCTCTTCGCCTCACGCGGGTAGTAGTCGATCGCCGCCGCAGCGACGCGGTGTACTTCGCCGTCGCCGCCCGCCTCCACGTCACGCTCGGCATCCGCGAGCAGCGCGACCGAACGGTGCGATGGCTCATAGACCAGCTCGTCTGGCTCGTCAGGCGGCGCGGGGTTGACGCCCTTGTCCTTGGCAATCTCGATCAGCCAGTTACGCAGGCGCCGGGTCGAGACACAGTCGTAGCGGTTGTAATCAACGAGGTCGGCGAGCACTGCCTCGGCGTCGGAAGTCTCCCCCGCAGCCAACAACTGGCGCGCGGCGACGTACTGCACGATCGAGTCGTCACCCTTTTGCACGTCGCTCGTGCGCACGTCCTCGCCCATGTAGAGCGGCTCAAGTTTCTTGATCGAATACGAGCGGGACCCGACGCGCACCGTCCGCAGCACGAGCGGGTACAGGTCGACGAACACGCCCTCGCGCAGCAGCTTGTCGACCTCGCCTTCACGGATGCCGTAGCGCGCCGCCATCGCGACAAGATGAGATGTCTCATACGGCGCGTAGTGGTAGATGTGCATGTCCGGGTGCGCGGCCCTTCGAACATTCACGAAGTCGAGGAACTGCTCGAGTGCATGCCTTTCATCGACAAAAGAGTGCGCCCACAGCGGCGTGTACTGATCTTCGTTGTCGACCCAGCCGAACAGATAGTCGATGCCCCACTGCGCGTTGCCGTCAGGCGCGGGTTCGGTATACAGCGGGTCACCTTCGAAGTCGAAGAAGATGTCACCCCGGCTCGGTCGTGGCAGATTATGGATGGCCTGCGGGTAGTAGACGTCGAATGTCGGAGCATCATCGACGTCGGCGCGCAGCTGCAGGCGTGCTTGAGCACGTAGCGACTCGAATGAGTCGACGTTCATTCCGTCAGGAGCATCCGTCGCTGCGGCGAGGTCATCGATCGTCTCGACACCGGCCGCACGCAGTCGCGCCCGCTGCGTCGGACGCATGCGAGCGACCATCAGCAGATCACGCGCAGCATCCACCTGCTCGGTGCACGTCGCGCATCGTCCGCACGCCGTGATGTCAAGGTCTCCCCTGCCATCGCCCCAGGCAAGCGGCGCACCCGCTGCCCCCGCTGGTACGTCCCGATCCGCGATCACGGCACGCAGTCGAGTCCTTCGAACATGAAACAGCGGCAGCAGATCATCGACCGCATGCGTGCTGATCGTTCCGTCGCCGAGGATGAGGTCGACCCTGTCGGATCGCGGGATGCCGAGACCATCCAATTGATCGACATATGCTGCCAGCTGCATGAGCGCCGTAACGCGCGCCGTGCGGGCCAGCTTGGAGTCTTGCACGCGCCAGCGACCGTCGTCTTCGCGCAGCAGGAAATCCGCGAATCCGACGAATTCGTCGGTGGAGAACGCACCCTGGAACAGCACTTTGGCATCGGAGCGGAGAGCCTCCCCGGTCTCGGCGACGACCGCGGCGAGAGCAGCCGGGTCGGCCGATGACACCTTCGACACCTCGTACACAGCATCCGTACCGAAGCGTTCGCGGTAGGCCTCGAGCACCTTCAGTTCATGCGCATCACCGAGCTTTGCCGCACGAGCGAGTGTGGCATCCACCGGCTGTTCCACAGCAGGCACCCGCCCCAGCTTTGCGTCAATTGCCCGCGCCCAGGCGAACTCGCATTCAGCGGCCGCCTTCAGGTCAGTGGCGCTGAAGATGACGCGTTGGGCATGGCTATCAATCTGCATGCTTCGAGATTAGCCGGGGCCTCGGACAGTCCTCACACCCGCACGAAATGCCCACCCGTTCGGGAGGAGAACGCACGCTCAGGCGGAGCCGATGGACGAAAAGCTCCTCCCGTAAGGGTGAAGTCCTCCCGAGCGGGCGGGGCAGGAGCGCCTCAGCGCCACCAGTCATCTGCAGGGCCGACCGGCAGGTGTCGCTTGTGCCGGGTGGCGAGGTACTTACCCTCAAGCCTGGCAACGACGTCAGCATCCACCGGCTTGCCCTCAAGGTAGTCGTCGATCTGCTCGTAGGTGAGCCCGAGCTCATCCTCGTCGGCGCGACCAGGCTGCCCATCAAGGAGGTCGGCCGTCGGCACCTTCATCCACAGCCGGTCCGGAGCGTTGAGCTCACGTAGCAAACTCTTGCCCTGGCGCTTGGTGAGACCAGCAAGGGGCAGGATGTCGGCGGCCCCATCACCGAACTTCGTGTAGAAACCGGTGATGGCCTCGGCCGCGTGGTCGGTGCCAATAACGAGATGTCCATCATGTCCAGCGAGCGCATACTGCGTCACCATCCGGATGCGTGCCTTGATGTTGCCGCGGTTGAAGTCTGAGATGTCGGCGCCGGCCGCCTGCTCGATGTCCTTCTCAACACCGTCCACGCCGCCCTGAATATTGACTTCGACGGAGCGATCCGGCCCGATGAATTCCAGGGCAGCGTTCGCGTCATCCGCGTCATGCTGGATCTTGTACGGCAACCGCACCGCGGTGAAGTCGGCAACGCCGCCGCCCGCACGCACGCGCTCGACGGCAAGCTGCGCGAGCCGTCCCGCGAGAGTGGAATCCTGCCCACCAGAGATGCCGAGGACGAAGCCTTTCGCACCGGTCTTCACAAGGTAGTCGACGAGGAACTGCACGCGGCGCTCGATCTCGGCGGCCGGGTCGATGTCGGCCTGCACGCCGAGGGACTGAGCGATCTCCTGCTGAAGCGTCATGCTCCCAGTATCTCCCCTGAGTGTTACGCCGCTGTGACAGAACCGGAATATGCATCCCTTTAATGCGCTTGACTTGGTGAGACGAAAGAAAGAGAGACTCCATGACCCTCCTCGGCCGTAGCGACCTCGATGTATTCCCTCTTACCCTCGGGGGCAACGTGTTCGGCTGGACCGCCGACCGCGATGCGTCGTTCCAGATCCTCGATGCATTCACCGCAGGTGGTGGCAACTTCATCGACACGGCCGACGGATACAGCGCCTGGGTGCCTGGCAACAGCGGCGGCGAGAGCGAGACGATCATCGGAGAGTGGCTCGCCGCGCGCAAGCCGTCGGGTGTCATCATCGCCACAAAGGTCAGCAGCCACCCGGAGTTCCGGGGCCTCTCGGCCAAGAACATCCGCGCTGCTGCCGAGGCCTCGCTGAAGCGTCTCGGCGTCGACACGATCGACCTCTACTACGCGCACTTCGATGACGCCGAGACTCCGCTCGAGGAGACGGTCGCGGCGTTCGGACAGCTCGTCACCGACGGCCTGGTGCGCCACACGGCAGTGTCGAACTACTCGGCAGGCCGCATCCGCTCGTGGATCTCCCTCGCACAGGATGCCGGCATTGCACTGCCCGTCGCCGTGCAGCCGCACTACAACCTCGTGCACCGTAACGACGTCGAGGAGAACATCACCCCTGTCGCCCAGGAGTTCGGACTCAGCCTGGTTCCGTACTACGCACTGGCGAGCGGATTCCTCACCGGCAAGTACCGGTCAACGGATGCGACGGCTGTCACGTCCGCACGCGCTGGCGGAGCCTCGAAGTATGCGACCGAACACGGTCTGCGCGTCATCGGCGAGTTGGAGAGCATCAGCGCTGCCCATGACGCCTCGATCGCCTCGGTCGCCCTGGCGTGGCTGCGGTCTCAGCCGGCTGTTGCCGCTCCCATCGCGAGCGCGTCACGGGTGGAGCAGGTGGCGGATCTGCTGGCCAGCGCGACATTGGAGCTGACCCCCGAGGAACTGCGCGCACTCGACGAGGTTTCAGCCTGGAGTCCTGCGAACGCATGAGGTGGGGCCCGGGCGCTCCGACACATGGTCACTGGTTCTACGAGGCTCACTGAGCCTGCCGAAGAGCTCAGAGAGCGGGGCGGATGCGGCTGGGTCCGCTGGCGGTCTGCTCTACCACCAGCTGCGCGGGGATCTGCTCCTGCATCGACTCGACGTGGCTGATGATGCCAACGGTGCGTCCGCCGGAGCGCAGTTCGTCGAGCGTGCGCATGGCGATCTCGAGAGTGTCGGCGTCGAGGGACCCGAAGCCTTCATCGATGAAGAGCGTGTCGAGTTGGATGCCGCCGGCTCTCGCCGTAACGACCTCGGCGAGGCCGAGCGCCAGCGCGAGTGAGCTGAGGAAGGTCTCCCCTCCTGACAACGACTGCGCGGGGCGCGTCTGCCCGGTGAACGCGTCGAAGACGACGATACCGAGCCCGGATGCCGCGCCACGGGCCGCGAGCGCATCGGAGTGTTGCAGCTGGTAGCGTCCGGTTGACATGTCACTGAGGCGGCGGTTGGCTGCCCCCACGATCTCTTCGAGTTCGGCGGCGAGCACGAATGTCTCCAGCGTCATCTTGTGCGTATTTCCGGCGCGCCCGGCGATGGTGTCAGCGAGGCCCTTCAGCACCTCGAAGTCTGCCTGCTGCGCCGCGCTGCTGGCGTACTCGGCCGCGGCAGACGCGATGAGTGCGCTCAGCTGATCGACGGTGGTCTCCGCTCGCCCTGCCGCATCGATCGCGGCCTTCCACACCGTACGAGCGACAGCCGCCGATTCTTCCACCGCGCTGAGCTCGATCGGCTCCTCGGGAAGCGCCCGCATCTCCAGCGCCAGCAGCAGCTCGCGCTGCTTCTCACGCTGCACGGTGTGGCCAGTGATGCGCTCCTCCAGCCCTTGCTGCTCGGCTGCCGACCGCAGCGCCTCGCGTGCGGCAGTGGCACCGTCGAAATCGGATGCCGCGAGCGCGCGCGTCTGCTCCGCCGCGGCATCGGTGAGTGCCACCTCACGCCGGGCGCTCTCTTCGAGAGCATCCGCCAGCGCGTGGGCGGCCGCGACGTGCGCGGTGACCTCGGCGATGCGCTCGGCGACAGTGCCGAAGGATCCACGTGCTGCGGTGACAACAGTCTGCGCCTCAGCACTGCGCTGGGCGATCAGGGCGAGCGTCTCGCGCGACTTCGCCAGCGCATCCGCCGCTGCTGCACGATCCTTCTCGAGCTGCACCGAACGCGCCGTGGCCTCGCCCAGCGCCGCAATCGCGGCGGCGAGTGCACCGACGGCTGCCTGTGCCGCGGCGTGCACGGCTGTCGCAGCGGCTACCTCGTCCTCTGCCGCAGCGACAGAGCGCTCTTCCGCCATGGCTGCGGCAGCGGCGAGATCGCGCTTCAGATCGGACACCCTGTCGAGCGCCGCACGATCGCCCTGTGCTGCGGTGTCGCGCACGACTTCGGCCGCCTCGACGTCTTCCGGCGAGACAGGATCGCTGTGCTCGGCCGGTGAGGGATGCTCAGTCGCCCCACACACGGTGCAGGCCTCCCCCGGAATCAGTGCGGTCGCGAGCTCACCGGCGAAGCCGTCCAAACGGCGGCGACGCAGCAGCGTGAGCGCGAGCTGGGCCTCATCGAGCGCACTGCTGGCCGCGACGAGCGCGCGCTCGGCCTTGTCGAGGTCACCACGAAGCCGCTCGGCCTTCACTGCCGCGTCTCGTCGTGCCTTCGCGGCGTTCAGCGTTGTGTGCAGATCATCGACGCGGTCGGCGCTGCGCCGCGCGGCATCCCGCTGGGCGGTCAGCTCGGTGACCCGCGCCGGAAGTTCCGCCCGTTCCGTGTCGTGCGCGGCGACGAGAGCGGATGCTGCGGCGACCTGCTCCTCGGCGTTCCTCTGCTCCACAGCGAGAGCCGGGGCACTTCGTTCGAGCTCGGCCGCGCGTTTCCACTCGCCACTCTGGCTGGTCCGCTCCTCAGCCCATGCTTCCAGTGCCCCGGCGGTGACCTCGCCGCGTTCGATGTCAACAAGTTCGATGTCAACAAGTTCGATGTCAACAAGTTCGATGTCAGCGGCAACCCAGGCCTCGCGGGCTGCACGTTCGGCAATCTCGGCAATCTCGCGGTCGCTCGCGGCACGCTCGGCGGCGTTGAGCGTTGCGCGCAGCGCCTCGGCCGTCCTGGCACGCTGCAGCGTCGTCCGTGCCGACGCGATCTCGGGTTCTTCGGCGTCGATTCGCTGCATCGCGACCCGGGCCGCGTCTCGATCCTGTTGCGCCTTGCGCTCCTCGCGTGCGCTGGTCAGCGTTGCTTCTGCCGCGGTGTTTCTGGTCTCGGCTTCCGTGCTCTCGGCAGATCGGCGCTCGACCTGATACTCGGCCCGCTCGAGCGCGACGCGAAGGTGCTCGAGGCGCTCTGGGGTCGTTTCCGCGGATGCATCAACGGGCTCATGCTCGCCCCACAGCTCTGCAGCAGTCACCATCCGCTCAGCCTGCTGAAGGCCCGCGTTCACGGTGGCCAGGCGCCCGGAGAGCGCGTTCTCTGCCGTCTTGCGGCGATCATCGAAACGAGACTGCACGTCTTCGAAGCGCTCGGTGCCGAACAATCGCCGCAGCAGCGTCTGCCGCTCTTTACTGTCGGCGAGCAGGAAGCGCGCGAACCTGTTTTGGGCGAGCAGGATCACCTGCAGGAACTGCTCACGGCTCAGCTGCAGGATCTCGTCGAGCTCATGCCCGACCTCCCGCTCTTTCGCAGCCAGCGTGACCCAACCGGCGTCGGCGAGAGTATCGAGCTGGACACCCGAAGCCTGCTTCGTCAATCCGCCACCGCGCTTCGCCGGCCGCATGTACTCCGGTGAGCGCGTCACGCGATATCTGCCAGCCGTCGTACTGAATTCGACGACGACTTCGCTGAGGTCTTCCGGGTCGCAATGATCACTGCGCAGCCGTTTGTCGCCGCTCTCGTATCGTGGCACTCCCCCGTAGAGGCCGAAGCAGACAGCATCCAGGATGCTCGACTTGCCGGCGCCGGTACGCCCTGCGATGAGGAAGATACCGTCGTCGGCGAAGCTGTCGAAGTCGACGATCTGTCGTTCGCGGAACGGGCCGAACCCCTCGATCTCGAGGCTGTGGAGACGCACTAGACGAGAGCCTCGGCGACCACGCGCTCGTCGAGCACCTCACGAATGAGTTCGCTCTCACGCTCGCTCGGGCCCTGGCCCGCACGCACGTGCTCAAGGAACGCCTCGATGTGCTCGGTGTCAGTGACGGCAGATTCCAGCCGCGCGGCGTAGGAGCGCTCTACCCGCTCGGCCCCGCCGACAGGAGCGTGCTGCACCATCGCACAATGCGGGAATTGTTCCTTCAGTCGCCGCATCGGTTCGGCCTGCGGCAGCACGTCGGTGTAAACCGCGCAGACCCAGTCGTCGGCATGTGCCGCGATGTTGTCGTCGGAGAGGATCTCATCGAGCGTTCCGGTAAGCGTGACGAGTCGGCGTGGCACTGGCAGTGCCAGCCACTCGGCCGACGAGAAGCCCGGGGCATCGAGGTCGATCAGCCAAGAGCCGCGCTCCTTGTGCTGCTCGCCGAAGCTGTAGTGCAGCGGCGCCCCGGCGTACCGCACCCGTTCGCTCAGCGTCTGGCGTCCGTGGATGTGGCCGAGAGCGACGTAGTCCGGTCCGTCGAAGACGCTCAGCGGTACGACGTCGAGCCCACCCTGGCGTACTTCGCGCTCGAGTCCCGCCGTCGCATCCACACCCGCCGCGAAGCAGTGCGCGATCGCCACGGAACGGCCCTCGCGCGACGCCATGCTGGCCCGTACCAGCGACATCGCATGCGCCATGGTCTGCGCCTGAGTGCGCAGCGTGACGCCGCCCTCGAAAGACTCCGCCCAGTACTGCCGCATGATCGCCGGCTCGAGGTAGGGAATGCCGTAGAAGTGCACCGGGCCGTCGGCATCATCAATCGTGACCGGCTCACCGATCGAAAGTGGATCGGTCATCATGTGGATGCCGTCGCGCAGCAGTCGCGCTTGGAACCCGAGTCGCGCCGCGGAATCGTGGTTGCCGCTCGTGACGATGACCTTAGCGCCGGTGTCGTGGAGAGCGGCGAGTGTGTCGCCGAGCAGCGTGTACGCGGGACCGGCCGGGGTCGCGGAGTCGAACACGTCTCCCGCGACGACGACCACGTCGACGGGATTTTCGGTGACAGACAGCTCGCGCACCTGGGCGATCAGCGCACCAAAGACCTCGGCCAGCGCATCCATGGTCGAGTTGCCATGGAAGGTGCGGCCGATATGCCAGTCAGAGGTGTGCAGGATTCGCATATTTACACCGTACGGAGGGCCTCGGACATTACCGCCGAGGCCCGCCGCGGCATCCGAATCAGTGCGCGAGCGACAGCGTGTCGGTATCCGAGGAGACGGGCTTGTCGGCGGCGACCACAGCGTGCTGGGGCATCAGGTCTTCTTTGCGGCCGCGCACCATCGTGAACGCGACGACGGATGCCAGCACCATGGCGACCGCTGCGGCGAGGAACACTGCACCGTAGCCGTCCGTGAGTACGTCGAGTCCGACCTCGCCCTGCGCGTGACCACCGACGACGGCCGCATACACCGCGGTGAACACCGACAGCCCGACCGATCCGCCGATCTGCATCGCCGAGTTGGTGACTGCGGAGGCGATACCGGCGTCGTGCGGTGCCACGCCGGTGAGGGCGAGGTTCTGCAGCGGAATGAAGACGAACGCCATTCCGAGTCCCATGACCAGCAGCGCCGGGGCAACCTGGATGAAATAGTTGCCATCCGCGGTGATGAACGAGAGATATACGAGCGCCGCTGCGACCACGAGGGGTCCGCTGATGAGCATCAGGCGCGGACCGATCTGACCGAGCATCTTCGTCGCAACTCCGGCCAGCACCATGGTGCCCAGCGGCAGCGGCAGGCTGGCGACGCCGGCTTCGAGCGCGCCCATGCCGAGCACGATCTGCAGATGGAAGGTGAGGTACAGGGTCGCGCCGATCATGACGCTGCCGGCGACGGCCTGGATGAGGAAAGCCCCTCCGCGCACCTTGTTCGTGACCACACGTAACGGCAGCAGGGGGTTGGAAACCTTCGCCTGGACCCACACGAACACCGCGAGAAGAACGAGGCCGAGCACGATGAAGCCGATCGTGAGCGGGTTGGTCCAGCCGGTCTCCGCGAGGCTGAAGCCATACACGAACGACGCGAGGCCGGCAGTGACGAGCAGCGCGCCCCACAGGTCGTACCGCTTGTCGCCGGCAGCGCGGCTCTCGGTGAGGAACAGCGCACCACCGATGAAACCGACCGCACAGAAGAACAGGTTCACCAGCAGGCACCAGCGCCAGTCAAAGAACTCGGTGAGGAATCCACCGAGCACCATGCCGACGGCGGCCCCGGTGCCGGCGACCGTTCCGAAGACGGCGAAGGCGACGTTGCGCTCCTTGCCGGACGGGAACAGCGTCGTCAGCAGCGCGAGTGCGGCGGGCGCCAACATCGCGGCGAAGACACCCTGCAGGGCGCGTCCGAGGATCAGCTCCCACCCTGCGGCCGCTAGACCCGCATAGAGGGATGCCAGGGCAAAGCCGACCATGCCGACCATGAAGGTGCGCTTGCGACCCCAGTAGTCGGCGATACGTCCGCCGAGCAACAGCAGTGCTCCGAACGAGAGCGCGTAGGCAGTGACAACCCACTGGCGCAGGTGATCGTCCATCTCCAAGGCGATCTGAGCCTGCGGCAGGGCAATGTTGACGATGGTGCCGTCCAGGACAACGACGAGCTGAGTCAGAGAGATGACGAACAGGGCCCACCATTTGGCTTTGGGGTGGGCGCGCAGGGTCTGAGACATGAAAAAACCTCCGGTGTCTGATGAGGATGCCGGAGGTTTCAAGCCTCGGACCAGCTACCGTTCGGAAGCTGACCGCCTCAGCGAACGTTGCTGAGCAGAGTTCCATACTAACGCGCGTATTCCTGAGAATTTGAGACGGATGCCGCGCCACGGCGGCCGACCGGCATCACCGACGGTCCGATTCCGCGCCGGGACTGACCCGAATCCACCCCTCGCGCAGAACCGTCGCCCGGTCGGGGAGCACGGCCGACTGGGTCGCCGCGAGGATCGCGTCGTCACGCCACGCGGTGGGTCCTTCTCGCACGGTGAGGGACTGGTTCTCGCCGAGGGCCGCGACCAGCGGCAGCCGCACATCGCCCGGATCGATCAGCACCGGCCCCACTCGCACCGCCGGTACGAGTTCGTCCAACGCGGGCGTGAACCATCCACGCTGCAGCTGCACCCGACCCTGCGGGACGATCCCGCTCGTGAAGTGCACGGCGGCACCGGGCGTCATCAGCAGTGTCAGCATCCGCGGGACACCCGGATGCACGATGAGCTCGGTCTCCGACGATACGTACTCGTGCGTGATCGGCTCGACACCGGTCGGATCAACCACGACCCCCCAGCCCTGAAGGAATCCCTTGCCGTGCCCGGCGGGCGATGCGGCGTTCAGGATCGCCTTGTCTACGAGATGTACGCGCGAGTAGTCATCGTCAACGAACCAGGCCACGAGCCCGTCGTCGGGTCGGCTGAGCGCACCAAGGCGCACCGGGACACCATCCTGTGAGAGATCGGCGTACGCCGCACGGCGAGCGGATGCCTCATCCTCCGACAGCGCGAGAGACGACGTGTCATCGAGCAGGTCGACGCTGACGACCGCGCGAACGACGGCGAGCGGCGCACCGACGATCGACGCCAGCTGGGCGGACCCGGCACCGGCGTTGCCGTCCACCGTCCACAGCGTCGTGTCGATAGAGCGCAGCAGGGCGGCGAGCGCCGACTCGGCATCGGGCGTGGCTCGCTCGGACCCTCGGGCCGCGGCATCCGCGACGACGATTCCGGTGGCGAACCGGCCGAGCACATGCTCGTCGGCAAGCAGGCCGACCGAGGGCGCGGCATCCGCCGGTACCGGGCGACCAGGAGCGGGCTCCCAGATGACGCCACCGCCAGAGGATCCGATCTGACCGGTGACCAGAAGCTCGCCGAGCGCGGTCGCATCCGGACCGAACACCTCGATCGACTCATCGACGTGATCCGGCAGCAGGAACCCGCATACGGGACTCACCTGCGCCGAGGCATCCGACTCGTCGATGCGGGCATCCCTCGCCCCGTCGACGCCGGTCGACTCCGCACCGACGAACCGCACGCGCACCCGGGTCGGCGGGGTGAACCGCGGCGCCCGCAGCATCGCACCCGCACCCGAACTGGCGCTGGCACCGGCACCGGCCTCGAGCCGGGCTGGCACGATCGCCGACTGCGGGTCGAGGTCGAGCACGCGCCCATAGGTGTCCACGACGCGCAGCCCCGTGACGCGTACCGCACCGCCCAGCAACAGGACGGGATGCTCTGCACTTTCCAGGAGGACCTCACCGTCGGCATCCGTCGCCTGGAATGCCCTCTCGAGGAGCCCCAGCATCCTTCGTCGGACACCATCGAGAGACGCACCGAGCAGATCGGCGCTCGCCCCCAAATTGCGCAGCAATCCCAGCGCGCCCACGAGCTCATCGTCGGTGAGGGCCTTCTTGTCCGCATCGCGCGTGCGCTCCTCCTTGAGGTACTGCCCGATGCTGTCGCCGAGTGCGTGCGCGACGCCGGTGGTCAGCGGCACCCGGGCGACGGCCGTGCGCACGACGTCGCCCGAGGGCCCCTCCACGGCGGTGAAGTCATGCGACCCGAGATCCCATCCGGCAAAGCCGGGACGGCCCTCGACATCGACGCGGTACTCGAGCCACAGCGGACACCAGGGCTGTGCCCACGCCGTGATCCCGACCGGTGAGGGGGAGGTGCCTCCCAGCACCGATTGATACAGCAGCCCCTGCGTCACCTGCTCGCGCACGCGGGGGTCGGCGGTGTCGAGCTTCGCGCTTACCGAGACGGCATCGCCCGTGTACGCACCCGTCTCGTCATAGCGCAGCAGCAGCTCCGCCTCGAAGCGCCGCTCGTAGGCGCGGACCACTTTCGCGTCGGGTCCTCTCCGCCCCTTCGGCGCGGACTTCTCCGCAGCGCGCTGCGCGAGCCACCCGGAGGCGAAGTCGCTGAGCAGCAGTGCTTCTCTTGCGAGCGCCGTAGTCTCGGCGGGGATCGCACCGGAGGCCAGAGGCGCGAGCACCTCGGATCCCGCCAGCACGTCCTTGTAGTGGTCAGAGATCAGGCTGGGCGAGCGCACCTTCAGCCGCCCGTCGTCGAGCCACGCGCCATCTCCGCCGTGACGCGGAAAGCGCCCGGCGCCTCGCACCAGCAGATAAGGGTCGGATGCCTGGAAGAACGGCGGTTCTGGCCGCACCTCTGTGCGCACCCTCGGGGCCGCAGCCGCCTTCCGCGCGGCGGATCCCGCTTGATGCTCGGCACCGGCCGCCTGCTGGAATGCCGCGGTCTGCGCCGCCGCGATCGGCAACGCCGCATGCGCGACATCGGCGTGCACGCTGTAGAGCGAGCTTTTGTACGCGTCCGCGACCGTGGCCGTCTGGGCGGCGTCGCCCACACCGATGGGCGAGCCCTTTTTATACCCGCCGACGAAGTACAGCGAACTCTGGTCTGCGGTGATCTTGTACGAGTCGGCTTTCTTGATGCCGGCGAAGACACCCGAGCGCACCGTGCCGATACGCCGCCCCTGGTCGTTCAGCGGCACCGCGCCGTCGACGAGCCGGTCTGTGACTCCGGGGAACGGCGATGCGACGGTCTCGAAGCCACCGGAATGAAGACCCTCGTCGATCTCAGCAGCCCCCGCCGGGTCATCGAGATCGGTGAGCCTGCCGCGGATGAACGCCTCAACGAGCTCTTCGAAAAGTTCACGCTCCTCGCCCACAGCTGCCGGTGCCAGTGAGCGTGCGGCGAGCGCCCCCAGCGCATCGGAGAGTGAAGAGCCGAGTGCGATCGAAACGCGCTCGGCGGACGGACGCTGTTCTGCCGGTGCCACTCGCTCGCGGGCACCCTCGACGAGAGCGGGTACGCCGATGACTGCCCCATGCAGCAGCGTGGAGGCCTCCGGCCGCGGTGGATTCGCCGGACGGATGTGCTGGGCATCGGCGATGCCCAACCCGGCGAGCAGCGAGGGCGAGACCGACACCCCCTTGTACCGGAAGGCGGAAGCGGAGTCCGAGACGACACTCGCGCCCGAGCTCGGTGTTCCGGTGGAGGTGCTTGCGGCGCCGGTCGGCACAGCAGAATGGTTGGGCGCCGCCTGTTCTACCAGCTTCCATTTCAGTGCGGTGAGCCGGCGACCGCGAGCCGCCGTGCCGTGAATCCCGTCGAGCGGGTCGCGATCAGCATCCGCCCACCAGCCGACGACAAGGTATGTGGCACGTCCGCCCACTGGCCCACCTGCCACGGTGCCGCCGAGCGTCGCATCTCTGGCGAGGTCGTCCTGCGAATCGTGGAAGGTGAAGCGTCCCCGCGCGGCGTCGTAGGCGGCCGTCCAGGTGAGCGTGCCGCCCGAGGTGCCGTTGAGAGTGCCCGCCGCCACGGATTCAGTGTCGGCGGGCGCCGGCGCACCGCTCTCACCCAGCGGCCAGACCGCCCCGGTGAGCGCGTCGACAGCCCAGGATTGTGTGACAGCCTTCGTCCCCGTCGCCGGTACGAGGATCCGTGTGATGACCCACCGGTCCGGCAACGGAGCCATTCCAAGGTCGCGGGCGGCGGGCGAGCCATCCGATGCCCGCCCCTTCATCAGCGCGTCGGGCATCGCCCAATGCAGGTGGATGCCCGTCTCGCGCGGCGTCGGCTCATCGAACGGGTCGGACCCCGTCAGCGCCGTGCGTTTGACGTCAGATTCCGCGTCAGCCGGAACGGCCCTCCCCGGCGTCAGCGGGCCATCCAGGCGCACGCCGGCCGAGTCCGGATCATCGCCCAGCACCACGAGCGCCTGCACATCGATCGGCACGCAGACGCGCGGTTCGCGCAGCAGCTCGTTATCCCAGTCGACAGCCTGGGCGAGGTCGCCACCCCAGCGCTGAGCGAGGGAGAACTCGGGTGCACCGAGAATCTTTCTGGCCTTGTCCGGGTCGTAGATCATGTCATCGGCTTTCTCAGACGCGGTTCACTGCGACGCCGGACACGGGATAGGGGTGTCCCAACGGGCCCTGTGCGATACGGTCCTGGATGATCTCGTAGGAGATCTCGGGATGGAACACCACAGACATGTCTGGCGCGGCCCCGCCATCCTCCTGCAGCGACTGGTCGCCGAAGACGGCACGCCACGGAAACTGCAGCAGCTGCATCGCAAGCGTCGCGGCATCCTTTCTGCTGCCGATATTGGTCTCATCTACCTCTGCGAGCCGGTTCATCAGCTCTCCGATGTGGACGACGCCAGGAGCACCCCTGCGGAACGGGACCGGGACGGTCTCGCTGAGACCGTCCCCGTTGGTGACATCGCGAGTGCGAGAAGTCATCGACACCCTGCCGCTGGGCGCCGTGGTGTCCTCGAATCCGAACTGCACGCCGGCGCGGGGCTCCTCCAGGTGCACGACCTCCGGCACGCCGTCGAAAAGGACGAGCAGGACGGCGGGCGCGAGGCGCTCGAAGCGGAGCACCTCCCGCTTTTGCATCGCGCGCTCCTGCGCGGCAGCATTGGCCGCGTTCCCCATTCCGACATGCTCGTCATCGGCATGCAGCGCACCGGTCAGCCGGAAATTGTCTCGGCCGTATCCGCGCACGGTCATCGCGGGCCATCCCGAAACTAGGCGCGAGCGGAGCAGGAATCCCGAGATCGGACCCGCTGGACCCGACGGGACGTTCGCGCCGCGCTCCCAGCCAGGCAAACGCACGAGTCGCTCTGCCTCATCGACTTCAGGGCGCAGCATCGGGTAGATCGCCTCCAGCGTCGCGCGATCCGCCGTCGTGACAGTGCCGACGGAGAGGGCACCCTCGACCAGGGCATCCGTCCACCCACGATCGACGTGGAAAAAGCGGATCGACTCCGGTGGGAGGAGCGTCGCATCGGCGACCAGATGGCTGAACGGAACAGCCTCCAACAGGCGCAGACGCGCAAGCCACAGCCGCAGCGCGCGCGGCGTTCGCCGTGGCCCAGGGTCCGGCGCGTCCTGTACCTCCTGTTCCGGTTCCATCGTGGCGAGGATGTGCGTGGTCATCTCCGCCACCGCGCTCACGAGCTGCGCGGTCGACAGCGTGAAGCTCATCTCATCCTCCCGAGAATGTCCGATATTTCGATACCGCCCGATTGGAGAGCATCCGCTCCCTCGATCAGCTCAGCGACGAGGCCCTCCATCGCGATGCGTGCCCCGGCGAGCTCGGCCGCCTGGTCGCGCTCGGCCCTCGCGAGCGGGGTCGAGGCCAGCTGCCTGGCGAGCTCTTCCGCCGGCACCGTCAGATCCACGTCCAGTGCCAGCCCCTTGGCGAGGCGCGTCGCCCTCGACCGGGTGAGTTTCGCCGTGTCGTCGCGCGCGAATCCCGCGTTCACGGCAGGCAGCGGCGACGCGATCTCGTCCGCCGAGGCATCGAGCGCCGACAGCAGCCCACGGATGAACTGCCTGCCGGTCGGCGCCTTCTCGAACCGATCAGGAGTCGGCCCCGGCAGGTCGATGCCGACCGCGATCGGTATCCCCTGCCGCAGCGGGTCGACCATTCGGATGCTTTCGCGCAGCGCGCTCGGCAACTGTGCGAAGACGTGGGCCTGGACCGCGGCGGTCGCAGCCGCGGCAAACTTCTCGCGCCGCCAGCGTGCAAGCAACGCGACGACTCCTGGCCTGCTGAGCGCCAGCAGGCGTCCGATCTCGAACGCTGAAGAGTAGGTGAGATCCTGCAGGCCGTCCGGGACGATCAGCCGCAGCTGGTCGGCGTGGTGCGCGAGGACCACCCGATCGGAGTCTCCTGGGGTGGGTCTCACACTCGGGTTCGGGATCAGCGGCCCGCGGAAATACGCCTGACTTTCGTCGCCGACGCGGGTCCGATAGGCGGTGACGATGTGGCCCGACTCGGTCACCAGCGGCAGCGGGCGGTTCGACGGCGGTTCGGTGAGGGTGGGCAGGTCCTTGGTGCGCGGTCCGCCATCCGGGTCCTCTGGTGCAGACGCGACATCGCCGAGCAGCCGAGAGGAGACCTCGTTCGCAAGCGTTGCGAAATCGCCGTCGCCGTCGCAGGTGAACGACCAGGACGTCAGCACCGGGAAATGCCGCACCGTATCGAGCAGCTCGTAGGGGAAGTTGAGCATGCCGAGAAGTGGCTGCGCAGAAACGCTCGTCACGCCCGCTGTGACCGGAACAGTCATCGACACGTCGCGCTTGGTGCCCGCAGCCCACGCTGCGCCGGTGTTCGCCACCGCGTATCCCGCGACCGCCTCGGCTGCGGCGACGGAGCCGACCTGCGTCGCCCCCATTACTGCGGCATCCACGCTGACGGGGTGAGTATTGGCGAGCACCTGTGTGAACTCGCCGATGTCGAAGACCACGCTGAACGGGTCGAAGGAGTTCTCGACGGCTGGGTCGTCCGGCAGGTGCGCGGTCTGCGAATCGATGTTGATGAGGCACGCGGTGTACGTCACGCCCGCCTGCGGCAGACGATTGCACAGAATCACTGCGAGCCAGCCGTCATCGTCGCCGATGGCGAGTTCGGTGTCGCTCATGTCGACTTCACGCACGTGCGTGAGCAGCGGCAGGTCGTCTGCGGTCGGGAAGGTCCTGGTGACGACGGACTGCGGAACCTTGAGATAGGTGCCCTTCGGAGTGTCGAACACGTCCGGATGCGGCAGGGTCGTCCCTGACGTCACGCACTCCGCGATCGGTCGGTCGACGACAATCGTTCCCTCCCCTGGGCCGATGAGCACCAGGGCGAGCCATGGCATTGGCGCTCCCCCCTGCCCCGGCGGCATGGACCACTCCCACGGCAGCGTGCGCCGCTTGATCACGATCTGCGGCAACCGCCTGCTGTACGCGCCACGAGAGCCTGAGGGCGGATAGGTGGAGAGCACCTGGTCCGGCGGCAGCTGATATCGCGGTCCCTCGACGTCGAACGCCCCCTGCAACTGCTCGAACGTGCCGACCGGCGTGCCGATCGGCTGCGGGGCGGCTGCGGCTTTGTCCGCGACGTCGATGATCTCGATCTCGCCGTCGACGACGTACCTGCCGATCGTGATCGGCGGGAGGGCAGCCGGGTAGATGCGGAACGTTCCTGCCGGTGGCCTGCTCATGACTGCCTCCAACGGATGCGGGTGGTGCCCGCGCCGGATGCCGCGACCGGGCGATCGAGACCGGCGAGCCCGCGGGCGCCGATCGCGTTCGCGAGCCACCGCGCTGCGACCTCGGGATCGGATTGCACCCCCACCAGCGGAGCGGATGCCGCAAAGACCCCGGTGACATCGCGCCCATCTTCGACGGAGGCGTTGACCACGACGACGCCCGGCCCGCTCTGACGGATCGCGAAGACGAGCACCGAGGTTCCGTCGGTGTCCACGGTGACCAGCGGCGCACCGAGTGGTTCTGCGTTCTCCAGCCCGACCGCGACCCCGTCGGAACCCGAGCCGGTGACGCCCACCGCGATCGCGGCGATCGCGCGGTCCGCGGCGGGGGCCCTCAGCGTGGTGGTCGTGGGGGCGAGGTCTGCGGTGACGGCAGACGGCGTGGTCCACGAAGTGTCGACATCCGCCGCCGTGCGGGCGAAGACTCCGACCGCTGCGACAACGCATCCCACGCCGACCAATGAACCGGCGGTCGCCGAGGGCAGCATGCTGGTGTCGTGCCAGCCGCCGTGCACCGCGATGCCTGCGGTGGCAGGGGCATCCGGACCGGCGATGACCGTCAGGCCGCTCGCGCCGGCCGGAATAATGATCGCCTGTTCCCGCGTGTAGTGGGAATCGGAGAGCACGATGCCGCCGCCTCCGAAGCAAACGATCCGCGCGCCACCTTTCTCTACCCGCAGCGCGGGCCGCGCGGTGCGCCCGTCACGGGCCGCATCCGGAACCTCCAGCATCGCGACATCGCCGTCGCGGAGCGTCCATCCCCGATCCGTCAGCTCCTGCGAGGCCCCGCGCACGGTGCGAACGCTCCCGGGATCCGCCAGACGGGATGCCGTACTCGCGGCGGTCGCCGTAAAGACGGCGGCGGGCAACGGAGTGCTTGCGAGCACGGTCGCACCGGACACTCTGGCTGCGGAACCGGCCCGGATGAGCCTGGTGGGGATCGCGCCGTCCAGCGAGGACGCCACCGCGGCCACGCTCGGCGCCGTCATGCTGCGAGCAGCGGCCTTGCCTGCCAGCGTGGACATCAACGCCGCGGAGACGCTGGTGCCGCCGATAATCGCGGCCGCGACGCTGTCATGCAGCACGGGTGCCGTCATCACCGTGCGAATCCGGGCGGGACGAATCTGGTGCGCGGCCACCGGCGACACGGTGACGTTTGCGATCGCGGGCTCTGGTGTGAGCAGCCCCAGGTTCTGACCGAGCGATCCGAGCCGCACCGGGGCGGCGAGGGCGGCCCGCCAGTCCTGCGCCCTCAGGTGACCGATGCCGCCCCGATCCGCGAGCAGCCCCATGGCGATCGTGGTGTCATCGGCGCCTCCGGATGCTGCGCGCAGCGCCTGCACCGCATCCGAGGTCAACGCCGCGGCCTGTTGCATCGCCGTGCGCTGGAGGGCTGCGACCGAAGGCAGCAACGGCAGAACCCGCCGCCTGCCGGTGCGCACCTGCCGGTACTTGATCGCGGGCGGCAGCGGCGTCATCGCGATGACAGCTTCGACGTCGATGGAGATCGTGTTCGGCGCCTTCAGCAGATCGCCCTGAGGAACGGTCTCCTCGTCTGGTAGCGGCCCCCACACGCCGATCGGGAAGTCGCCGGTCGCGTGCGCTCCTGTCACACCTGGCAGCTCAAGGTAGTCGTTCGGATCGGACTCGTCGATCCCGCCGGAGGCGCTTCGCGCTCTTGCCCTCAGCGTCAAGCAGGTGAGAACCTGCCCCTTGCGCATGGGGGCGACGGCCATCGGCAGGATACCTGGCAGTGCGAGCGCGCCCGACGAGGTCACCGGTCCTTGGGCCGTCTTCAACGGCGCCCCGCGGTACCACGTGATCGGCACGGTCGAGGTGAGCGTCACCTGGAACTCCGCCACCACGCGGAACGGGCGATCGGGCTGCCCATCCGGAGACGCGGCCCCTCCATCGGCAGCTCCGCCCGCCGGCGGGATCGTGCCCTTGCCGGTGATGATGCTCAGTGCGCGCGCCGTGTTCGACCCGGCATCCTCAAGGTACTTCTCGAGGAACGTCGGCCAGTCCAGCGGCTTCGGCACGCTGACAGACGGTCCGATCTCCAGCGTCACCTCTGCCGGGCCGATCTCCAGGGTCGCGATCACGTGGAAGGGAGGACCGGTGAGAGTGACCCGCGCTCCGATGTGCACCGAGAGGGTGATCTTGCCGATCCACACGTCGATCGTGATGCCGGCGTCGATCGAGGCATAGATGGTGACGCTCAGCCAGAACGGATCGAAGTAGATGATGGCATCCGCTCCGAGCACGACGTGCGCCCAGGCAGGGCCGAGCTCGGCATGGATCTCGATCCGCACGCCAGCCATGAGCGCCTCGCTGGTCAGCGCGAAGTACGACTTGCCCATGATGACCACGAAGTCGCCAATGGAGACCTCGATGCCGAGGCGCGGGACGACCGGGTATCCCTCCCGCACGAAGTCGGGGTGGTAGCCGCCAATAGTCAGCACGAACTGACCCTTGTTGGGTCCGGCGAACCAGGCCGCGAACGCGAAGCCGCCGGTGAGCTTTACGCTCGGCAGCAGCAGCCAGGAGTTGTCGGTCAGCTGTGCCTGGACGAGGATGATGCCCTCACGGCTCGACACTCTGGCGACGAGGGCGAGTTCGATCGATACCAGCGTCAGCTGCGGACGCGGCAGCGCCATTCGGGCAAGGCCGAGGATGCTGAGCTCGAAGCCGTTTCCGAACTCAATGGCCACCACTACGATGCCGTCGACCAGCACAAAGCTGTTGAACGAGAGCCCTGCAGCGAACCAGAACGATCCTCGTTCCGGCGGGAACTTCCCTCGCATCGCCGCGATCTCCGCGAACGGATCGACGTCGGTGGCGGCGGAATCGAGCACACGGATGAGGGGGAATGTCGGGAACTCGTTCAGGTCGGGCGGAATCATTAGGCGCCGGTTGACGCCGAATCCGCCGGCGATGCCGGTGATGAAGAAGGCGGGCACGCCGCCGATCGGCCCGTTGACACCACCGATGAGGAAGAGTGAGAGGTACTGATCCGCGCCCTCCCCCACCTGCCCAAACCCGCCGTAGACGGTGAGCCCATACGTGCCAAATCGGGCGAGCAGCATGCCGAGGTACTCGGTGCCGCCTTCGAGGGGCTCGAACTTGCGCAGTCCGCCAGCGAGGGTGAGCCCACCCACATCGGCCGAGATCGCGAACCCTTCGACATCCACCGCCCAGGAGGACGGTTCGAACGGGCTGCCAGGCGCGCGATAGGTGAGGGAGAGATTATCGACGGCCGCCGCGAATCCGAACAGCGAGACGGCTCCGTCGACGAGGACGCTGATGCTGGTGATCGCGCCGGCCGCGGTCTTGACGTCCAGACCGACCTGTTCGAGATAGATCGGACCGAACTCGCGCTGCACCGTGAGCCACCACGGTCCCGGTGCGGTTCCCGCTCGGACGTCGACGGCGAGCGGCACACCCGGCTTCTTCAGAATGCTGAGCGACGGGCTGAACGCGGGCTTCGGCGCATCTTCGCCTGCGCCACCCGACGGCATGACGCCTTCTGCGATCGGATTGGATCCCTCGCCGCCGCCCGCACCGCCCAGTGCCAGCCCGAGGCCTTCCAGAGCAACGCTCACTCCACCGCCGAGCTTCACTCCGTCGGCGGTGTCTTGGATGCTCCCGTATGTGAGCAGCTGCACGGACTCGATGCGCAGGCCGGCATCCAGCAGCGGCCCGCTCACTCGGGAAAGCCGGATGCCGAGACCGCGCACCTCGATGCCGAGGGCGATCTCGACATCTGCTGCGCCGACGGTGATCATCGGCACGCGGATCCCGGCTGGACCACCATCCTCATCGTCGATCCACGCGGCATCCGCGACCAGGCTCACGACGACGTCGTCGCCGCCCAACGGCGTCTCGGCTGCGACATCGAGGCGGAGCCCGAGCAGCGTCCGCCCTGCGTCCGCCAGTTCCGCGAGGATGCCGACTCCGTAGCCGCCGCCGAGGGGCACTGCAGGCAGCGCGGGTGCGAGATTGGCGGCGAGCCGCCCGACACGCGCAAGGAGTGCGCCGGGCTCGTCGAGGTCATCGATGATGCCGAGATCGAGCCTGCCGCCGATGAGCACTACGCCCTCGATCACGTCGCGCAGCGGTGTGCCTGCAGGGGCGGGCATCGGCAGCGTGGTGTCGTCGAGAAAGTCGGAAACTTCCTCGAGTGAAAGCACCACGTCGGCGGCGAGCGAGAGCATGGTGCGCGCAAGCGCGGCTGCCACCGCTTCTGCCTCTTCGAGCACTCCGCCACTCGCGGCGAGGAGCGTGTCTGGATCGATCTCACCGATCTCAGCCACCAGCGCAAAGACGAATGCGGCAGTGCCCGTCCGCGTCAGCCGGGCGATGACCCGCGACTCATCGCTCGCGGCCAGGCCGACCTCGATCGCGGTGGCGGCCGGGGTCCACGAGAATCGGGCGAGCGGGGTGAGCATGACCGGCCCGATCGGAATCTGGGTGGGGCCGATCACCGCACTCACGCGCTGCACGCCGACCGGGGTGATCCTGGCGCCGCCGCGGATCGCACCGAGCACCGGGATGCTGTCGCAGGCAACGTCGATCGAGATCGCACCCGCCGAGGTTTCCCATTCCAGCCGCACTCGGGCCTCGGCTGGTCCCGCTTCGATCGCGAGCACGCCACCGGTGACGGTGACCTCGAACAGGTCTCCGACGTCGAACAGCGCCTCCGCTGCGTCCCGCAGCAGGCCGAGCGATTCGCCCACCGCAGCGCCGAGCGCCGCCTGCAGTGCGGCGGTCGGGGCGGTCACGAACGCCGCGAACCTTGTCGCATCGAACGTCGTGATCCCGCTGGCCGCTGTGGCGAGCCCGAGGGCACGCCCCGCGGTCGCGACGACCCGCGCGGCAATCTCGAGGGCGTCGTCCGGTGCGCTGGCGGAGTCGTGGGACGCGAGGGCGTCGAGCAGTCGCGGCAGGGCGGCAACGGCGGCCGTGGTGGCGAGGTCGACGGCGGAGCCGACACCGTGGCCGCCCGGGTATAGCGGGAATGCGGCGCCGCCGGCGCGACGAAGCGTGACCGCGAGGCCGATGGCGTCGCCGACACCGCCCGCCTGCGCACCCAGCGTCACATCGAGCGAGCCCTCGGCGGTGCCGACCGTGAGCGTCGCCTCCGGCACCACCACCCCATCCGCCCGGACGAGGGCCGCTCCGGTGAGACCAAGGACGAAGCCAGGCGCCGCTCCCGAGAAGCGTGCAGCGTCGACCTCGACGCCCACACGGAGCACCCCGTCGACGGTGCGTGCGGTGAGATCGAACCCGTCGACGAGGCTCAGCCGGCCAGGAGTCGTGGTGATGCCGGCAAGGGATGCCGCGGCATCCAGCAGCTGCGGGAGCGCATCCGCCGCACCGCCGACCTGATCGCTCAGCCACCCCGCCGGATCCGCGATGAGTCCGCCCGGCCAGACGAGGCGGTCGCGGTCGAGAAGCCCCACGGCGCCGAGCAGGCCATCGACCAGCCCCCGCTCGGGCGAGCCGGAGCCGAGCGTCCCCCGCAACGCTCGGGTGGCGACGGCCAGCGCCGCATCCCGCGCGAACGTGAGCGCCAGCTCGCCGATCCGCAGCCCAGACGCGAGAGCCGCCTCCTGTGGCCACAGCGAGATCGCTTCGCCAAAGGCGTCGTACGCGAGGCCCGCAGACACCACGAGCTCGTCGCCGCCAGCAAGCGTCGCCTCGATCTCGAGGCCGCCCGCCCAGCCGAGCCCGAGACCGAGCGAAACGCCGCCGCGCGATGCGGAGAGCTCCAGCGAGATGCGCGGAGCCGCCGCATCCGCAGACGCGACCTCGGCGTGCGCGCCTTCCGTATGCACAGTGAGCATGCGGGCCGAGAGGTCGATGCTCGCCACTGCGGGGCCGGCGTGCACTTCGACCGTGGCACCCGCGTCCGTCCGCGTATCGCCGACCGCGTCACGGAGGGCCGCGGCGAGCGCAGACGGCGCACTCGCGAGCGCCGTCTGCAGCACGGCACCGGGGTCAGACAGGAAGGTCGTGAGCGTGACCGCGTCGAACCCGCCGTCTGGGCCGATGAGTCCCAGGGTGCGCAGCAGGTCCAGCGCCGCACGGGCCGCGGTGTCGGCGACAGCGCCTGGCGCGCCCGCAGCAGACGAGGCGACTTCACCGGCAGCGCGGCGCAGCGCGGTCGCGAGCTCGCCGAGCAGTGCCCGCGCCTCCGGCAGCAGGGCACCGGTGTCGGACAGATCAATGACCCAGCGTGCGCGGCGCACACCGAACACGAACGCGTCGTGCAGGATGAGTCGGCCGTTGCCGCGCGGTGCGGCTGCGCCGCTCCCGCCCACGGCCGGGAGCGGGATCTCCGCCTCGAGCGTGACCGCGCGCAGCCCGAACGGCCGTGGCCCAGGCGCACGCCCCGGGTCCGGTCCCCCGATGAGCCAGCGTCCGTCCGCCCAGAGGCGAAGTCGCGGCGCGATGCGACGCGGGATGTCTCCGCCGGCGAGTGCCGCACTCGCGAAGGCTGCGAGATCGAGGTCCGTGTCGAGCTTCGCCCGCAGCCCGCCCGGCTGATCCCCCCACGCGAGCGGGATCCGCACGCCGAGTCGCGAGAGCGCGGCTTCCGCCGTAGCCGGTACCGCCCGCACAGCGCTACGTACATCGAGCGCGCGGCGCACGAGCGCCGTGATGGCCTCGCGCACCGCATCGGCGTCGATCCGGCCGACGATCGCGCGGACGTCCAGCCCTGCGGGAAGCGCACGCACCGGCGCCGACAGCTCTGTCAATGGATCGCCGCGCACATCGCGGCCGAGGAGTGCGGCGACGAGGTCGCGTCCTCGCCTCACCGCAGCATCCGCCACCGCATCCAGGGGTTCCCCGTCATCGCCGAGGTCGGCGAGCGAGGCAAGCAGTCGGAGGCCCTGGGAAGCCGGCCCTGAGTCCAGGTCGCCGAGGGCGAGCGGGCTCCACGGTGTGCCGACCGTCACCACGCTGGCGACGTCGCTCCCGGCGGCTGCGGCGACCGCAACGCGTCCGGCTGCGCCTCCTGCGACGATGACGACGGGGTCCCCACCGGACGAAAGCGCGGCGAGCGCAGGGGCGAGCCGCGCCACCTGCGCGTCGAATCCGGAGTCCGCCGTCACCACCGCGCCCTGGACACTGCTCGCTCCTTTGCCCGCAAGGCGCACCACGGTGATGCCGACGGGGGCGACGCCGGGCAGCGGGAAGGATGCCGCGGGCGCCCCGGCCGCAGTCAGGTCGACATCGAGTTCGATCGCGGCGTCGCCCCGCGCGGGCAACAGTGTGGGCTCACCCTCCGCTTCGACGCCGACCAGCACGAGGCGCGCCGGCGCCGAGCCGAGCACGCTGGCCACGGCGTCGCGCACTCCGGCGCCGTCCAGCGGCATCCCGTGCACGAGACCGTCGATGCGGGTGAGATCCAGCCCCGTCGGCAGCGCGGCCGTCGCGACGGCGACGACGCCGTCGGTGTCCGCCCAGCGCGCGACGAGCCCCTCAATCATGTCCGGACCGAGCGAACGCCCCGCGAGCAGGTCGGCGAGGACGTTGTCGATCCCGGCGTCGACAGCGAGCCCCTCCAGCAGCTCGGTCGACGAGGGCAGTGCGTCGCCGGGTGTCCAGCCGTTCAGGATGCCGGTGACGCGCGAGACGAGCCGCTGGGCGTCCTCCCCGGCGACGCCAGCGAGGAGCTCGATACCCGGCAGGACGAATCGCAGCGGATCGTCCGCGAGTCCCGCAGCGTCTGGAATGTCGAGGCCGACGAGCCTCCCCACGCGAGCGACCGCCCCGATGAGCCGATCAGGATCGGTGACCTCGCCCGCGGCGGGGTCGATGCCGAAGGCAGCAGCGCACCAGCGCCGCAGTTCCGTGGCGGGGTCGGCGACCAGCGCGGCGATCGACAGCGTCTCTCCGCCGGGCGCGCCCCCTCCGCCGGCGTCACCCCAGGCGACAAGGTCGCGCAGGGCGACGAGCGCATCGGAGCCCGCAGCCGTGAGAATCCCCGCACCGAGGTGCTCGACCGCGGTGGCGAGGGCGACAGATGCCGCATCGCCCCACGCGGCTGCGGCATCCACTGCCTGCTCGGCGAGAACGTGCGCGGCATCCATCGCCGCATCCGCAACGGCCTGCTCTGCGACCTCCGCGAGCGGGGTGGCTCCACCCGCGAGTACCCCTGCCGCGTGAAGGGTGTCCAGGTCGACAGTGACCGACCCGATGCGCAGTTCCGCCTCCCGCAGCCAGGGTGTGACGGCAGGATCCGCCCCTGGACGCCAGCGGACGCGGGCGCCGAGTCCCCGGGTGCGCACCGAGACCTGCTCGTCACCGAGCTCGATCGGAGATGCTCCGGACGGCACCACCGATACGGCGGCGGCGAGGTCGCCGAGCACGGATGCCGACGGATGCGACGGATCCAGGTCCGCACGCAGCAGAGCCACCCGCGCGTCGAAGGCGAAATCGATCGATGGTTGCAGCTCCTGGTCGACATGAGCCGAGAGCGCGACGGCGATGCGGGTTCCGACGCGGACGAGCTCCAGCACGAGGCCGGGCACGAGCATGAGTCGATAGGGGTCTTTGGGGGTTCCGGTGCCTTCGACAGGCAGTGCACGGCCCGCGTCGGAGGCGAACGCGTCGCGCAGCTGCTCGAGCACGCCCCGCACGATGACCGGTGTCTCGTCGAACAGTTCCAGCCACCGGTCCCTGATGGCGCCGATCGGATCGGACAGCAACCGCACCGGGTCGATCTGCGGTGTCGTACCGCCGTCCAGCCCGACGAGTCGGCCGAGCACGCCGCCCACGTCACCGAGCTGGTCGAGCAGCACCTCCGCGGCGTCGCCGAGCACCGTGCCGCCTGCGGCCGCGAGCGCGTCGCCATTCGACAGATCGAGCACGTCGTAAGGCGTCGTCCCCACGACGGCGTTGCGGGCTGCGAGCACGAACTGCGGTGTGCGGTCTGCGGTGAGCGCAAAACCAGCGGTGATGCTGCCCACGCCGATCGACAACCCGCCGACGCTCTGGGTAGGAAGGAGCGGTCCGCCCTCCCCCGCGATTGTGGCGACGACGCGAAGGCTGGGCAGCGCGACGGCAGCCCCCGATGCCAGATCGAGCGAGATCGGTTCGACCTCGGCGGCGAGCTCGACACCGGCCGCTGCGGCCGCGACGATCGCGATCACCGGCGTCACCACGGGGAGTCCGGCGGCTCCGGGAGCAGTGCGCACGGCGACGCGCAGCCGGACCGTGCTCGTGAGGTCGACGTCGACCGCCGGTAGTCCATGGAGTGTCGACGATGTGCCGCCCAGCAGCGTCCGCAGATGCGCGAACCAGGCATCGCCGGAACCGCCAGACAGCGCGAGACCCCACCACCGTGCGAGCGCACCAGGGCCTTCCGCTACGAGTTGCGCAATCGGGAAATCGGGGACGCCGTCGGCTGCGACGAGACCGAACAGCCCGCCGAGCGCGCGCACCGGGTCACTCCCACCGAGCCCGTCCAGTTGCGCACTCACCAGCCCCATCACGAACTGCAGCAGCGAATCGCCAAGATCCGCGAGAGAGTCGGGCGCGACGACCACGTCGACGGGTTCAGCGGCCCCCGGCATCCGCAGACCGCGCAGCGCCAGGTCGAGGTCGGGAAGCGCGCCGTCGGTGGGGATGCGCAGCGTCAGCTCGGCCGCCCCGAGGCTGAGCCCGCCGGGACCTGGGGCTGCTCCCGTCGGCAGGTCGATGCCGACGTCGAGGCGGATCACGCCGTGCTCGGTGCCGAGCAGGAGCGGCTCGGTGGACTCTGGCCCTCCGCCGGACGGGGGCTCTCCGGATGCCGCGAACAGCGGCACTTCCAAGTCCAGGCGTCCGCCGACCTCCGTCGCGGAACCTGCCAGCCGCACCCGCACGAGCAGCCCGATATCGAGGAGTTCTGCGCGCTCGGTGAGCGTGCCGAAGACCTTGACGACGCCGATATCTGCGATCGGCATCAGGGTGCGATCGCCCTCCGCCGTGGCATCCTCACCGCCGAGCAGAGTGTCGATCACCTCGATGAGCGCCGCGCGCTGCTCCGGGTCAGAGAGCATCGTCTTGAGGTGAGTGTCCGGCTGAGAGAACCAGCCCGGTTTCGTGACGCCGAGGGCTGTCGCAATCCCACCGATGTCGCCGAAGAGATCGCTCATCTGCGTGCCTGCGCCATGCCGAGGCCCATCCGGTCGAAGGTGTGGCGTGCTTGGACGCCGAGCGAGAAGCCACCCGAAGTGGCGAACCACCGGCTGGGCACGAGCGCGGCACCGTCCTCGTCGTGACCGAGAGTCGAGCCCATCGCTGCAGACACGTCGATCAGCGCCCGCCAGGCAAACGCAGTGAGGGCATCTGCCCAACGCTGGGTGACTACGTCAGGGCCGCGCGGCGGCGTCGCCGCGAGCATCGCCCCGGTCGGCCGCTCCACAGTGCCGACCACAAGGTCCACCCACACTCTCGCCCTGTGGCCGCCGCGCGCCGGCAGCTCGTCACACGCGACTTCGACGGAGACCGTGACGACGCCCTCTGCTGTGTCAACCCGCACGGTGTCAAGCAGTACGAGCAGCGCATCCGGCCCATCTCGCCACAGCACAGCGTGCGGGGCATCCTGCTCATCCCCGCGGAACCCGACTGAGCGCCAGGCGCTCTGCGCCGCAGCCGCCTGGATAAGCGCGGACATGCGCTTCTTCTCCAGCGGCACCGGTGCCGATTCCTCGCCCGGAGCGAGCGGGGTGGGAAGGACGTCTGGGCAATGCGTGCGCAGATACTCGACCGCTTCACGGCATCCACGCGAAAGCGGGCCGTCGTCTAGCTCGGGCGGTGCGTGGTATCGGTGAGTGCACTGCGGCAGATCCGCCAGACGCAGGCCCTTGCCCGCTTCCGCACGCAGGTATGCCGTGCCCCGTTCGTTGACCGCGACCAGCAGCGGCACATACAGGGGTGGTCCGGAATGCGTCAGCGGCGGCGGACCCTGCAGAACGAAACGCAGGCCGCTGCGCGCGAGTGCGACGGCCTCGGCCAGCGGCAGATGCCACTGCCGGCCCCGCGCATCGATTCCTCCGATGGAGTCGATCGCACGCCCGTCGTCGCTGCCGTCCGGCACCCTGCACCGGACGATCAGTGAAGTGGTTGTGACGCCGTCCCCCAGCCCCCCGGCGCCGAAATCATCACCCATGATGAGGTTCTTCTTTCGCGAGAACGACGCCAGGGTACACCCGGGCCGCCTCGCGCAACAGGGGAACGCGGAAACTCACCTACCGCGGGTTGTTACGCCTCGGCGAGTTTCACCTCCTGCGTCCTTCCCGGATGCGACGCCCGGCGTAACAGTGCGACATACTCTCAGGATCGACGCAGCAGCCCGGCGTGCGAAGGGTTCTGCTCGAACCATTCGGCCACGTACCAGCAGACCGGATCGACCCTGCGCTCCCCTCGACTCTCGATGTCGGCGACAGCCCCGGCGACCACACGTGCCGCATGCCCGTGCCCGCGGAAAGTCGGGATTGTGAAGGCTCTGGTGAGCGCGATCGTCTTCCCGTCGTCGCGATAGTCAAGAGCGCTGACGAGCACTCCATCGCGCATCAGCGTGTAGCGCGAAGCATCCTTCTCATCAGTGAGGATGAAGCCGTCGATGGTGCTCGAAATGGTCACATCTCCACGCTATATCTCAAAGTCACGCGGGGACTCGTTTTGACACGGTGTGACTTCGTCAGTAATAATCCACCCATGACCACCAACGCACGCCCTTTGTCCGCCCAGGAGGCGAACAGGACTGCCGGGATGATGATGCCCGGCTGCGTTGGCATGTGTTGCCGAATGTGTAGCTGACCCCAGCCGCCCCGCCCGGCTCGACGAATTTCGCGATCTGCGACGTCTGAGCCACCGAGCACCCACCTGCGTGCTCGCTCCCGGCCCTCCCGGTCATTCACGCAACACATTCGAGCCGTATCGGCTCACCCTTCGCAAGGACTCATCATCATGTCGAACTCTGCACTCCTCGAGCGTCCCGCCACCCGCACCTCTCACCTCCGTGCTGTTGCGCCCATCACCGAGCAGCCTGCTCCCGCTCCCGTTGCCACCGCTGATCTTCCTGCTACCCGTTCTCCTCGCGGCTTCGCCCTGTACGTCGGCCTCGACGAGATCAAGGCCGCCGAAGCCGGCGTCAGCCTGCCGCTTCTCGTCGACGCACTCCGTCGCACACTCGCCGAGCTCGCTCCCGGCGCTGAGACGCACGCTACCGTCGCTCTCGCGCCGCACGGTTCGGGTGGTCGTGACCTTGACGTCGTCCGCCTCGCTCTGCAGGAGCCCGGTGCGATCGCTCGCACCAAGGCCGCAGAGGAAGAAGAGCAGGATGAGAACTACGGCGTCACCGTAGACATCTCCCGCAAGCGTGTTCTGATCGACGGCGATTCCGCTGCGTTCACCTACAAGGAGTTCGAACTGCTGCAGTACCTCGTACTTCGCGAGGGCCGCACGATCGAGCGCACCGAACTGGTGGGCGCACTCTGGCAGTCGCCGGATGACGAGACCCCCGGCGAGCGCACCATCGATGTGCACGTGCGTCGCCTGCGCGCCAAGCTCGGCCGCTACGAGGACATCGTGCGCACCGTGCGTGGCGTCGGCTACCGCTTCGACCGTCACGCCGACGTCGTCATCCGTTACGGCCACGGCACGCCTTCGCCTGACCGCTTCTGAGTTCAGCCAGCCGTGGGTTCTGTCGGACGTGCCGCGTAGGGTGTTCGCATGTCGATGACAGCGGATGCCGTGCCTGCAGTGCTGCCAGCGCCGTTGCAGACGACGTACCACCCCGCACATCCACTGAACCTCTTCCGCACGGTTGGCGTACTCATGCGCGGGCCGAAGGATCCGACGATGCTCGTCGATGGCGTGGCACTGTGGCGCGCCAGCCGCACGCCCGAAGGCATCGCCACCCTGGCGCTGCGGCAAAGCGGCGAGGGCATCCATGCCACGGCGTGGGGCCCTGGCGCATCCTGGGTGCTCGAACAGCTGCCCGTGCTCTGCGGCGCTGACGACGATGCGAGCGGATTCGACGTGTCGGGGCATCCGATTCTCGCCGACATCGCCCGTCGAACTATCGGCAGCCGCCTCACCCGCACCGACCTGGTCTTCGACGCGCTGGTGAGTGCCACGATCGAGCAGAAGGTCACCTCGCTGCAAGCCTTCGGTGCCTGGCGCGTGCTCATCACCCGCTTCGGCGAGCGCGCCCCTGGTCCGACGCCGCGACCGATGTTCGCACCGCCCACGATCGATGGGTGGCGCGGCATCCCTTCCTGGGCATGGCATCGCGCCGGTGTCGAACCGCCGCAGTCCCGCGCGATCGTCCGCGCGGCGGAGCGCGGGCAGCGCATCGCCGATGCCGTGATCGCAGCCGAGACCGGCGCCGACCGAGACCGCATCCTCACCAGCCTGCCCGGAATCGGCGCGTGGACAGCGGCCGAGACCCGCATCCGCGCGCTCGGCGACCCCGATGCGGTCAGCATCGGCGACTACCACCTCGCCCACGAGGTCGGCTTCGCCCTCACCGGTTCCCGCGTCGACGACGACGGGATGCTGGAGCTCCTCGCTCCCTGGGCAGGCCACCGTCAGCGCGTCATCCGTCTCATCCTCGCCGGCGGTCCACGCGAAGCCCGCCGCGGGCCGCGCCTGGCGCCCGAGGACCATCGCACGCGCTGACCACTGGGCTGACCACTGGGCTGACCACTAGGCTGGCCGCATGGCAGCGACGAAGAAACAGCGGTGGACGTGGCTTGGTGGCACCATCGCCCTGATCGTACTCGGCGTGGTGATCGGACTCATCCTGCAGAACGTGTGGCTCGGTCTGCTGCTCGCTGTGATCGTCTCATTGGTCTGGCTGATTGCGGCCGAGTCGAAAAAGGGCGGCAACAGCGGCGTCAACGACGAGTCCCGCGGCATCGAGTTGTAGCGCTCAGTAATACACCGCAAGCCGCCCCCGCGGCCCGTCGATCACCTGCACCTCGGTGTCGAAGACGCTGCTGAGCACGGCATCCGTCATGATCTCGTCCGGCGTGCCGAACTGCACGATCTTGCCTTCCTTCACCGCGCAGATGTGATCCGCATAGTGACCGGCGAAGTTGATGTCGTGCAGCACGATCACGATCGTGCGACCCAGCTCTGCGGCTGCGCGTTTGAGGTGCTGCATCATCTGCACCGAGTGCCGCATGTCGAGGTTGTTCAGCGGTTCGTCGAGCAAAACGTAGTCGGTGTCCTGAGCGAGCACCATCGCCACATACGCCCGCTGTCGCTGGCCGCCTGACAGCTCGTCGAGATAGCGCGACTCCAGGTCGGAGAGACCGAGGAAGTCGATCGCCTCGCTGATGACTCGCTCGTCGTCCACATTGAGGCGCCCCTTGGAGTGCGGGAAACGTCCGAATCCCACCAGTTGGCGCACCGTCAGCCGCGTGATGAAGTGGTTCTCCTGACGCAGCACCGAGACGATCTTGGCAAGGTCCTTCGACGGCGTGCTGACGACGTCGAATCCGCCGATCTCGATCGTGCCGGCATCCAGACCCAGAAGTCGACCGATCATGGTCAGCAGGGTCGACTTTCCGGCGCCGTTGGGTCCGACCAGCGCGGTCACTCCCCCGGCCGGAATCTGCAGGTTGACCGGCCCGATCGCGACTTCGTCGCTGTAGTCTTTGCGTACGTCGGTGAGGTTGATCACAGCCGACCCTTTCTGAGGATCACGATGAGGAAGAGAATGCCGCCGACGAACTCGATGATGATCGAGACAACGCCCTGCGCGTAGAAAAGGTTCTTCATGACGAACGTGGCACCGGCAAGCACCACGAACCCGATCAGCACCGAAATCGGGAAGATGTAGCGGTGGTCGTAGGTGTCGGCGAACTGATACGCCAGTGTCGCCACGAGGAAACCGAGGAAGGTCATCGGCCCCACGAGCGCGGTCGACACCGCCATCAGGATCGATACCAGCAGCAGCGTCCGGATGAGTTCGCGCCGATGATTCAGGCCCAGGTTCATCGCGATGTCTTTGCCGAGGGCGAGCAGGTTGAGCCGCCTGGCGTTCGTCCACAGCAGGATGCCCGCGACCAGGCACAGCGGGATCGCGATCGGCAACTGTTCGGGGTCGGCATTGGAGATGCTGCCGAACATCTGCGCGGTGAGCACGTCGAACTCACTCGGAGTGAGCAGACGCTGCATGAATGCCGACACCGATCCGAGACCGCCGCCGATGATGATGCCGACCAGCAGCATGACCTGCAGGTTCGCGTAGCGTCCCGACAGCAGCCAGCCGTACAGCAGCACCGATAGTCCGACCATCAGGGCGATTTGCAGGACGAACTGCAGATTTCCCTGCAGCGCCACCAGCCCACTGATTCCGAGGAAGTACACCGCGGCGGTCTGCACTGCGATGAAGAGCGCCTCGAACCCCATCAGCGACGGAGTGATGATGCGATTCTCCGTGACAGTCTGAAAACTCACGGTGGCGATCGCCTGGCAGAAGGCGACGATGATCATCACCACAATGCTCGTGCCGCGCATCTGCGTGATGCGCCAGAACCCGTCTGTGCCGAAGGGCACCGGGTTGTCCCACACCAGGATGCCGATTCCGAACGCCACTGCCAGCACGATCAGGATGGTGAGAACCGTGAAGTACTTGCGCCGCGCGCGCCCATGCGGAAGCGGTCCTGCACGGCGCTCGGCGGGAGGACGATGCAGCGGCGTGGTGCCACGCAGAGCCCTAAGCACGACGACGCTGCTTCAGCAGGAGCGCGATGAATACGACCGATCCGACGACGCCGAGGATGAGCGAGACCGGCACCTCGAACGGCATGATGATGGTACGGCCGATGATGTCGCACACCGTGACGATGGCGATGCCGAGCAGGCACACCCACGGCAGGTTGCTGCGCAGGTCGTCGCCCCTGACCATCGAGATGATGTTCGGCACGATGAGCCCGAGGAAGGGGAGGTTGCCGACGATCACGGTGACGACGCCGGTGGCGACGGCGATGAGTGCGGTGCCGAGGAGCACGACGCGGTTGTAGTTGACTCCGATGTTGGTGGAGATTTCCTCGCCGAGACCGGCGACGGTGAATCTGTCGGCGACGATGAAGATGACGACGCCGACGATCGCGACGATCCACAGGGCTTCATACTGTCCGCGCAGCACCGAGGTGAAGCTACCGGCGAACCAGATGCCGAGGCTCTGGAGCATGTCGGTTTGGAGGGCGATGAAGGTGGACACCGCCCCCACGACAGCTCCGAGCATGATGCCCACGATGGGGACGATCAGCGAAGAACGCAGCGACACTCGGCGCAGGAACAGGAAGAAGACCATGGTGCCGATGAACGCCGCGATGATGGCGCCGGTCATCTTGGGCACGATGCCAGCGGTCGGCGCGATGATCATCACGGCGAGCAGCCCGAGGCCTGCCCATTCGGTAGTTCCTGTGGTCGTCGGTTCGACGAAGCGGTTCTGTGTGAGCAGTTGCATCACCAGTCCGGACATGGCCATCGCTGCACCGGCGAGCATGAGCGCAGCCGTACGCGGAATCCGAGTAATGGCGAACATCTCGGCTCCGTCATCGGCACCGAAGATGTCATACACCCCGACGAACAGCGACGCGACCAGCAGCAGCGCAACGATCACAATGCCGATCAGGAGCGTGGGGTCGAATAATCTGCCGCGCGTGCGCGGCTGTGGGCTCAGTGTCGATCGCATCATGGTGTTTCAGTAGATTCTCTCGCATAAACGGGGGCCGCCATCGCCTCGACGGCCCCCATCATGCGTCGCGCTCAGCGTGCTTCGAGTGCGTCCGCGAAGTCGTTCAAGAACTCGGTGTACGTCTGGATGCCTTCGTTCGTGTACGTATCGGCGGGCATGTAGACGATGTTGCCCTCGGAGACAGCGGTGACCTTGGCCAGTGCCTCCGAGTTCTCGAGAATGTCGGCGGCAGGTGCGTAGTTGGGGTCATCGGCGCCGACGGCAGCGTCACGGTCCATCACCAGGATCCAATCGGGGTTGGAGTCGGCGATCGCCTCCACGGCGATATCGTCGCCCTGATGGTCATCGGTGGCATCGGTGACTTCGAGCGCAGGAGTCAGCGCGGCGAAGTCGAACACCGGGCCGAGGGTGCGTCCGACGGTGGGCGCGATGTAGCCGATTGCTCCTCCGGATGTGGTCACTGCCATGACGGTCTCGCTGTCGTCGTATGCGGCCTTGACCCGGTCGATCGCGGCATCGAGGGCGTCGTTGAGCTCAGTGGCTTCGGTCTGCTTGCCGAAGACCTCGCCGAGCACGGTGGTCTGACGCTTGAGTTCCTCGTCGAAAGGCTCACCCTCTCGAGGGTCAAGTTCGAGCACGGCCGCGTCCGGAGCAAGCGAGACGAAATCTTCGTGGAACTCGGCGAAGCGCTGGCCGTTGATGATGAGATCGGGCTCGACGGCGACGACCGCCTCGAGGTTCGGCTCACGGTGGCTACCCAGGTCGATGATCGAGGCATCCTCGGTGTACGAGATCGTGTTGGGCATCAGCGAAACGGCTGCGGCGGTCAGCTCGACGCCCCACGATTCGAGAGTCTCGAAGGTGCGGTTGTCCGTCGCGACGACGGAGGTCAGCGGAAGGTCGAGTGTGTGGGTGCCGTTGTTGTCTTCGACAGTGACCGAAACGGGCTCGTCTGACGACGTCGGCTTCTCAGGTTCCGCAGCCGGTGTCGATGCGCAGCCGGCGAGCGCGAGCGCAGAAATGAGGACGAAGGATGCTGCGGCGAGTGGACGTCGCGAAGACATAGGGCTCCTTTGAAGGGATGCGGGGAAGGCGGTAGAGCTAGGTAAGGCTTACCTCAGCTCGCTGTTATGTAGGCTAGCCTAACTTCATGACCGATCTGAAATCCGGCTTCTCGCTGGTGCGCCATCCGCTCGATCTCCAGTTCCGCACCGTGACGCTCACTGCACGCGAAATTCTCGCCGCGAACTACGTGCGCGTACGGCTCGAGGGCGATGACCTCCTGGGCTTCGATTCCCTCGGCAGTGACGACCACATGCGGTTGTTCTTCCCGGAGGAGACGCCGGAAACCGTGGAGGAGATGCGGGCCGCACCCAGCCGCGAGTACACGCCGCTGGTGTGGGGCGACAACTGGCTTGAGGTCGAGTTCGCCGTGCATGGCGACGAGGGCGTTGCTGCTGTCTGGGCAGCAGGCGCCCCGATCGGCGCGAAGATCGGCGTCGGTGGACCGCGAGGGTCTGCAGTGATCACCGGAACGCCCGGCTCATGGCTCCTGGTGGGCGACGAGACGGCAATCCCCGCGATCCGCCGATTCGCAGCGTTGATCGGCGACCAACCGGCACGCATCGTCATCGAAGTGCAGGGTGGCGACGGAGAGCTCGACATCGAGGCACCCGTCGACGTCGAATGGTTGCACCGCGGCGATGCCCTGGCGGGCTCCGCGCTGATCACTTTCCTGGAAGCGCTCACCGAAGCGGATGCCGTGGGCGCTGACCCGTTCGTGTTCATCGCGGCCGAGCAGGCCATCGTCAAGCCCGGCCGTGCACTGCTGAAGCGCTGGAGCGTCGACACCGCACAGGCGATAGTGAAGGGTTATTGGAAGCGCGACGAGGCCGAGTACCACGCCCCGCACTGATCCGCGCCGCTACCAGGGTTGGGGCATCCCACCGGTGGGCGATCGTGCAGATGATCCCCTTCTGACCGAAGCCCTGCGGCAACTTCGCGCCTACTTCGACGGCCGGCTGACGACGTTCGACATCCCTTTCAATCTCGGTCTGCAGACCGACACGACCCGCGCGGTCCTGACCGCTCTGGCAGAGACCGTCGAGCATGGGCAGTCGATCACCTACGGTGAGCTCGCGGCCCGGAGTGGCACCAGCATCCCCGCCCGTGGCGTCGGCGCCGTGATGGGAGCGAATCCGATCCCGATCATCGTCCCCTGCCATCGCGTCGTCGCCAGCGACGGACTGGGCGGATACTCGGGCGGCGACAGTGAACAGGGACTCGTGACGAAGCGCCGGCTGCTGGAGTTCGAAGGTGCCCTTCCGACCGCGTTGTTCTGAGCGAGACTGTACCCATGGCGACCTTCGATCACCTCGGCATCACCGTTGACGACGTCCCGCGCGCATCCGCGCAGTTCAATCCGGTGTTGGAAGCGCTCGGCTACACCCGCGCTCATGACGCGGAGGATCTGGCGTACTGGCAAAAGGAGGGCGAGCCCGAGCTTCTGTTATACCCGGCACGCGAGGAAGGAACCGGACCTCACCGGCACGGTCGCGTCGGCTGGCAGCACCTTGCCTACGCCGTCGATTCGCGGGCGGAGGTCGACCAGCTCCACGACATTGCGGTCGCCGCAGGGTGGGCCGAAGTGCGCAGGCCGAAGGAGTATCCGCGCTTCACAGACGGGTACTACGCCGCTTTCGTCGAGGACGCGAACGGCATCCGACTGGAGTTCATGCACAATCCGAAGGGCTGGGATTGACTACTGGGCGATCGCCTCTACCTCGTCGACCGCACGATCAGTGAACGCCTGCTTCGGCACGAACACCAGCAGCACCGCTGCCACAAGCGCTGTCACGCCGCAGACGATCCACACCGTCATGTAGCCCTCCAGCGACCCGGCCGTTCCTTCGGTCGCACCGGCCGTCGTGGCAACGCCGTGCATCAGCGCGATACCGAACACGCACGAGGCGATCGCCCCGCCGAGCGTCTTCACCGAGTTGGTGAGTCCGGTCGCGACGCCGGTCTGTGTCTCGGGAGCAGCGGATGCCGCGGCCGCCGGGAGAGCCGCGACGAGCGCCCCGGAACCGATGCCGACGATCACCATGTTCATGATCACCTGCGCGTAGGTGTCATGGAAAGGCAAGAACAGCAGGAACCCGACGCCCACCAGCAGCGCCGCCCCGATGAGGGTGCGCCTCGGCGTGATCAGGCGGGCGATCCGCGAGTAAAGCAGGGCACCGGTGATCATGCCGATGAGATAGATGCCGATGATCAGCGAGGTCGCGAACCCGGTCGTTCCCAGACCGTACCCGTAGACATCCGGATCGGTGCGCGCGAAGGTCGACAGCGGCGCTTGAGCCCCGAGCACGCTCACCCCGAACAGACCGGCCGTGAGGAAGACCGGGCCGAGCGCGGGAGATCGGAACATGCGCACGTCGATCAGCGGGTCGTCGTGACGCAGCTCCCACAGCACGAACGGCACGATGAGCAGGATTCCGAGAACGACGACGGCCCACGACCACGGATTGACCAGGCCGCCCTCCAAGCGCAGCAGGCTGAGCCCGCCGGTGAAGCAGATGAGAGCGATCGAGATGAGCACGAGACCGACCGTGTCGAGCACGCCGCCGTTGGATTCCGGCGACTCCTTCACACCGAACAGGATGACGAAGAAGCACACCACGACGAGCAGCGCCGGAATCAGCAGCACGATCGTGAGCGGCAGCACGTCGATGAGTGCGCCGCCGACGAGTGCGCCCGCAATGGCGCCGGTCTCGAGCGCTGCGACGAGCATTCCCGCAGCGCGAGCGGTGATGATCGAGCGACCTTGGATCCGCCGCGATCGCGACCAGATCAGCGCGATCTCCAACGGTAACCAGACGACGTAGAAGCCCATCAACGTCCACGCAACGAGGAACACCCAGAACGAGTCCGTGAACGGCAGCGCCAGCGCGGCCGCGGCCGTGAGGGCGGTGGAGATCAGCAGCATCCGCTTGTGGCCGACCATATCGCCGAGCTTGGCGAACGCAGGCACGACGAGGGCCGAAAGCATGAGTTGCGTGCCCTCGAACCAGTTCACATCCGCATCATGGATCTGCAAGTGACGGGCGATGTCAGAAAGCATCGGCGTGTAATACCCCTGCAGCACTCCGCTGGTGAACTCGACGAATGCAAGGAATCCGACGATCGAGGCGACAGCGCCCAGGCTGGCAGTACGTGACATCTTCGTCCTCAGTTCAGGTGTTCGAGCAACGCTCGGTGGAAGATCTCGCCGCGTTCCAGCGTGGAAATTTCGACACTCTCATCGACACCATGGATCGAGGCCCGCTGGGCGTTCGACATCTCCAGCGGCGCGAAGCGGTAGACGGCCGGCGAGTACCGGTGGAAGTGGCGTGAGTCGGTTGCCGCCATCATCACGTAGGGCACCGGTCGGACGCCGGGGAATGCCTGTTCCAGTGCCTCGCCGAGCAGAGCGAACTGCGCGTTGTCGGTGGGAGATTCCGGTGACGGCGCACTGCCCTCGAGCACATCGATGGAGACGAGCGGGTCGTTGATTCGCCTGCGCACGCGGACGACGGCATCCTCGACCGTCTCGCCGAGCGCGATACGCAGGTTGATGGTGGCGGATGCCTGTGAGGGGATGACGTTGGCCGCTGTCCCTCCGGACTGCATGGTCGCAGCGACTGTGGTGCGCACCATCGCGGCGGGTTCTCCGCCGAGCGCCGCGAACACGCGCGCAGTCAGGAAGGGCACGCTGGCCAGCACCTTCAGCAGCAGCCGCGATGGTCCGGATGCCTGTTCGGAGAACTGCGACAGCATCCGCGAGATCGCCTTCGGTGTGCGAGGACGGAACGTTCCTGGATCGAGCCGGTTCACCGCACGGGCGATACGACGCACGGCAGTGAGCGTCGGCGGCGCTGAGGCGTGTCCGCCGTCACCGCGGGTGCTGAGCTTCAGCGTGAGCACGCCCTTCTCCCCGACACCGATCATCGCGGCACGGCCCTGTACGAACGCCAGCGGCGCATCCACCACGGCACCGCCCTCGTCGAGCACGAGCCACGGCACGATCCCCCGTTCCTTCAGAACTCGGGCGATCTCCACGGCGGCCGCACCGAAAGTCTCCTCGTTCCCGCCGAAGGAGAGGTACACGTCTCGTGCGGGGACGAAACCCGTGGCGAGCAGATTCTCGACGGCTTCGAGCATCACGATGAGCGGACCCTTGTCATCGAGCGCACCGCGCCCGTAGACGTGGCCGTCGGCGATGGTGCCAGAGAACGGTGGGTGCGTCCATGGGTCGCTCTCGTCGACAGGGACGACGTCATAGTGCGCCATCAGCACGAGCGGGCCGTCGGATGCGGCAGCTCGACCATTCCAGTGGAACAACAGTCCGAACTCAGTGTGACGCTCGAGTGGGAGGTGCGCGTGGACGAGCGGATACAGTTCTGCGATCAGCACGACGAAATCTTCGAAAGGCTCGATCCCGCGCTCTTCGAGCTCAGCGGACACCGTCGGCAGCTGAATCATCCGAGAGAGCCGGTCAGCGATGCCCGGCCGCGCTGTCACTGCAGTCATCGGGCCAGACTATCCGGTGAGTCGGCATCCTTCCGGTCGCAGTTTCTGTCGCTACGACGGACGCCGGACGACAGAAACTGCGACCGGAACGTCAGGACGCGTGCCAGAGCGTGAGTTTGTCTGGGTTGCGCATCAGATAGATCTCGGCGACGCGATCGGCCCTCACCGCGAGGGAGATGATCGTGTCGACCCTGCCATCGATGCTCGCGAGGAACGCCACACCATCCGGCATCAGTGTCGGAGCGAGCACCATGCCCGGGTTGAGGTGCGGCAGTCCGAGAAGAAATCGTGCCACCCGGTCGGCGCCGAACACGGGTCGGCGGGCCGCGGAAACTTTGCCCCCGCCGTCCGAGCGCAGCACCACGTCGGGGTCGAGCAGCGCGATCAGCGCCGAGAGCTCTCCAGTCGCAGCTGCCGCCGCGAAGGCCCGTGCGACCGCATCGTGCTGCTCACGAGACGCCGCCCCGACTCGGCGCTCCTGCACACGCCGACGGGCCCGTGAGGCGAGCTGCCGCGCGGAATCCGGCGTTCGGCCCACGGTTGCTGCGATTTCGGCGAACGGCATCCCGAACACGTCGTGGAGCACGAATGCGACGCGCTCGGCTGGGGTGAGTGATTCAAGAACGACGAGCAACGCCATGCTGACGGAGTCGTCGAGTGTCACGGCATCCAAAGGATCAACCGACCGCACAGACACAACGGACGATGACCAGGGAACCGGCTCGGGCAGCCACTCGCCGACGTAGCGCTCCCTCCTGGCGCGCGCGGATCCAAGCATGTCGAGACAGATGCGGCCTGCGACACGGGTGAGCCACGCCGCGGGGTTCACGATCACCGCACGTTCGGCAGCCGACATCCGGTACCAACGCACATATGTCTCCTGCACGGCGTCCTCGGCGTCGGCGACTGTTCCAAGCAGCCGGTAAGAGAGCGCGAGCAGGCCACGCCGTTCGTCTTCGAGCGCGTCGATTCCATCCATCACGTCACATCCTCCTCCACCTTCGACGATGCGGCGAGCCGAAATGTGAGGCGGAATCCTCACATTTCCCTGCGCTGCATCGTCGAAGAGGTATGAACATGATCATGCGCCGCATACTGCTGTGGGCGACCGCGGTCGTCGGAGGCTTCGTCGGACTGTGGGCAGCCGTCTGGCCGTCGAGCTTCTACGAGTCGTTCCCTGGCCTCGGCAGAGTCTGGATCGCGGTCGACGGACCCTTCAATGAGCACCTCATCCGCGACGTCGGCGCGCTGTATCTGGCGTTGGCTGCGGCCAGCATCGCAGCGGCGTTCACGCGTGGCCCCGAATCGGGTCGAGTCGTCGGCGTCGCGTGGACCGTTTTCGGGATCCCTCACCTGATCTACCACGCCGCCCAGTTCGGCGGGATGCCGATCATCGACGTGATCGGGAACATCATCGGCCTCGGCGGCAGTGTTCTGCTCGGACTTCTGCTCATGCTTCCTGGACCCCGTAGCCGCAGCCCCAGATCAGGGTCCATCATCGAAACGAAGGAGGACATCGCATGAAGATCGCAGTGGCTGGAGGAACAGGAGTCGTCGGCCGGCGAGCCGTCGATGCTGTGCAGGCCGCAGGCAATGAGGCAGTCGTGCTGAGCCGATCTCAGGGTGTGGATCTCATCACCGGCAAGGGGCTGGATGCCGCGCTCGCAGGCGTCGACGCCGTCATCGACACCGCCAACGTGTCGACACTGAAGGCGGATGCCGCGATCAAGTTCTTCACGACGGCATCCGGAAAGCTGGTGCGCGCGGCTGCGGATGCCGGAGCCCGCCATGTCGTGCTGCTGTCGATCGTGGGCATCGATCGGATGCCGCACGACTACTACGCCGGCAAGGTCGCCCAGGAGAAGGTGTACGAAGGCTCTCCCGTGCCGTGGACGATCCTGCGTGCAACGCAGTTCCATGAGTTCGCCGCGCAGCTGTTCGCCCGGGGGAAAGTGGGGCCGCTCCACCTCGCCCCGCGCGCCCGTGTACAGCCGATCGCTGCCCGCGAGGTGGGCGCGCATCTTGCCGACCTCGCCGCAGGAGATCCTCAGGAGCGCACGAGAGATCTTGCCGGTCCCCGCGAGGAGGCCCTCGACGCGATGATCAAGGCCTATGCGCGCGCCGAAGGACACCGCGCGTGGATCTCCTCCATCAATCTGCCGACGGCGCAGATGAAGGGGATGCGCGCCGGCTACGCGCTGCCCGGACCGGGCGCCGCGCTCGGCCGTCAGACATTCGCAGAGTGGCTCACCGCGCACTGACTCTTACTGCACATTTGTCTGTTCAACAGAGTTATCCACCGATTCCGCGTTGTCGGCGATCCACTTGGCAGGATGGGTCGTGTCGATGACAATGAAAGGGTGGACGCGTTGAACGATGCACAGATATGGACGATGATCGGGGCCTTCATAGCCCTGATGTTCGGCATGCTCACTGTGGTGTCGACGCTGTTCATCCGCGTGGTCCGCACCGAGATCGGCGGCCTGCGCGCAGAGATGAATGCGCGCTTCGACGCCGTGAACACTCGTCTCGACGCAATGAACGGCCGAATGGACGGACTCGACCGTGACGTGCAGGCGCTGGTGAAGCGCACCTTCGGTCTCGACCGCGAGTGATCCTCCTCCGCGGCTGAGCCCGGAAGCGGCGGGAGCGTGCGGGAGGCAGGAGGACAATGGAAGTGTGAGTCTGTTCGCCTTCGCCCCATCCCATGGTCCTCGTTGGCAACTGGGATTGCAGGCGGCGATCGGGCTCACCGTACCGATCGTCGTGCTGACGCTGCTGGGTATGCCGACGCTGGGTTATGTCGCGGCATCCGGCGCGTTCACCGTCCTGTTCGCCGGCGCGGCCCCCGTGGTCGAGCGCGCCAAAGTGCTGCCGCTGGTCGGCATCGGCCTCACCCTGAGCGCTATGGCCGGCGCATACGCTGCCGCGGAGCCGTGGCTGGTCAGCATCGGCATCGTGGCCATCGCGCTGATCAGCTCGGGACTCGCGTTCGGATTCCGACTCGGCCCGCCAGGCCCATTGTTCTTCGTGCTGATGTTCGGGCTGTCGGCCCAGGTCATCGCCCATTCCCCGGTCACGCCGCTCGAGTACACCGCGGCCGTTGCTGGCGGTTGCCTGTTCGCGTATCTGGTCGCCGTGTCTCCACTGCTCGTCCCCCGCGTACGCGCCAGACGCGCGCGCCCTCTGCGCGAGTTGCTGCCCGGCCCGGCGCTCGACACCGATGCGAAGATGCTGCTTCTGCGCGTAGCCATCGTGTCCGTGCTCGGTGTACTAATCGGTTCCTTCGTTGATCCTGCTCGCAGCTACTGGATCGTCGGAGCCGCCATCGCCGTGATCGGATCAGCCGCCGCGCGCAAGGCGGCCTTCCAGCGCGGCATGCACCGGATGCTGGGCACGGTGCTCGGCGTCGGCGTCTATGCGTTGCTGGTGCTGCTGCATCCTTCCGGGCTATGGATCGCGCTGCTGCTCGGCATCATGCAGTTCTCGGTCGAACTCGTCGTGGTTCGCCATTACGCACTCGCACTCATGATCATCACTCCGCTCGTGCTGCTGCTGACGGGAGCCGCCACGGGCCAGATCGGATCGATGGATGTCGCCCTTGAGCGCATCATCGACACGATCATCGGTGCGACGCTCGGCGCGGTGTCCGGTATCTTGCACTCGAAGCCGCTGCCGAAAAATCCGCCTTCCGACGTCAGCCAGTGATCAGCTTGCGCAGCATGCGCTCGAGCTCCCGGCGCTCCGCGGCGCTGAGCGGTGCGAGCAGCGACTCCTCCAGGGCGAGGTGCGTCGGGTAGATCTCATCGATCAGCGCTCGCCCTTCGTCCGCGAGCCCGACGACACGGCCCCGACCATCTTCGGCATGCGGATGCCGCGTAACCAGACCGGCCGCAGCCAGACGGTCGACACGCTTCGAGGTCGCACCGGCGGTCACCATCGTGTGCGCGGCGAGCTCTCCCTGCGGCAACGTGAAGGGATCTCCTGTGCGACGCAGCGCACAGAGCACGTCGAATTCCCCCTCGCCGAGGTCGTAGCGACGGTAGTTCTCGATCAGCGCCTCGGTGAAGTCATCCGATACTCGCCGCATCCGCCCGATGACGGCCATAGGGCTCGGGTCGAGCTCCGGGCGCTCCCGACGCCACTGCTCCACGAACGTCGCTACGCGATCAATCTCTGACATAGGCACCATCTTACTTTCCATGGAACGTATGCTCGTTTCCATGGAAAACAATTCTCGGCATCAACACAGTGTCTGGCGCACACTGCGCTGGCCGCTGATCGCCGCGATCGGACCGATCGTGTTCGGCTCAACCTACTGGGTCACGCACGAGTTCCTGCCGGCCGATTCGCCACTGTGGGGCTCGGCCATCCGCGCACTGCCGGCCGGACTCGTCTTGCTGCTCGTTGTGAGGAGGCTGCCCCACGGTGCCTGGTGGTGGCGTTCGATCGTGCTCGGCACCCTGAATATGGGATTGTTCTTCTGCCTCGTCTACGTGGCAGCCCAGCTGCTGCCCTCCAGCGTCGCGGCATCCATCACCTCCGTCGCGCCGCTCATGATCGCGGGCTTCGCCTGGCTGATCCTGCACGAGCGCCCCACCGCGCGCGTACTGCTGGGCGCGGGCGTCGGCGCTGCGGGCGTGCTGCTCATCGTCGGCACCGCGACCGGGCGATTAGATGCCTGGGGCATCGCGGCATCGTTCGCATCGATGGCGATGTCGGCGCTCGGCGCGATCCTCATGAAACGGTGGAACGACGGCACGCCGGTGCTCACCGTCACCGCATGGCAGCTGATCGTCGGCGGCATCGAACTGACCGTCGCCGCCTCACTGTTCGAGGGCGCCCCGCCCGCCGTCTCACCATCCGAGCTCATCGCATTCGGCTACGTCAGCCTGATCGCCACCGCTCTTGGCTTCTTCTGCTGGTTCAGCGGCTTCCGTCACCTGCCCGCCGGAGTCGTCGGCGTGATCGGGCTACTTAACCCCGTGACGGGCGTCGCACTCGGCGTCGCAATAAGCGGCGAGACGCTCAGCGCGTTGCAACTGCTGGGTATCGCTCTCGTGCTCGGCAGCATCGTGCTGGCCAACGTCCGGCGCAGACAGCACTCAGCGCATGCCGAGCTGGGACTCCATCACGACAGCGGCAGCACCGAGCAGAACCAGATCGGGATCGTTTGCGCCGACTTCGATCTTCAAGCCCTCGATGATCGCAGGGCGCAGCCGTGAGTGGATGCCGCTGACAACACCATCCGCGAACGGACCCTCGACAAGCGATGCAGGACCCACCACCACGATCACATTGATGTTCAGCATGATCACGATGGGAGCGAGCACCTCGCCGAGAATCCGCCCGGACGGTTCGAGAATCCCTTCGCCTTCTGCCTCGAGTCGGCGCGCCAGGTGCTGAGTGCCAACGATCATGTCGAGGCATCCGCGTCGTCCACACGGGCACATCTCACTGTCGGCGACGACGGTGAGATGCGCGATCTCCCCCGCCGCGAACTGCTCGCCGAGCACGGGCTTGCCACCCTCGAGTACCGCGGCACCCACACCGTTGTCGAGCGCGACGACGATCGCGTCGCGTCCTGAGCGATTGCGGAAGCGGCTGAGACCGAGCGCCAGAAGATTGACATCGTTGCCGACGACCGTGGGGATGCCGGTGCGTTCCTGCAACACGTCGGCGAGCGGCACATCGCGCCAACGCAGCCGATCGGCGACGTGAACCTGCCCGCGATCGTCCACGAGTCCGGGGGATGCCACTCCGATGCCGATGACCTGCGCCGTGGCGCGATCGAGCAGGAGGGTCGCGAGATCCACCGCGTGCTCCAGCGCGGCTTCGCCGCTGGCGTCTCCAATGCTGACGTGCACGCGGTCGACCACTGTCCCGTCCAAGTCGACCAGCGCGCCGATGAACATGTCGTCATGAGTGAGGTCGAGCACGATCGAGACGTTTCCGGCCGCGTCTATGGCCACGCGCGATGCAGGCTTTCCCACCTTCGCCTGTGCGAGAACCCCGAGGTCCTGTACCGTGCCGGCATCCACCAGAGTTGAGACGAGCCCGCCGACGGTAGGTAGCGACAGGCCACTGAGACGCGCAAGCTCGGGTCTGGTCTGCGGTCCGTTCGCGTAGAGCAGTCGGCGGATGACCGACAGATTGTGCTGTCTGGTGACCTGGATCGCCGCCCCGCCTGGGGCATGCGGCTCACGTCGCAGCGCACGCAACTCGGCCGGGGTCAGCGCCAGGATGCCGGTCGCCCCACGAGACGGCTCACCCTGTCGTGCCACGTCATCCTTCTCTCGCACGCTCACCGTACGATCGCGGACGTCAGCTCGTCGATCTCCTGCTGCCGTTCCATTTGATTCTGAACACGTCCGCTCACACCAGGACGCTCCTGCCACGGTAGCGGCCCTGACGCGCGCCGGTACTCCACGCCGCGCTCGTCCAGGCGGCGCAGGTGGGCGCCGAGTCGCTCGGCGAAATCATCGAAGTCGCCTCCTGGGCCGCTCCACAGCACCTCAGTCAAGGCACACGCGCGCGGCCACAGCATGTAGTCGCGCGCCCGGGCGTCTTCCAAATGCTCGGCCCACAGGTTCGCCTGTGCGCCGCGCAGGAACGACGCCTGCTCAGGTGTCGCCCATGCAGGCACCGGGTCGAACCCGTAGACCTCGCGGAGCCCGACGACCACACCGACCGGGATCGGCTCGCGCGGATCGTCGGATTGACGGTAGTCGAAGTACAGCTGATTGTCGGGGCAGGCGATGACCGGGATGCCGCGGCGCAGTGCCTCACCAATCCCGGCATCCCCTCGCCATCCGAGCACCGTGACATCTGAGGTGACCTCGTGCTCGAGCACCTCATCCCAGGCCAGCATCCGCCGACCCTTCTGCTGGATGTGCGTGCGCAACTGCTCGAGGAACCAGAACTGCAACTCCCGCGGACCCGTCAGACCACGTTCACGCGCCAACTGCTGCGAACGCGGGTCGACTTCCCACGGACCTGCAGGCACCTCGTCACCACCGAGACCGATGTCGACGGAGGGGAACAGTTCGAGCACCTCGTCGAGAACGGTGCGGAAGAAGTCGACCGTGGCGTTCTCGGCGTTGAGCGGGTACGCACTGACGCCCCAGCGCGGGTAGACCTCGACACCCTGCAGCGCACCACCCGGGCCGGGAACACCCAGTTCGGGATACGCCGAGATGGCGGCCTGCGAGTGCCCAGGCAGATCGATCTCGGGAACGACCTCGACACCACGGCCCGCGGCATACGCGACGATCTCGCGGATGTCATCCTGCGTATAGAAGCCACCGTGCGGACGCGTGATCTCAGGAGCGGTCGCATCATCGGCGCCGACCTGCGTGCGATCACGCCAGGAGGCAACTTCAGTCAGACGAGGGAAGGCGCGGATCTCAACCCGCCAGCCCTGATCGTCGGTGAGATGCAGGTGCAAACGGTTGAACTTGTGCATCGCGAGCAGATCGACGATGCGCAGCACCTCGCGCGCCGGCAGGAAATGCCGGGCCACGTCGATCATGACCCCACGCCATTCGAATGCCGGCTCATCTTCGATGAGACAGGCCGGGATCTCGATGGTGCGAGGCAGAGCGGATGCCGCCCGCCAGATTCCTTCGCCCATGAGTTGCAGCAACGTAGCGACCGCATGACCGAATCCGCTGGCACTTGCCGCTGCGATCGTGACGGCGAGCGGTGTCACGTCGATCGAATACGCCTCGGATGCCAGCTCGGCATCTTCCACGAAGCGGATGCCGGCACCATCGCACTCCGATTTGTCCACGCGAATGCGGGCGCCGGCCCAGAGCCGTTCAGCGAGCAGTGCGACAGCATCCGCGGCATCCGGGGCCTGCACGACCTCGATGGACTCCGTCATTGTGAACGCGCCATCGGCCGTCTCGTAGAGACGAGGACGCGGGATGAGAGTGTGCGCGCGCATCAGCCCTTCACCGCCACTCGCATGATCTCTCGCATCTGAACTCCTCTGTGAGCCACTAGGTAGACCATCGTGAGTAGACCCGGATGGTTAATTAATAATCCACACTTATTAATTAAACCGCAAGACCTTCGACGGAATTTGATTACCCGAGTCTGCGTTGGGGTGGAGTAAGGGAGGTTGCTCTGTGGAGTTGACACTGGTGACATCCGCATTCTGTGGCGCATGCTCACGAACGCGCGCGGTGCTCGCCGATGCGGTGCGGTTCCTCCCCGATGCGACGATCACCGAAATCGATGTGGCTCAGGATCCGGATGCCGCTGAGGCGCTCTACATCCGCGCCACACCCACCGTGATCGTGCGCAATGCCGCCGGCATTCAGGTATTCCGCGCCGAGGGAGTACCAACGGTGCCGCAGGTGCTGGCCGCGGCGGTGAAGGCGCTACCCGCGGGTTAGGCCGCGCCTGATCTTCTGCACATCACACGATCTTCTCGAGTTCTCCACGGATCGCGTCATCTGCGACCAACACGCCCCACCCGCGCGTCCACCGCCTTGTGTAATGAAGCGATGAAAACGCGAGCGCACGTCATGGGTGCTGTTCTCCAAGAGCATCGACACCCCGTACGCGTACCACGAGGCCTGAAACTTCAACTCAACGAACTGGAGACGGCCACACGCCTCGCGTCCGTCGGAATGAAGGTTGAGTTCCTGCCTCTCAAACACGGTGATCGAGTGAAGAACCTGGACATCCTGATGAACGGGCAGACGTGGGAGATCAAGACTCCCAGAGGATCGGGTCGGAGCACGATTTCAAATCAGTTCCGCCGGGCAAAGGAACAGGGTGCTGAACGCCTTGTTCTCGATACTTCTCGGACTGAGCTCGGTGACGCAGTCATCTACAGTGAGGCGTTGCGACGATTTGAGCACAGCACTTGGTTGACTTCCTTGATTCTCACGCTCAAGAGCGGAGCCGTGGTGTTCGTCGAGAAGGCTTGATAGAATGACTTCGAAGGCGGCAGGCAGTTCGGACGGACAGCCCAGCCGCCTTCGTCGTGCGTGGTAGCACCTGTTTCGTGGCGCGCCGGCCGAGCAGGCGGCGCGGTTCACCCAACCAGGCTCATCGTCGTCGGGTCACGGTCGACGAGCTCACCGGCCGTTCGCACGATCACCCGCCGCATCGCCGCCGCCGCACGAGTGGGATTGACGTCAGAGCGGTGAGCGAGGCCGATCGTACGGGCAAGACGTGGGTCACGCAGGCGCGCGGACCGCAGCGTCGGTCGGTCAAGCAACACCATCGCCGGCACCACCGCGACGCCGAGTCCTCGCTCGACGAACCGCAGCACTGCATCCATCTCGGCACCCTCGACAACCGGCGTCGGCGCGAGGCCGGCTGCACGGAAGGCAGCATCCGTCGTCGCCCGAAGGTCGTAGCTCTCCGCGAAGAACACGAGCGGCAGACGAGAGAGGCCGACAAGATCGATACCCTCATCGGTGGCGACAGGCGCGTGCGCTGCGGACGATACGACCACCAACTCCTCGGTCAGCAACGGCGTGCGCACCAGCGCAGATCCCGTGACCGGCAGCGCATCCGACAGCGTGATGAGCGCCATGTCAACGGCGCCGGCCGCAAGTTGCTCGATCAATACGTTCGAGCCAGCCTCGGTGAGCAGCAGCTCCACCCCTGGATGCGCGACATGGAACGCCCCCATCGCCTCGGCGACCAGACTGATGCACAGGGTCGGCGTGGCACCGAGACGCACACGCCCCCGCTGCAGACCCGCCAGCTCTGCCATCTCGGAACGGATGGCATCAGCATCCGCCAGCATGCGCCGTGCACGCGGCAGAAGCGTCTGGCCCGCGTCGGTGAGTGAAATGTTCCCGCGAGCGCGATGGAACAGTTCGGCACCCAACTCCTGCTCCAACGTCGAGATCTGGCGACTCAGCGAAGGCTGGGCAAGATGCAGATTCTCGGATGCACGAGTGAAGTGTCCAATGTCGGCGATCTCGACGAAGCCTCTCAACTGCTCCAGATTCATGTCCAAAGTCTATCGACATGATATGAACAATGCACTGGAGTTATCGGACGTGCGTTCTTAGCATGGAAGCATGAGCGCTCGTGAAAGACAGATCTCCACCACCGTCCTGGTCATCGGAACCGGAGGGTCCGGCCTCCGCGCGGCCATCGAAGTGGCTGAACGCGGTGTCGACGTGCTGGCCGTCGGCAAACGGCACCGCGACGACGCGCACACCTCGCTCGCCGCTGGTGGCATCAACGCGGCTCTCGGCACGATGGATGCCGACGACAGCTGGCAGCAGCACGCCGCCGACACGATCAAGGAGAGCTATCTCCTCGCCAATCCGCACACGGTCGAGGTCGTCACGCAGGGTGCGGAGCGCGGCATCCGTGATCTGGAGCGCTGGGGCATGGACTTCGCCCGTGAAGACGACGGCCGCATCTCGCAGCGTTTCTTCGGGGCGCACACGTTCCGCCGCACCGCATTCGCCGGCGATTACACGGGGCTGGAGATCCAGCGCACGCTGGTGCGCCGAGCCGAGCAGCTCGATGTGCCGATCCTCGATGGCGTCTACATCACGCGCATTCTCGTCAAGGACAACGTCGTGTTCGGCGCCTACGGATTCGATCAGTCCGACGGCACGCGCTTTCTGATCCATGCGGATGCTGTAATCCTCGCTGCCGGCGGACATACCCGCATCTGGCGCCGCACCTCGTCGCGTCGTGACGAGAACACCGGCGATGCGTTCCGGCTCGCCGTCGACGCGGGGGCGCGGCTGCGCGACCCCGAACTCGTACAGTTCCACCCCTCCGGCATCATCGAGCCGGAGAACGCCGCGGGCACCCTGATTTCCGAGGCCGCGCGCGGTGAAGGCGGCATCCTCCGCAATGCACTCGGTGAGCGCTTCATGTCGAAGTACGACCCGGAGCGGATGGAACTGTCCACCCGCGACCGTGTCGCGTTGGCCGCGTACACCGAGATCGCGGAGGGCCGCGGCACGGAGAACGGCGGCGTCTGGCTCGACGTGTCGCATCTGCCTCGCGAGACGATCATGACCCGCCTCCCCCGCGTCTTCCAGACGATGATGGAGCTGCAGATGCTGGATATCACCACCGACCCGATCGAGATCGCTCCGACCGCGCACTATTCGATGGGTGGCGTGTGGGTGCGTCCGGAAGACCACGGCACCGACGTCGACGGGCTCTATGCGATCGGCGAGGCATCGAGCGGATTGCACGGCGCGAACCGTCTCGGCGGGAACTCCCTGATCGAGCTGCTCGTGTACGGGCGGCTGGTCGGTCAGGCCGCGATCGCACACGCTTCGGCGCTGGATGCACAACGGCGCTCCCCCGCGGCCGTCGCGCAGGCTCGCGCCGAGATCGATGACCTGCTCGCGGCCGATGGGCCAGAGAACGTGCGGGCGCTGCAGCGCGGCATCCGCAACACGATGACAGCGCACGCGGGCGTGGTGCGTTCTGAAGAGGGGCTGTTGGCGGGCCTTGCTGAGCTCACCCGCATCGAGGCTCGGATGCAGGACGTCGGTATCCACCCCGACATCGCCGGTTTTCAGGATCTCGCGCACGCCTTCGACCTCAAGGGCTCGGCTCTGGCCGCACGGGCGACTCTGGAAGCAGCACTAGAGAGGCGCGAGACCCGCGGATGCCACAATCGCAGCGACTTCCCAGAGACGGATCCGGCGCTGCAAGTGAACCTCGTCTGGTCACCGATCACCGGCGTCACGCGTGAGCAGATCCCGCCCGTGCCCGCCGAGATCCAGGCTCTCATCCGCGATGTCTCGTCCGAGGGCAAGCTCGTGGAGTGAGTGCGTCGAAGGTCACTGACGGTCCTCTGGCAGCACGCCGAGGAGCGATGCGGCAACGAGCGCCTCTGCCCGGGAATGGACTCCGAGCTTTCGATACACCGACCCGAGGTGCACCTTCACCGTATTGAGGGAGAGATGAAGCTGCTGCGCGATGTCCGCCCGCGCGGTGTGATCGCACAGCGCGCGCAGAACGGCGAGTTCCTGACGCGTGAGCAGCGACCGCCGGACACCCCAAGCGTCATCCGCCTGCACACAGGTCGGCAGCTTGTCCAGCACGGCATGAAGCGCGTGCTGCGCGGTGACTCCGACCCCCGAGTCGGAGATGAGAGCTTCGCGTTCGGATTCGGCGAGGAAGACGAGCGGGAAGTGCAGCCCATGAATCTCGCAGAGGACATGTAGCTTCGCCCGCGCGGAGGAGAAGTCGATGGAGTAGTCGCTGTATCTCGCGACGAGCAAGGATGCGATGGTCGCGAAGCTCTGCTCGAGCGGCGTCTGCGCGGTCAGTCCGGCCGAGACAACCTTCGCCACCGCCCGTTCCGCGTTCCCCTCCCGCGCGGCGATCAAGGCTTCCAGTGCCGCGTGCGCGGCGCCCTCCGCGGCAGACACTCGCCCGGGGATCTCCTGGCGAGGATGGGTTCCGGCTGCCTGCAACATCAGTCGCAGACGACGAAGCCGCTCTCTGATCCACGGGTGCGTCGTGTCGGCGAGTCGTTCACGCACCCGCTCGTTGAACCACGTCAGTGCCGCTGAGGCATCGCCCCGAATCAGCTCTGCACAAACCTGCGCGAAAACGACGACATCCCAATGCTCCGTTTCCGATTCGAACTGGATGAAGCGCGCGAGAACGGACTCAAGACGAGGAAGATCCGCACGATTGATTGCGATCAGCATCTCTGCCAGGTCGAAATAGGTCCTGGTGTACCCCGTGCGCCACGCTGATGGCCAGTCGTCTTCCGCAACCTGCTCCAGCCACCGCTCTGCCTCCCGAGTCGCCCCGCCGTCGGCGGCGATGAAAGCGAGAACTGACGCGGACGAATTCCTGCGATGCCCCAGGCCATTCTCTTCGCAGTACTCGAAGAGGAGCCGGTAGAGGTCACCGGCTTCTTCGCTCTCACCGGCGTAGAGGAGACTAACGCCGACCTGATGCACAACCGTCACGAAGATCTGGTTGAGTGAGACATCGACGTCACCGTTGACAATGAGCTTCGCCGCTTTCCGATACGCGCTCCTCGCCTTCGAGCGACTTGCACTGGCCCGCCCGGCCCTACGCAGGACATAGGCCTGCATTCCCATGAGGATCATCCGCTCTGTCCGCGGTAGCGTTCGTCCGCCGACGTTTCCGCGTGTTCCTGCTACACGAAACTGCGTGATCGCGCGCTCTGCACCATCGGGCTGGAGGGCGAGCTGCACGCCAATCCACAGCGCCAGCATCGGGTGGGCCAACTGCTCGGATCGAGGCAGACGCCTGATGAGGTCCGTCGTCACCTCGCTCGCATCCGGAGTGAACGGAAAAGTGCGAAGGCCGGCAGCGGCGATGAGGTCGATGTCGCCGCTGCGTACGGCAAACGCCAGCGCAGAGGGCGGTTCGAATCGCTCTTCGAGGAGCCAGCGCGCAATTATCGCAGCTGTTGAATGCTTGCGGCGGTCGTCAGATGAGCTCTCAGCCGCAGACTGCGACCATTCACGCACGACGTCACTGTAGTGAAACGTGCGCTTCCCATCGGGCGCGGCACGCCATGCTCCGATTCCCTGCTGCGCCATCCGATCAAGCTGAGCGACAACGTCGTCCTGGCCTGTCAGCGCTTTCGCGAGTCGAATGTCAAGGTAGGGCGCGTCGCTCGTTGCGCGGATGAATGTCTGTGCGGCGTCGAAGGCGGCGATCTGCCACAAACCTGCGTACGCACCGTTACACGGCGGTTGCGCCGGACGACTGCTCACTGATGCATCGCTCGAGACGGGACTGATCTCCGCCGAGGTTTGAGGCCTGATGAGGATGCCTCTCACATGCGTCGTTCGGGAGAGCAGAGCGACGAAATCAGTTTCCAGTTCCGCGACGAGATCAGGCTCCACAGCGCTGGCATCGACGACGATGACGAAGTGATCCACATCCTGCGCGATCCTCGCCAGACCCTCCGCAGCCGCGTGCCCCGACTCGTTGGCCGCCTGAAGTTCGCGGTGAAGCCTGGCATCGTCGATTTGCCCCTGCGAGTGCAGATAACTGATGCCACGACGCCACAACACACCGGCACTCGCGATCGGCTCCCCTGACGGCAACCGCGCGTCCAGCCAGGCGATGGTGTTCATTGTTGCGACCGCGGATTGCCGGGTCCACGCACGAACACCGTCATTGTCATCGGCTGCCAGGTCGGCGTCGACGACGATGAATCGCTCTGCGCTGTACAACAGATCCCTCCCTCTGATACCCCGACCGTATCGACCCCGCGTGATCATCAGCAAATCGCGCAGAAAGGCCAGCGTGCGGGTGCAGCGCTGGCCTTTCTGCAGCCGTACCGATGAGAGACCCGGGGAGGATTCCACTCATCGGTCGGACACTTGAGAGGCCCCTATCCGACGGTCTCCAGTTGGCGGCGCCGGGAGTAGAACCAGATCCCGAGAGCCACGAGCACAAGACCCGCTGTACCACCGATGCCCCATGCCGCGCCACCGGTGATTGCAAGACCGGGGATGACATCGATGACCGTACGACAATCGGGATCTCCTGAATCCGGTGCGCAGTTGGCGCCCGACTCCGGTGCCGTCACGACGACGTTGGTGATCTCTCCGACATGCGTCGCCGTCACCGAATAGGTCACCGACACACTCTCGCCCGAGGCAAGCGCGCCTTCCCAGCTCAGAATCGGAGCGTCATACTCTGCCCCGTGAGTGGCGTCGTTGTTGTACGTGCCAAGCGAGAGTGCCGAGCTGAGGTCGTCGCTGAACGCCGCAGGACGCGCATCCGTGTAGTCGACCTGACCGATGTTGGTCACCGTGATCGTGTACGTCACGGCGCCTCCGACAGCGACTGTTTCCGAGGAGACCTGCTTGTCCACCTGGAAGGCGGCGATGGGTGTCTCCACCGCGCAGTCCGCCGCAGTGTCGCAGGTTCCCGCAGGGCCGTCGGGGATCACCGAGTTGCGCAGCATCCCATCACCCGTCGCCGGTTGCGCGACGGTGACCGAATAGGTGACGACAACGGACTCGCCCACCGCCAACGGCCCAGACCAGGTCAGCTCACTGCCTGCCACTGCGCCGCCGGCCGAAACGTCGCCGTTGTAGGCGGCGTCATCGAGAACCTCGGAAAGGTCGTCGATGAAGGATGCCGGGGCGTCCTCGGTGTAGGCAACCTGACCGGTGTTGGTGACCGTGACGCTGTATGTGACGACGCCGCCGAGGACGACATCTTCGACGTCGGCATCCTTCGCGACCATGTACGAGGCGATCGGCGTCTCGGTGACGCACTCCTCCTCAACGCACTCGCCGCCCGGTGCCGATGGCATAACGACGTTGCGCAGTGTGAAGTCGCCTTCGACAGGAACATGCACGGTGACCGAGTAGGTCACCTCGATGCTTTCGCCGACCGCGAGCGGACCGCTCCAGCTCAGCACGTCTCCGTCAACGTCGCCGCCGTCAGAGACGTCGTCGTTGTAGGTGGCGTCATCCAGCACACGCGACAGGTCGTCGGTGAAGGAGGCTGGCTCCTCCTCGGTGTACGCGACCTCTCCCGTGTTCGTGACAGTCACCGTGTAGGTGACAGTGTCGCCGGGCAGTGCGGTCGCCGCATCCGCGCTCTTCGAGATGGTGAAGGATGCCGCGGGCACGTTGGCCACACACGCCGGGTCAGTCGACTCGACGTCACAGTTGCCGCCGGATCCCGGAGGCGTGACGACGACGTTCTCGAGGCTGCCGTCGCCAGTTGCCGGTTCGTTGACGGTGACCGAGTAGGTGACCGTCACGCTGGTACCGATCGCCAGCGGCCCAGACCAGGAGAGCACGCCGTCGACGTACTCGACGCCTGTACCGCTGTCGCTTACGGCGTCACCGTTGTAGGTGGCGTCATCAAGCACCGCGGCGAGATCATCCGTGAAGGATGCCGGCATCGCGTCCGTGTAGTCGACCTGACCGGTATTGGTGATGACGATGGCGTACTCGACAACTTCGCCGGGCACGACCTCTGTCGACGCGGTCGTCTTCGCCAGGAGGTAGGAAGCCAACGGCGTCTGCGTTGTGCACACCGTGTCGCATCCACCACCGGGTGCGGTCGGAACGACAGCGTTGACGAGATCGAAGTCGCCAAGGATCGGGTCGTCGATGGTGACGGAGTACGTCACCATGACGCTCTCCCCTGCTGCCACAGCGCCCGACCAGGTGAGGGTGTTGCCGCTCACGGCACCGCCCTCGGATACGTCGCCGTTGTAGACCGCATCGTCGAGCACGCCCGAAAGGTCGTCCGAGAAGCTCGCCGGGTTGCTGTCGGTGTAATCGACGGCACCGGTGTTGGTGACCGTGATCGAGTAGGTGACGACACCGCCGGGCAACGACGTCGCCGCATCCACCTGCTTGTTCACCGTGTATGAGGCGACCGGTGTTTGCGTCACGCAGCCGTCCGTGGCGACACATGAGCCGCCGGGGCTGGTCGGAACGACCGCGTTATCGAGCATCTGGTCGCCGCTGATCGGGTCGTTCACTGTCACGGAGTACGTGACGGTGACGGTTTCGCCTACCACCAGCGCTCCGCTCCAGCTCAGCACGGCGCCCTCGACGGCAGCGCCTGAGGAGGCGTCATCGTTGTAGACCGCGTCGTCGAGCACGGCGGTGAGGTCATCCGTGAAGGATGCCGGCGCCGCGTCGGTGTAGTCGGCTTGGCCGGTGTTGGTGACCGTGACGGTGTACGTGACCTGGTCACCCGGCATCACGCTGGCGACATCGGCTGCCTTGTCTACCGAGTACGACAGCACGGGAGTGGATGCCACGCACTCGGCATCCGGATCGCACTTGCCGCCGGGGCCATCCGGGATGACCGCGTTGGTCAGCGTGCCATCGCCCGTTGCGGGGTCGTTGACGGTGACGGAGTACGTCACCGTAACGGTCTCATCAATCCCGACCGGCCCTGTCCAACTGAGCTCGGCGTCCACGACCGTGCCACCCGCGGTGACATCGCCGTTGTAGGTTGCGTCATCGATGACCGAGGAGAGATCGTCGGTGAATGTTGCCGGGTAGTCGGTGTCGTAGGCGACGCCGCCGATGTTCTCGACAGTGACCGTGTAGGTGACGACACCGCCGGGAACGACAGTGGCCGCGTCTGCGGTCTTCGAGACGAGGTACGCGGCGATCGGAGTCGTCGTCACGCATTCATCCACGATGCACTCCCCGCCAGGTGCCGTCGGCGTGACGACGTTGCGGAGTTGGAAGTCTCCGCTGATCGGGTCGTCCACGGTCACCGAGTAGGTGACCGTGATGCTCTCGCCGACAGCGAGAGCCCCGCTCCAGGCGAGCTGGTCGCCCGTGATGACACCGCCGGTGGAGACATCGTCGTTGTATGTGGCGTCGTCGAGCACACGTGCAAGGTCGTCGCTGAACGAGGCCGGAGCCGCGTTCGTGTAGTCGACCGAGCCGGTGTTCGTGACGATCACCGAGTAGGTCACGACGTCACCGGGAAGAGCGGAGGTGACATCCGTGCTCTTGGACAGGGAGAACCCTGCCGCGGGGATCTGCACAGTGCAGTCGGGGTCGGTCGATCCCTCGTCACAGTTTCCGCCAGTACCGGGCGGGGTGACGACGGTGTTCTCCAAGCGACTATCGCCCGATGCCGGGTCGTTGACTGTGACGGAGTACGTCACCGTCACGGATGCGCCGATCGCCAGCGGGCCGGTCCATTCGAGCACGCCGTCGACGTATTCGATACCCGCACCGCTGCCGCTGGCCGCGTCGTCGTTGTAGTTGGCGTCGTCGAGCACTGCGGCAAGATCATCCGTGAAGGATGCCGGATTGGCAGAGGTGTAATCGACCTGGCCGGTGTTGGTGATGACGATCTGGTACTCGACGACGTCCCCGGGTACGACCTCGGTGGAGGTAGAAGTTTTCTCTACCCGCAGCGCGGAAACCGGCGTCTCGGTCGTGCAGTTGACATCGCATTCTCCACCCGGTGCCGTGGGCACCACGGCGTTGACCAGCGTGAAGTCACCCGATACGGACGCGTCGACCGTGACGGAGTACGTCACCGTGACAGTGTCGCCCGCGGCAAGTGCGCCGGACCAGGTGAGTGTGTTGCCGGTGACCGCGCCACCGGTGGAGACGTCACCGTTGTAGACGGCATCGTCGAATACACCAGTGAGGTCGTCGGAGAAGCTCGCCGGGTTGGCAATCGTGTAATCGACATCGCTGGTGTTGGTGACGGCGACCGTGTAGTTCACGATGCCACCGGGCAGCACCGTGGCGACATCCGCTTCCTTGTTCACAGTGAAGGAGGCAACGGGTGTCTCGGTTTCACAGCTGTTCCCACTTGCACACGACCCGCCGGGTGACGGCGTCGAGACGGTGTTACGGAGCGCCTGGTCTCCGCTGATCGGATCGTTCACGGTCACCGAGTAGGTGATCGTCTGCGACTGACCTGCGGCCAGAGGGCCGGACCAGGACAGGACTGTCCCGGTGAGGGTGGCGCCCGAGGATGCGTCGTTGTTGTAGGTGGCGTCATCGAGCACGCCACCGAGCTCGTCCAGGAGTGCGGCGGGGGTTGCTGCCGTGTAGTCGGCCTGCCCGATGTTGGAGACGGTCACGCTGTAGGAGACAACGTCGCCCGGCATCGCCGAGCTGACGTCCACGTCCTTCTCGACGGTCAGCGCGAGCACTGGGGTCTCAGTGATGCACGTGTCTGCCGGCTCGCACTCGCCTGTCGGCGCAGTGGGGACGACCGCGTTCGTGAGCAGACCGTTCCCGCGCAGCGGCGAGTTGACGGTGACGGAATAGGTAACCAGCACGGTCTCGCCGACGGCGAGCGGTCCTGACCAGCTGAGCTGGTCTCCGGTGACGACGCCACCGGCGCTGACATCGTCGTTGTAGACGGCGTCATCGAGCACCGCTGCGAGGTCATCGGTGAAACTCGCGGGGCTGCCCGCGTCGAACGCCACGGCGCCGGTGTTGATGACCGTGACCGTGTACGCGAGCACATCGCCAGGGATGACCACACTCTTGTCGACCGACTTCGATACCGAATAGCTCTGAATCGGCGTGAGCGTACACAGTCCGTCTGCCGGGTCGCATCCCGGATCGGGGGCCTCACCCGGCGTCACGATGTAGTTCGCCGCGATGCTGTCACCACGGTCGGTGGGCGCGTTGACGGTCACGGTGTACGTGATCGTCGCGGTCGCGCCAGCCGCGAGAGTACCGCGGATAGCGATAATGTCCGCCGCCGGACCGGTGGCTGTGACAGATGCGGTGTCGGATGCCACGGGCGTTGTGATCGCGGCATCGTCGAGCACACCGGCGAGGTTGTCATCACGGTTGACATCGACCACGGTCGCGCCCGTGTTCGTCACGGTGATCGTGTACGCGAGCTCGGTGCCGGCCTGGACGGGGTTCTCTGACGCGACGACCGACTTGGCGTAGATGACTCCGGTGATCGGAGTCGTCGTGCAATTCGGTGCAGCAGGGTCGACCGGAGTGCATTCGCCGTCCGGCGGAGGTGTCCCACCCGGAGGCAGGAGGAAGTTCGTCGCGACGCTGTCGTTGCGGTCCGCATCGGGCAGAACGGCCACCGTGTAGGTGACGGTGTACTGCTCGCCAGCGGGCACCAATCCGGTGATCGTGATCTCATCGCCGTCGCGCGCGACGGTCAATCCGTCAGGCGATGTCGGCTCGATCGCGATCTCCGCGTCGTCGAGAACGTGCACGAGGTTGTCCACTGCGTTGACCGTTGCCGGGGCTTCCCCTGTGTTGTTGAAGAACAGCGTGTAAGTGATGGTCGATCCCGCAACTACGGGATCCGACGACGGCGTCGCCTGCTTCCACTGCGTCAGATCAGAGCCAGGTATCTGCACAGTGTCGCAGCTCGGCTGGCCGGCAGCCGTCTCCGAGGCGGGAATGCACGCCCGGTTGTCGAGGAGCTGGTCGCCGGCACCCGTGTAGACGACCGAGTAGGTTACGGTGACCGACTCGCCGACACCGAGGGCGCCGGACCAGGAGAGCTTGGGCGTGACGTACGTCACGACCCCCGACGACAACATCCCGAAGACGAAGGTGGCGTCGTCGAGAACCTCAGTCAGATCATCGGTGAAGGTTGCCGGCGCTGCCGCGGTGAACACACCGGGGCCGACGTTGGTCACGACGACGGTATACTCGACGCTCTCCCCGACCGCGGGAAGGTCGGTGCGATCCGCGGTCTTCGTGATGGTGAGCTTGGGCAGCAGGAACTCGACTTCTGCACAGCTCTCCCCGGTCACCGGGTCACGACCGTCGACGGGCGGAGCACACGCCGGAGGAGTCGAGTCCGTCGGGACGTTGGGCTCCCACGCCACGTTGCGGACGTCGCCGTCGCCGCCCGCCACCATCGTGACGGTGTATTCCAGCTCGACCGTCGCGCCGGCGGCGAGTGCACCAGACCAACTGAGTGTCGGAGCGGTGTAGGACACCGTGCCTGGAAGCGTCGCGGAAGCATGAGCGTTGTAGGTCGCATCGTCGAGAACTGCCGAGAGGTCGTCGAACACGTAGGCAGGATCCGCGTCGGTGTAGTCCGCAGCGCCGACGTTGGTCGCCGTGACGATGTACGTCACAGTGTCTCCCACGCGCGTGTTCTCCGTGGCGTCAGACTGCTTGGTGATCTCGAGAATGCGAGGGCATACCTCCGCGGAATCGGAGTTGTTCGTCTCATCCGGGTCGAGCTCGTTGCCGAGCACCGTTGCCGTGTTGTTGAAGCAGTCCACCGCTGTCGCAGAGGAAGTACCCGTGATGATGATCTCTACGCTGTCCCCTGGGAGCAGGCGACCACCGGCGCAGCTCACCGTGTTGATGTCGGCGGTGCAGGTGGCGTCGTCGCTCGTGACGCTCACACCCGTCAAATCGGCAGGCACGACGTCGGAGAAGGACCAGCCACTTGATTCGCCGGGGCCGTTGTTCGTCACCGTGAGGGTGTAGGCCACTTCGCCACCGGGCGTGAACCTCGGCGGAGCAGACTTGTCCATCGCGAGATCCACCGGGTCGCCGGGGATCGCCGTGCCGTCATTACCCGAAGAGGGAGGACCGGCGGTCATCGAAATGACCTCAAATGTGGGCGTTGTGGAACTACCATTCGTAATGCGAAGCTGCGCAATGTTGCCGGTGCCGTTGTTGGAGAATCCGAGGTTCCCATTTCCGAACTTCCAGGCGGCGCCCCAGGCGCCACCCACCGCACCCGGAATCACTCCGGGGAAGTTCGTGAGGATACCGGTATTCGGATCAATTCGGGCGATCGTGCCGGCCGGCTGAGCGGCGTTGTAGTTGAAGGCCCAGAGGTATCCGTCGTGGACCTCGAAGTCTGCCAGCGTCCAGTTCGCGCCGGTGATCGTGGCACCAGCGGTGATCGCTCCCGTAGTGGGATTCGCCCGGTACAGAACGGCCGACGTGCTCACCCCGCCGTTGGTCGAATAGAGGAGACCGTTTGCAGGGTTGAACGCGCCAGCCCACTGCGCCACCGGGTAGGTCGCCGAGCCGACTCGAGTCACGACGCCGCCCTGGCCAATGCGCACCAACGCGTTCCGCGGGATCCCGCCGATGGCGGTGATCACTGCGCCATAAACAAACTGATTAGCGGCGTTGTAGCTGATCGCGTTGTAATTGCCGCTGGCGATCGGACCGCCCTCGGGCGTGAATGCGTACGTGCCGTCTCCGGCGGTCTCCGAGCGGTACAACCCCGTTGGGCTGCCGGTCTGCGACTGAGCGACGAACACAGTGGGGCGCGCATCGTCGAAGGCTTCCCCTGGCGCGGCACTCGCGCTGGGTGCCGCGAGAGGTGACACGGCCGCGAACATTCCTAAGACGAGTGCAGAGGCCGCGAGCGCGGCGATATGACGCATCCGTTGCCCGAATCCGGACTCTTCGATCGCACGACCGCTGGCACGGTGTCTCTGCGCATTCCTCAGCACTATTGCCCCCTCGGCACTCAATCACCGACGTGCCGACGACGCACTTGCCACGAAGTCGGGCTTGCACGCGCAACGGCAACGCTGTGTGTCTCTGTCACTCTGCGGACCGGAATATCGCAGGCCGACTTGATTCCGAATATAGGGTTCGGCCGGTGCCCGATTCGACAGGGCCGGGACTTTGTCTCAAAACTCGCCCCGGGCTAGCCCTCAGAGGTGAGTCGGCGCATGCCAGCCAGGGTCGCTGGGCCGCGCCGTAGCGGGAAGCATGGTTTCAGAGGCCCGGGCCTGGCGGCTCAGCCCAGCTGCGTTCGAATCAGGCCCCACAAGAACAGCACGGTTGGCCAGAGCGTGACGAACAGCACGACCGCGGACATGAGGAAACCGATCAGGCTGAAGGTTGTGCCGCGAAGGTTCGGATCGGCGCGCAGCGCACGCCGCGCCTGAAGACTCGTGGAGATACCAGCGAGCGCACACGGAATGGCGACGTACCAGAGCCCCATCGGCACCAGCACCGCAGCAGCAAGGGCGAGCATCAGACTCGCGATCGCCGGGCCGGTCATCGCACGCACTGGCGTCGGTTCCACCGTCACTACGCGCCTCCGATCTCGTGTCGAGTTCCAGGAACGGTACCAGGTAACGAGGTCTTCCGCTGTCACGGCGCCCAGCCTTGAATCGGACGGGCTTCAGCGGGAGGGCGCTCGCCCGTTCCTCGCTCGATGATCCAGGTCGGAAGCGTGATCTGCTGCGTGAATCCGGAAGGATCTGCGATCCGCTCAAGCGCGAGGCGCGCCGCACGCCTGCCGAGCTCCAAAGGGTCGTACGAAATGACGGAGACGCCGAGAACGTCACCGGTATCGAAATCATCGAAGCCGATCAGGGCCGTGCGCTCACGATCGTCAATGTCGCGCAGCAACCGCAGTGCACCGATGGTCATGCGGTTGTTGCCGGCGATGATCGCGGTCGGCGGCTCAGCCGAAGTCATCAGTGCGCGCATCATCTCTGCCGAGTTGAGCGAGAGATCATCACGCAGCACTTCCCACCGCGATGTGTCGGTGATCCCGGCCTCCGCCATCGCTTGCCGGTAGCCGCCAATTCGCTCGATCTGCGTGTACACCGCGGCCGGGTTGCAGACATAGGCGATCCGTCGATGCCCCACCGCGATCAGACGCCTCGTCGCTTCGAGAACTGCGGCACGATTATCGAGGACGATCGAGTCCGCGGCAAGATTTCGTGCTGGTCGATCGATGGCGATGACTGGCGTGCCCAGCTGACGCTCACCCTCCAGATACGACTGGTCATCGCTGACCGGAACGAGCAGCAACGCACCAACCCGCTGCGCGAGCAGAGCGTCCGCCACCCGCGCTTCGCCGTCGTCGGTATCATCGGTGGACGCGACGACGAGGCCGTATCCGTGCTCGGAGAGTTCCTTCTCCAGGCCCGCAGCGATCTTGTAGTAGAACGGGTTGCTCAGCTCGCCGATGATGAAGCCCACGGTGCGGGTTCCGCCGCCTCGGCGCAGCCCCTGCGCCAGTGAATTCGGCCGAAAGCGGAGTCGCTTCGCGGCGGCGAGCACACGTTCCACCGTCTGCGGCGCGACGAGCTCGCGCTGTGCGAACACCCGCGACACCGTCTTCGAACTGACTCCTGCGAGTCGGGCGACATCGTCGAGCGTTGCGCGCTGATCAACCATTTTCGATCCTCCTGACCGAGCACTTTACACCGCAAACCGCGCTCATGTGACAAATGACGACCATGGACATTTGAGGGACATTTCACGCCGATACTCGTCCAGGTTTGATTTTAAAACCCAGTTCAAAGTCATTATCTGCGATCGGACATCGAGCAGGACACGACAAGACAGCGCTGTCATTGGCCACTTGTGGGAGCGATCCCATGCGGGTTACTCTGACCGCGCGGGCTCCACGGTCGTAGCGCTTCTACATGTCGCACTGCGCGAGCACGTGATGGTTTCAATGGTGAACCTGACAAGGAGAAAAACATGGCACGCAAATCTCTCGTGGCCGTTGCGACGCTCGCGCTCGCTGGTGCTGCGTTGACTGGATGCTCAAGTGGCGGCGGCGGCGCCGCCGATGCATCCAACACGATCGACGGAGACGTCAAGGGCGACATCAAGGTCGTCACCTGGCGCACCGATCTGATCGAGAACGGAACGTTCGACGCGTACGCGGAGGAGTTCAACAAGACCTACCCCGACGTGAAGGTCACGTTCGAGGGCATCACTGACTACTCCGGCGAGATGCTCACGCGCATGAGCACAAACAACTACGGCGACGTCATCGGCATCCCGGCAATCCAGCCCGACCAGTTCGATCAGTTCCTCGAGCCGCTCGGCGACACCGCGTCCTTCGCCGACAAGTACCGCTTCCTCCCCGCGGCCAGCTTTGATGGCACGCAGTACGGCATCGCCTTCGGTGGCAACGCGAACGGCGTCGTCTACAACAAGAAGGTGTTCGAGGAGGCTGGCATCACGGAACTGCCGACGGACGAGAAATCGTGGCTCGAGGCGCTACAGAAGGTCAAGGACAACACCGATGCGATCCCGATGTACACGAATTACAAGGACGGTTGGCCGCTGACCCAGAGCTTCAGTAACGTCGGCGGCATCACGAACAACCCGGACGCGGTGTCCGAGATGGCTGAGGACCCGGCACCGTGGACCGAGGGCTCCGACGTCTACGCAATCGACGGCCTGCTGTACGAATCCGTCGCCGCTGGGCTCACCGAGGAGGACCCACTCACGACCAACTGGGAGCAGTCCAAGGTCGATATCGGCACCGGCAAGATCGCGACGATGACTCTCGGCTCGTGGGCGATCTCTCAGCTGCAGGCCGCGGCTGAAGGCAACGGCGCCTCGGCTGACGACATCGGCTTCATGGCCTTCCCGTCAAACGTCGACGGTACCCAGTACGCGGTGATCGGCGGCGACTACAACCTCGCGGTGAGCAAGCACTCCAAGGCGAAGGCCGCATCCTGGGCATGGATCCAGTGGGTCGTGTCCGAGTCTGGCTACACCGAGTCCGAGGGCATGGTCTCGCCGCTGAAGGACGCAGCGCTCCCCTCCACACTCTCCGACTTCGAAGCCGAGGGCGTCCAGCTCATCGAGACCAACCCCGCCCCCGCTGGCAAGGAAGGCCTGATCAACGAGGTCTCCGACGACGCGCAGATCGACCTGTACGGCCAGATCTATCGCCAGAAACTCATCGACGTCGCGCGCGGCGCGGCCGATGGCGATAAGGAGAGCTACTTCGCAGAACTGAACGAGCGCTGGGGCGCTTCGGTCGAGAAGCTCGCGGGTTGAAGCTCGCGGACTGAGACGAGAGGGCGGCGGAGACATGACCATCACAACTTCCGGGGCACCGGCGGGTTCATCCGCCGCCCTCTCGCAGGCCACGCAGGTGCGCCTGTCCGGCGGGAAGACCCGCCGGATCGGGCGCACCGGTTTCCTCCTGCAACGACTCACCCCCTGGTTCTTCCTGGCCGGGGCGGTGGGGCTGCTCCTGCTGTTCACGTATTGGCCGGCGCTGAATCTGATTTACTTCAGCCTCACCGACTGGGACGGCATCGACCTCGACAAGAACTTCGTGGGTCTGGACAACTTCGTCCAGGTATTCACCGATCCACGCATCTTCTCCGTGTTCGGCGTTAGCCTCTATTACTTCGTCGCGTCATTCGCGCAGATGGCGATCGCGCTCTACTTCGCGACGATCCTGAGTTTCTCGACGCGGTTTTCGAGCCTCTTCCGCGGCATCCTGTTCTTCCCCTACCTGATCAACGGCGTCGCCATCGGGTTCGTGTTCCTCTACCTCTTCCAGCCCGACGGAACGCTCGACACGGTGCTCAGCTGGTTCGGTCTCACCGATCCGCCGCTCTGGCTCGGTGATGCCGATGTCGTCAACATGTCCCTCGCTGGCACGTCAGTGTGGCGATACACCGGCATGAACTTCGTGCTCTTCCTCGGCGCGATCCAGTCGATCCCGCATGAGCTGTACGAGGCCGCCGACCTTGACGGTGCGAGCCGTTGGCAGCAGTTCTGGGCGATCATCTTCCCCGGCATCCGCCGTGTGGTTGGGCTGTGCTTCATCCTCGCGATCTCGGGCAGCCTTGCGGTGTTCGAGATCCCATTCATCATGACCGGTGGCGCAAACGGCTCCGCCACGTTCGTCATCCAAACGCTGCAAACGGCGTTCACGTTCCGGCAGGTCGGACTCGCATCCGCGATGGCCGTCGTGCTGCTGGTCATCGTGCTGCTGGTCACCTGGATCCAACGCAGAATCTTCCCCGACGAGAAGGTTGACCTGACATGACTTCCACCGAGTCGCTGCGCACAATGCCGTTGCGCACCACACAACCCAGGCAGATCCATGGGCGTTCGCACTGGGAGCGCCTCCGTAGCGGCAGCGCAACGTCGGCAAAGTATCTCAGCCTGATCATTGCGTCGGTCGTGACACTGTTGCCGCTATCGGTGCTGTTGTTCGCCAGCCTGAAGACGGCTCCCGAGTATGCGCAGACCGGGCCGTTCGACCCGCCGTCGAGCTGGCTCAACTTCGACAACTTTGTCACCGCGTTCACGAGCGGAAAGATGCTCGAGGGTTTCGTCAATACCGCGATCGTGCTCGGCGTCTCACTGGTGGGAACGATCTTCCTCGGAACCATGGCTGCGTACGCGCTGGACCGTTTCCAGTTCCGCGGCAAGAAGGTTGTCTTCGGCCTGTTCCTGGTCGCAACGTTGATCCCCAGCGTGACCAGTCAGGTGGCGACATTCCAGCTGATCAATGGGCTGGGTCTGTACGACACCAAGACCGCGCTGATCCTGCTGTTTATGGGCACCGACATTATCGCGATTTACCTCTTCATTCAGTTCATGCAGTCGATCCCGATCTCGCTCGACGAGGCGGCAATGATCGACGGCGCGAACCGTTGGACGATCTACTGGCGGATCATCCTGCCGCTGCTCAAGCCCGCAATCGCTACGGTCGTCATCATCAAGGGCATCGCGGTGTACAACGAGTTCTATACGCCGTTCCTCTATCTGCCATCGCAGGGCCTCATTTCTACGTCGCTGTTCCGGTTCAAGGGACCGTTCGGCGCCCAATGGGAAGTCATCGCCGCGGGCGCTGTGCTCGTAATCATCCCGACCCTCATCGCGTTCCTGCTGCTTCAGCGCTGGATCTACAAGGGTCTGACCGCAGGAGCCGTCAAGTGACACATCTCACCGCCCGCACGCTACACGACGGATGGACGGTGCGTGCCGCATCCGGTCCCGCACCCACCGAGGTCGCGTCCGCGCTCATCCCCGCGACTGTGCCTGGCACCGTGCACGTGGATTTGCTGGCCGCCGGCCTCATCCCCGACCCGTTCCACGGCGTCAACGAAGCACTCGTGGCGTGGATCGGTCTGGTCGACTGGACATACGAGACGACGTTCGAGTGGACGCCGGATGACAACGCACGGCATGATCTCGTGTTCGACGGCCTCGACACGGTGGCGGCGATCCGGCTGAACGGTCATCTCCTCGGCGAGGTGGCCAACCAGCACCGTTCGTACCGCTTCGATGTCCGGACTCTACTCACCGAGGGCACGAACCGGTTGGTGCTCGCGTTCCGCGCGCCGGTGCCATACGCCAACGCGCAGAGCATCACGCTCGGTACCCGCCCCCGGCCGTACCCGCTGCCTTACGATGCCATCCGCAAATCCGCGTGCAACTTCGGTTGGGACTGGGGCATCGCGACCTTCACCAGTGGTCCGTGGAAGCCGATCCGACTGGAGTCGTGGTCGGGTGCGCGTATCGCCGAGGTACGCGTGACTGCGACACCAGACGGCGACGGCGGACTCGTCGATGCCGTAGCTGTGATCGAGCGCAATGACGCGGATGCCGCACTGTCGCTTCGGCTGTCCGTCGGAGACCGCACTGCCGAAGTGGATGTGGTCGGCGACCGCGCGAGCATCCGCCTGACACTCGACGAGGTCGAGCGCTGGTGGCCGACCGGCTACGGTGCACAGCCGCGCTACACAGTGCAGGTCGCACTCGAGGCAGACGGCGAGGTCATCGACGACGCCACGCGCAAGGTGGGCTTTCGCACCGTGGAGTGGGACACCGCCCCGGATGACGCAGGCAATCCCTTCACCCTGGTCGTCAACGGCCAGCCGGTCTTCGTCAAGGGCGTCAACTGGATTCCGGATGACGCGCTCCCCGTGCGTGTGGACCGCGCACGCATCGAACGCCGCTTCCGTCAGGCACTGGACGCCAATCTCAACCTCATCCGAGTGTGGGGTGGCGGCCTGTACGAGTCGGACGACTTCTACGATCTAGCCGACGAGCTGGGTCTGCTCACGTGGCAGGACTTCCTGTTCGCCTGCGCTGCATACCCGGAGGAGGAGCCGCTGCGCTCGGAGATCGAGGCGGAGGCGCGCGAGAACATCGTTCGTCTGGCGTCGCATCCGTCGCTCGTACTGCTCGCCGGAAACAATGAAGCTCTTGAGGGCTTCGCAGACTGGGGTTGGCAGCTGCGCCTCGACGGAAAGACGTGGGGTGCGCATTACTACTACGAGCTGTTTCCGCAGCTCATAGCCGAACTGGCCGCACATGTGCCGTATGTTCCCGGCAGCCCGTTCAGCACGGGCATGGGTTGGGACCCGACGCCGACGTCCGAGTCGCCGAGCGGCACGCAGACCGGGCCGCATCCGCTCGATCATTCCTCCGGGACGGTGCACCTGTGGCGCCAGTGGAACGACCGCGACTGGACCACCTACCGCAAGCACACTCCCCGATTCGTGGCGGAATTTGGATGGCAGGGTCCGCCAGCATGGACGACGCTCGTCGAGTCGCTCGATGACGCGCCGCTCACCCCAGAATCGCCCGGCATGGTGGTGCACCAGAAGGCGATGGAGGGCAACACGAAGCTCACCAACGGGCTGCTCCCGCACTTCCGGTTGCCCGAAGACATGGAGACATGGCACTGGGCAATGCAGCTGAACCAGGCGAATGCTGTGGGTGCGGCGCTGGATCACTTCCGCTCCTGCGCGCCGCACACCATGGGTGCGATCGTCTGGCAGCTCAACGACTGCTGGCCGGTCACCTCGTGGGCCGCGATCGACGGTGCGGAACGCGCGAAGCCCCTGTTTCATGCACTGCGCAACGCGTTCGCGCCCCGGGTCGCCACGATCCAACCGCGCCCGGATGCGCTCGTCGTCGCACTCGGCAACGACACTGCCGAGGCGTGGAACGGACCTCTGGCGCTACGCCGACTGTCGTTCGACGGCGCAGTCCTGGCCGAGCGCACGATCGACGTCGCCGTGCCTGCGCGCGGCACGCTCGTTGTGCCGGTTCCTGCTGAGTTGGCGACGCCGTCGGATGCCGCCGGCGAACTCCTCGTCGCCGAGGCACCGGATGCCCGTGGCCTGTGGTTCTTCGCCGAGCCGCGCGACTCCGCCCTGCCCGCGCAGGAGATCGCGCTGTCCACGCGAACGGTCGACGGCGGCACGGAGGTGACGCTGACCGCGAAGGTGCTCGTGCGCGATGTCACGCTGCTCGTAGACAAGGTGCACCCCTCGGCGCACGCCGAGGAGGGCCTGCTGACGCTGCTCCCCGGCGAGACCGCGCGGATCTTCGTGCGTCACAACGGCTCACTCGATGCCACCGCTCTCGCCAATCCCGGCGTGCTGCGCAGCGCGAATCAGTTGGTGACCGCGTGAGCGCTCTCGACGCCCCCGTCTGCGGAATGACGTGGGGCTGGACGGGAGTGCGTGGCACCTGGGCGACGCCGACGGCTGCGCATTCGATGCGAGAAATGGCCGACCATGCGGTGACGTGGACGGCAATCTCCTACGCGGCACTTCAGGCCACACCGTTCTCGACCGAGATCCCCTTCAGCGATGCTCCGACGGTGGCCGATGACGAGATCGTGTGGGCGATCCGCGAGGCGAAGAATCTAGGGATGAAGGTGTGTCTGAAGCCGGTCGTCAACGTCGCGGACGGCACCTGGCGCGCCCACATCGGCTTCTTCGACTGGGATGTGCCTGGCGAGCCGACTTGGACGCAGTGGTTCGCCTCGTACCGGGAGTTCATCCTGCATTCCGCCCGCATCGCCGAGGCAGAGAGCTGCGAGATGTTCTGCATCGGATGCGAGATGGTGCGCGCCGATGGTCAGGAAGCGCACTGGCGTGCACTGATCGCCGACGTGCGCGAGGTCTACTCGGGGCTGGTGACCTACAACTGTGACAAGTACCAGGAGGATCACGTCACCTGGTGGAATGCCGTCGACGTGATCTCCTCCAGCGGGTACTACCCGGAGGGCACGTGGGAGGAGCACCTCGACCGCATCGAGCGCGTGGTCGAAGCAGCTGATCGCCCTTTCGTCTTCCTCGAAAGCGGATGCCCGTCCCGCGAGGGATCTCCGGCACTTCCCAACGACTGGAGCCTGGCCGGGGCTCCATCCGGTGAGGCGCAACTCGCCTGGTACGAGGAGATGTTCGCCGCATGCGCGCGCAGGCCGTGGGTGCGCGGCTGGTTCCTGTGGGACTGGCCCCCACAGCTCTACGACCTCGCGGATGCGGCGGCGAACGATGATTACTGCCCGTACGGCAAGCCCGCTGGCGACTTCCTGCGGGCGACATATTCCACGTTGAGCGTCAAGGAGTCGGCGTGACTACGAGGAGTGTCATCGCAGTCGATGCGGGCCAGTCCGGGATAAAGGTGCGAGTGCTCACTGTCGAGCGCAGCGACGACCTTCTGTTCCGCGGCATCGACACTCACGAGCCGCTGCTGCCGCAGCTCGCAGAGGTCGTCCGCGCCTCGATCTCGCAGACGAAGACTGCCCCCGGCATCCTGACCGCGGGGATCTCCGGACTCACGGCACGAGATGCCGATGCGGGTGCCCTGCTCGCTCTTACGCGCACAAACGGCATCGAAGAGGTCGCCCTCGCGCACGACTCCACCACGTCCTATCTAGGCGCGCTCGGCGATCAGCATGGAGCGGTCGTCGCGTCAGGAACAGGTGTCGTGACTCTGGCGGCCGGCCCGCGAGAGATCGCCAGGGTGGACGGCTGGGGCAACATCATGGGCGACGCTGGAAGCGGGTATTGGATCGGGCGCGAGGCGCTTGACGCGGTCATGCGTGCCTACGACGGCCGGGGCCCCGCCACCGGACTCACCGACGTCGTGCGCGCGACGTGGCCCGATCTCTCACAGGCATATATGACACTGCAAGCGAACGAAGAGCGCGTGCGGATCGTCGCGGCATTCACGACCCAGGTCGCCCGCCTGGCGTCCGAGGGTGATGCCGTGGCACTCAGAATCACCGCCCGCGCGGCAGAAGAGCTGAGCACGAGCGTGACGTGCGCGATCCGGCGCGTCCGCGAAGACGACGAGGTGTTCACCGTGTGCGCGATCGGTGGTGTCTTCCGGTCTGCCCCGTTGCAGGAGGCATTCCGCACGGCCCTGACGCGCGCCGAGCCAGACTCCGTCAAGCTCGTCGCACCCTTGGGCGCAGGTATCGACGGGGCCGTCGCTCTCGCTGGCCTCGCCGCCGAGCATCCGTTCGCCGCGCATCTGCACCGCGCGGGCTCGGCGTGACCGTCCCCCGGACGGGACTGATCCCACTCGTCGACCCCGAGCGCCTACTGACGATGAGCGTGCGTCGCAGTCAACCATTGCGTTCACTGCTGCGGATGCTGCGCCCGCACCGCGTCGGGATGTCGCTCGCCGTCGGCGCGTTCGCCATCAAGGACAGCGCCGCATGGGTGCTGCCTCCGGTTACCGCAGCAATCATCGACATCGTCGTGGGTGGCGGTCCAGTGACGAACATCGGATTCTGGGGACTTCTTGCGCTGAGCGTGCTGGTGCTCAACTACCCGTTCAACATGATCGTTGTTCGGCTAACCAGTACCGCGAACCGGGCGCTTGCGTACACGGTGCGCGCGGGCCTGGCCGCGCGATTGCAGCGGCTTTCGCTCGGTTTTCACAACCGACAGAGCGCCTCCGTGGTGCAAACGAAAATCGTGCGCGACGTGGAAAACCTTGAGCTCATGCTCGCGCAGGTGTTCCCTACCGTGATCTCCGGGCTGTCGACGCTGGTCGGCGCCCTCGTTGTCACCGCGCTGAACGTGCCGTTGTTCATCGCTGTCTTCGCAATTGCGATCCCGGTCGCCGCGACGCTCATTGTCTATATTCGCCGTCGCGCGTCCTCACGCAACGAGGCGTTCCGCATCGAGGTTGAGCAGCTCTCGGCGCGGGTCAGCGAGATGGCGGCACTCATGCCGATTACGCGCGGTCACGGCTTGGAAGATGTGGCCACCGCGCGGGTCGCAGAGCGCGCCGATTCCGTGCGCCGTGCCGGACGCGACCTCGATGTGCTCAACGGTCGTTTCGGCGCGATGTCATGGATTGCCTATCAAGTGCTGGGGCTCCTGTGCCTTGTGGGTGCGGCAACGCTCGCGGTGACGGGCATTGTGCCGATTACCGCGGGCCAGGTCGTGCTGCTGAGTACCTACTTCGGCATGCTGACGAATGCGATCGTGATGCTGATGAACGCGGCGCCGGTCTTCACGCGCGGTATGGACGCGATGCGGTCCATCGCCGACGTGGCCGAGGAACTCGATGTGGAAGACAGCCGAGGTAAGCACTATGTGTCGTCCGTGCGGGGCGACATCCGCCTGGAGAATGTGGTCGTGCGGTATTCCGCCGATGAGCGACCAGCGCTGGACGGCATCAATCTCGACATCCCGGCGGGTAAGACCGTCGCGTTCGTCGGGCCGTCCGGTTCGGGCAAGTCGACCATCCTCAACACCGTGCTCGGTTTCGTCAGGCCCGAATCCGGAGTCGTGCGCGTCGACGGCCGTGATCTCGCGGATCTCGACCTTCGGGCGCTGCGCCAGTTCGTCTCGATTGTCCCCCAGGAGACGGTGCTGCTGGCCGGGTCTGTGCGGGAGAACGTCGCCTACGGGTCCAGCCACGTCGACGACGTCGACGTCTTCGCAGCGTTGGCCGAGGCGAACGCCCTCGACATCGTCACCGGAACACCGGAAGGACTCGACACGATCGTCGGCGAGCGCGGCTCGCGCTTGTCCGGGGGTCAGCGTCAGCGCCTTGCGATTGCCAGGGCGCTAATCCGCGATCCGCGCATCCTCGTTCTGGATGAGGCGACCAGTGCTCTCGATTCGGCATCTGAGGCACGGGTGACCGAAGCGCTTGACCGAGCCCGCACCGGACGAACGACCCTGATCGTGGCGCATCGTCTGTCGACTGTGCGCGGCGCCGACCTGATCGTGGTGGTCGACGGTGGACGCGTCATCGAGACCGGAACGCATAACGAACTAGTCGCGGCTGACGGCCTGTACTCACGCTTGGCGCTGGTGCAGTCCGGCCACTAGCCGCAACGCTTGCCGTCAGCTGAGCTTCTTGCGATACACGGCGACTGCAAAGCCGTAGGCGACGACGAGGATGCCGACGAGCCAGGCGAGGGCGATCCAGATCTCCGCACCGGCGGGCTGTCCTGCGAACAGCGCCCGGATGGTGTTGACGATCGACGTCACCGGCTGATGCTCCGCGAACCAGGCGACCGGTCCAGGCATCGATTCCGTCGGGACGAACGCCGAACTGATGAACGGCAGAAAGATGAGCGGATAACTGAACGCGCTCGCGCCATCCACTGTCTTGGCGGAGAGCCCGGCGATCACGGCCAGCCAGGTGAGCGCGAGGGTGAACAAGACCAGGATGCCGGCGACCGCCAGCCAGGAACCGAATGATGCAGCGGTGCGAAAGCCCATCGCGAAGGCAACACCAGTGACCAGCACCACGGACACGATGTTCGCAATGGCGGAGGTGAGCACGTGCGCCCACAGCACACTGGAGCGTGCCACCGGCATCGACTGGAACCGCTCGAAGATGCCGCCTTGCATGTCGAGGAACAGCCGATACGCGGTGTAGGCGACACCGGAGGCGATCGTGATGAGCAGGATGCCCGGCAGCATGTAGTCGATGTAGGAACCACCGCTGCCGGTGTCGATCGCGCCGCCGAGCACGAAGACGAACAGCAGCAGCAGCGCGATCGGAGTGACCGCTGTGCTGATGATCGTGTCGGGGCTGCGAAGGATATGAGTCAGCGATCGCCCGGTGAGAACACGAGTATCGCTGAGCACGTGACTGGTCATGACAGTTCCTTTCCGTTGGATGCTGTGGTCGCTGTCTCGCCGACGAGAGCGAGGAAGACGTCTTCGAGGGAGGGCTGCTTCTCGATGTACTCGACCTTCGCCGAGGGGCGGAGCTGCTTGAGTTCGGCGAGAGTGCCGTTCTGAATAATGGTGCCCTTGTGCAGAATCGCGATCCGGTCAGCGAGTTGCTCCGCCTCATCGAGATACTGCGTGGTGAGGAGCACCGTGGTACCGCCGTTCGCCAGCTCCTTGATGGTCTGCCACACCTCGATCCGCGCCTGCGGGTCCAGGCCAGTGGTCGGCTCGTCCAAGAAGATCACCGGCGGGTTGCCGATCAGGCTCATCGCGATGTCAAGCCGACGCCGCATCCCACCCGAGTAGGTGGCAGTCTTGCGGGCGCCGGCATCCGTGAGCGAGAACCGGGCGAGCATGTCATCCGCGATCTCTCCAGAATTCTTCAAATGACGCAGCTTCGCGACCAGTACGAGGTTCTCCCGGCCTGTGAGCACCTCATCGACTGCGGCGAACTGGCCCGTCAGGCTGATCGACTGACGCACATCGTTCGGCGCTGTCGCGACATCGAACCCATGAACCACTGCCGTACCCGCATCCGCCTTCAACAGCGTCGACAGGATCCGTACGAGCGTGGTCTTTCCGGCACCGTTCGAACCGAGAAGCGCGAAGATGCTGCCCGACTGCACATCGAAGTCGACACCCCGCAGCACCTGCAGATCTTTGAAGGACTTCGTGATGCTTTTGACTCTGATAGCGGGCCCACTGGGCGTAGCGCTGGTCATCGTTCCTCCTTCTTCTCCGCACTGTCGATCGCGTTCGTGAGGCGTGCGCGCTCCTTGTCGATCCACCGCTTGCCCAAGTAGGCACTGGCGAACGTCTCGGTGAACTCCACCGGATCGTCACCCACGATTTCGCGCACGGGCGTGCCATCGACCGCGGCGCGCTCCCAGAGGTCAGCCAGGTCGGTGAACATCGTCGTGAGAGTGTCGCCATCGGTGACATTTCCGGAGTACATGAGGTACCGGTGCATTGCACCCGCTGCCGAAGCATAGGGCTCGGGGAGACCATCGATGCGGGCTTTGTCCTGCTTGTACAGTTTCTTCTGTTCGAGCGATCCAGTGAGCGCTTCGATCCATTTTGCGGCCATGATCATTTCCCTTCGTCGTATGTGTTCTGGTGGAGGTGTTCGATGCGTTCGGAGAGGAAGCTCCAGGTCTTCCAGAATTCTCCGAGCTGGGTGCGGCCGTTCCTATTGAGCGAATAAACCTTGCGGGGCGGCCCCTTCTCAGAGGGAACCTTCTTCACATCCACGAAACCGCGTTGCTCGATGCGGACGAGCAGCGCGTACACCGTGCCCTCGACCACGTCGACGAAGCCTTCGTCGCGCAGCCGCGCCGTGATCTCGTACCCGTACGCGGGGCGCTCGGTCAGGATGGTAAGGACGATGCCCTCGAGAGTGCCCTTGAGCATCTCGGTAAGTTGACTTGCCACTGAGCCCTCCCTTCTAGTTGGTGTTACTGACTACCGGTAGAAAGTAACACTAGGTACCGGTACTTGGCAAGACTGAGTAGCGATCTTTTTGCAACCTCTCTCACACCTGGCATCCAGGGAGCACCGGGGCCACGCACAGGGTCGGTGATACAGAATCGTTACCTTGTGCCCGCCCCCGAAGGCACACCCACCGCTGTACGCGGCCCCCAGATACTTCAAAGGATCGTTACGTTCGTCATGCCAGAAACTCCGTTGCTCACACCTGCCCGACCGCGCACCGCCATCATCACGATCGCCGTAGGTGCGGTTCTGGGACTGCTCGTCACCGCCGGAATCTCGGCGGCGGCGCCCGCCGTTGCCGCATCGCTCGGACGCGCTGCCGTCTCCGATTCTGAACAGCTCGGAGTCGGCATGGCCGAGGCCGACGCGGCTGTCACCACCGCGCGCGCTGCGTTGACGAATGCCGCAACTGTCGTCGTGGATGCGTCGTCGGCCGAAGTCGATCTGGGTGCCGAGAGCATCGCGGTTGACACCGCAGACCTGTTGAGCACACTCGGCTCTCTCGCCGAGGGCGATGCCGACGCGATACTGCAGCGCCCAGCCCTCACCGCCGGCCTCACCGAGCAGACCGCGCTGATGACCGCGCAGGCCACGGCGCTGCGCGAACGACTGAATGCCGCGATCGCACAGCAGCAGGCTGAAGCGGCGGCCGTCGCGGCCCTCACCGCAGCGAATACTCCCGAGGGTGCCCGCAACGTCGCGCGGCAGATCGCTGCTGATCAGTACGGCTGGGGCGACGACCAGTTCTCGTGCCTGAACTCGCTGTGGAACAAGGAGTCCGGCTGGGACTACCAGGCCTATAACTCCGGCGGCGGAGCTACCGGCATCCCCCAGTCGCTCCCCGGCAACAAGATGGCGAGCTTCGGCGACGACTGGGCAACCAACGGAACCACGCAGATCCGCTGGGGCCTGGATTACATCCAGCGCGCCTACGGCGCACCCTGCTCGGCATGGGGCCACTCGCAGTCGGTGAACTGGTACTGAGGCGTCCGCGATCTCAACGGCGCGTCTCACCTTCGGTAGGCTCACGCCTCATCCAGCGGCCCGTACACAACTTCGGATCACTCCTCCGACACGCCGCGAGATGCGTCGCCCTGGCAGCGTGTCACGTCTGCCGTCCGAAGTTGTGCTCGCCACTCAAACACGACAGTGAATCGTCGGATCTCACGCTCCACATCGTCAGGACCCAGATCATCGGCATCCGCGATTATGTGAAGCGGAAGTGGTTCGATGCCGGTGTAGAACAGCGTGTCGTGCGTCGGGGAAAGAGAAGAGAACCGAGATCACCCGCGATCCCGCGCGGCGCGACCGAGCGGAGGCCCTCTCCGAGCGATATGGAGATCAGAGCACGCTTCCCGACAAGCACGCCGTCACCGTACTTCCGCGGGATGCCGGTCGCAGGATCAAGCACATCGAATCCGAATCCAGACGCGAACACCCGCCGAACCAGCCCTTGAGCGTCGCAGGCACCGAGTACCACCAGAGCGGGAACTGGAAGATGACAAGTTCAGCATCCCGCAGCTTCTGCTGTTCGATGCGGACGTCCTCTGGGAGCTGCCCCGCCGCGTACGCATGCGCCCAGACATACAGCGCTTGTGGCCTTCTCGTAGACATCCAACGATCGAACCACCTACTCCACATCTTGGGAAGGAAGCCTCACGTCGGCACGCGCCGCTGATCTGTTGTCGCTCGTCAGATGCCCAATACCAGTCGAATACCATCGGCAATTTTTGAAAGGATATACGTCGGGACATGTCCGACCGGATACGGCTCAATAAACTCACGACCGACCGGACCGACCTGCGACACGACTGCTACGGAGTCCTGCCCCAGTCCAGACGCATCGATCGGCACAAGCACATTGCCTGGAAACGCCTCAAGCGCAGCATTCGAGGTCAGCGGCACCACGAGCACCGTGGCGAGTTCGGTGGCGAGGAGCCAGTCCTCCTGCATGACGACGGCAGGTCGACGTTTTGCAGGCTCAGAACCACGCGGCGACCCGAAGTCGACCCAGACAACGTCGCCGTGCGCGATCACCACTCGGTGCCCTCACGCACGATGCGCTCCGACTCCTGAAGGAACGGACTACCCGCAGAAGGCTGCCCAATGCGCGCTATTACGGAGTTGGCCAGTGCTGTCAGTTCGGCTTCGCCTTCCAACTCTTCGACGAGGCGATTTCCGGCGCGGCGATAGAACTCCGATCGATTCATACCATGCCGTGCCGCCACACGCTCGAAGCGTTCGAAGTCTCCGTCCGGGAGTGAGATCGCCGTTTTCATAATTGAAGTATAACAAGTTATACCCGTCAGTGTTGCTGACTCCTTTTCCCCCGCGACATCGCGAACGGGTACGTCCACGACTGTCTCAGCGCTGACTTTACGAGGTCGTCACCCCGCCACCTTGACATCGAACACCCTCCGGTGGCATAGTTTTGTCACCGTTGGAAACGTTTACAGTACTCGAAGGAGAGCGCGTGGTTCGTGTAACCATTACTCAGGTCGCTGCGCACGCTGGCGTATCGATCGCGTCCGCCTCACGGGCTCTGAACGGTCAGATCGCGAGCGCTGAGACGATCGCGAAAGTGCAGCACGCGGCCGAAACACTCGGGTACGTCGCCGATGCGACCGCGCGGTCGCTCAAACTCGGCCGCACTCACCAACTCGCCTATGCCGTCGCCGATATCGGTAACCCCGTCTACGTCGAGATGATGACCGCGGTTGAGCGGGTGGTGTCTGCGTCGGGGTATCGCTTGGTCCTCTCGTCGACGGGAACGTCATCGTCGTCGGTCGACGTCGTGCGTGACCTCGGGCGAGGCTACGTCGACGGCATGATCCTCTCGCCTCTGCGCGTCACCGACGAACTTCTCGCTGCTCTCGCGAAGACGCCCACGCCGATCGTCGTTCTCGGGCGCCTGCCCGACGGCTCGAGCCTCGACACTGTGCGGGCCGACTCGCTCACCGCGATGCGCCTTGTGGTGGATCACCTCGTCGCTGAGGGACGACGTGACATCGCCTTCGTGAACGGCCCCAGCGATACGACTCCTGGAACTTTCCGTCGCGATGGCTTCGCCGCAGCCGTCACCGCGCACCCACTCGTTTCGACCCGCAGTTTCGACGCCGAAGACTTCACAATCGCTGCCGGGTACGCCGCGGCACGCCAAGTACTCGAAGGCGACCATCGCCCCGACGCCATCGTCGCGGCCAACGATCTGATCGGCATTGGCGCGATTCGTGCCGCCGAAGACCTCGGGTTGACCGTTCCACACGACATCGCTGTGACCGGCATCGACAACACGGAACTCGCGGGAGTCATCCGCCCCGGCCTGACCAGCGTCGACCTCGGCGCCGAGGAGCGCGGTCGTGTCGCCGCAGAGCTCCTGCTCGCGCGCATTGCCGAGCCATCGCGCGCCGCGCACACGGTCACCGTCGCACCGTCACTGGTCGTGCGCGGATCATCCCTCTCCCGCGCTCATGCACGGGGTGGCGCCGCATCCGCACTCAACCTGAGCACCGAACCCACCGAACCCACCGAACTCGATGAAGAGAGGACAGCCGGATGAGCATCACCGCCACGAAACCCCCGCGGCAGACGAAGCGGATCGGTCATCGCGCCCGCGCGCAGCGCCGTGAGGCCGTCGCCCTCGTGATCCCGGCACTCCTGCCGATCATCATCTTTTCCGTCATCCCGCTCGTCAGCGGTGTGGCACTCGGCTTCACGGATGCCACGCTCAAGCGGAACGCCGAGGTCAACTTCATCGGCTTCGGGAACTTCATCGAGCTGCTCGGAGATCACCGCTTCTGGGGATCGTTCGGCATCGGCATCGTCTGGGCAGGCTCCGTTGCGCTTCTGACCCTCGTCTGTGCCATGGGGCTCGCACTCCTGCTCAACAGTGACCTGCGCCTGAAAGGACTCACCCGGGTTCTGGCACTGATCCCCTGGGCAATGCCGCCGGTGGTCATCGCGATCGTGTGGCGAATGATCTACAACCCCAACTCTGGCCCCCTCAACGGAGCCCTCGAAGCGGTCGGGATCCCCGGAGTCAACTGGCTCGGCGACTTCTCCACCGCCTTGCCTGCAGTCATCGTGGTGGGAGTCTGGGCAGGCATCCCTCAGACGACGGTGCTGCTGCTGGCCGGAATGCAGTCGATCTCGGCGGAGCAGCACGAGGCTGCCGCCGTCGACGGCGCCGGCGCCTTCCGCCGGTTCTGGCACATCACGCTTCCCGCGCTTCGCCCCATCATCTTCGCGGTGACGGCCCTCGACTTCATCTGGCAGTTCAACTCATTCGGGCTCATCTATGTGCTCACCGAGGGTGGGCCGGGCGGGCGCACGATGATCCCTCCGCTGTTCACCTATCTGGAGGCCTTCCGCAACCGTGAGATCGGATATGCATCCGCGATGGGCGACGTGCTCGTCATCGCGATCATGTTGATCCTGTCGCTCTATCTCATCAACCAGTTCCGTCAGACGAAGGGAGCGCGCTCATGACCACGAAGCGCCCCTGGTACGCGACGGTGCTGATGTATACGGCACTCGCGGCATTCCTGTTCTTCCTCGGATTCCCTCTGCTCTGGTTGCTGTCAGCGTCGTTCAAGTCGTCGGGAGAGCTGAACTCTCTCGCCGTCAACCTGCTGCCGGCCACCTGGGACTTCAGCAACTACGGCAATGCACTCGAGAGACAGAATCTCCTGCTCGCTGCGGGCAACTCGCTCATGGTCTCGCTCGCGACGATGGTGATCACGGTAGTGCTGTCCATGCCAATGGCCTATGCGCTCGCGCGGCTCAAGGGCAAGCTTCGTGCGGCCGGAACGGTCTGGATCCTCACCAGCCAGGTCTTCCCGTCGATCCTGATCATCATCCCGCTGTTCCTGGTGCTCCGCACGATCCACCTGAACGACACGCTGTTCGGATTGATCCTCGTCTACGTCACCTTCACATTGCCGTTCACGCTCTGGATGCTGCAGGGCTATGTCGCGGCGATTCCGACGGAACTCGAGGAAGCCGGCGAGATGGACGGGGCATCACGAGTGACGATCCTCCGCACGATCGTCCTTCCACTGCTCGCACCGGGACTCGTCGCAACCGCGATGTTCACCTTCGTCTCGGCCTGGAACGAATTCTTCCTCGCCCTCGTGTTGTTGCAGAGCCCCGAGCTCTACACGCTTCCGATCGCTCTGCGCTCCTTCCTGGGAGCCGAAGGGCAGACACAGCTGGGCCCGCTGGCCGCAGGCGCGATCCTCGCGACAATCCCGTCGCTCATCATCTTCAGCATCCTGCAGAAGAAACTCACCGGCGGAATGCTCGCCGGTGCAGTCAAGGGCTGATTCGTTTCACCAAGAAAAGATCACAGAAGAAAGGCGAGCATCATGAAGAGAATCCGAGGCATTGGCGCCATCGCGTTCGTGGGCGTGGCGGTCTTCGCCCTGAGCGGATGCCAGCAGGGCAGCGCGACCGGCGGAGGCGACGAGGGTGAGGGCGATGCTGTCACCCTCGAGTTCCAGTCGTTGTCTGACCAACCGGCGACGCAGGCCGCAGTGAAGGCGATCGTCGACGAATGGAACGCGGACAACTCCGACGTTCAGGTCGAGATCATCCAGGCCGGGTGGGATGGCACGTTTGACAAACTCATCACCCAGTTCACGGGCGGAACGGCACCGGACATCATCCACTATGAGGCGAGCTCTATCGTTTCCTTCGCCGTTGATGGTTACCTTGCCGATCTCACTGACTACATCGATCCGGACCTGAAGTCCGATATCTCCGAGGGCATCTGGGAGTCCGTCACTCAGGACGGCGAGATCATCGCTTACCCATCGACATTGCAGTCGTACATGGTGTTCGCCAACGCCGACCTCCTTGAGGCCAGCGGCGTCGAGATTCCCAGCGGCGACACGATGACATGGGAAGAGCTGCAGGAGATTGCGAAAGCAACGACCACTGCCGACGTTCACGGACTCGGCTGGGGCCTCGCGTCGCCTACCTCGACAATCATGAGCCTTTCGCTCGGTTTCGATGGCGGTTTCTTCTCCGGTGAAGGCGCGGATGCCTCGATCGAGGTCGGCGATGCCGAACTCGCCGTGCCGGAGCTCATCCACGAGATGGCGTACACCGACAAGTCGATCCAACCCGTCTCCCTGACCCAGTCAGGATCGGACGTGCTCGCATCGTTCTACGGCGGCACGATCGCGATGACCGTGCAGGGTTCGTTCCAGGCGACGAACATCGCGAACGACGCGCCCGATGGGTTCAACTGGGTCGCGCTGCCGCCGCTCGAAGGCTCGGCCGGTGCCATCCAGGCAGCGAACCCGCAGACGTACTCGGTGAACATCGATTCCGAGCACGTGGAGGAGTCTGCCGACTTCCTCAACTTCTTCATGAGCAGCGACAACCTCGCCGAGATCGCCTACGCCGATGCGCTCATCCCGTCGTCCGACTCGGCACGCGCCGCGGTGGAGAAGCTGGCCGCCGATAACCCGGCCTGGACCCAGGTGCTGGCATCCGGTGAGGGACTCGTTGGTCCGCCGTTCCTCAAGGTGGAGAAGTACACCGAGTGGAAAGACACCATCGCGACGCCGGCCTTCCAGCAGTACCTGGCCGACCAGATCACCAGTGAGCAGCTGGCCGCCCAGCTGTCCGACGGCTGGGCCGACATCGCCGGCTGATGACATCTGCGGGGGCGAGCCACCGGTTCGCCCCCGCCCGTCATCGACATCAGAGGTAAACAAGGAGTGGAAATGTTCGTGTTGCAGGACCGAGTGGCCGGAGTGCTCGCCGGCGCCGCAGTGGGAGACGCACTGGGAGGTGCCACCGAGGGCTGGACCCCCGAGCAGATCGAAGAACGTCACGGCGGTCGGGTCGAGGGAATCGTCGGCCCATTCCTCGCCGATTGGAGGACGGCGCGACCGATCGCTCCGTACCACAAGGGCGACGGACACGTCACGGATGACACTCTCATGACGCACGCGCTCGTGGAGGTGTACGCCAAGCGGCGTCGCCACCTCGATGCGTACGACGTCGCCGGGGATCTCGTCCCGCTCATGATCGGTGAGCGCCGCTGGGTCCCCGAGCTCGAGGACGACGCACTCATCCTGCAGCGTGTCTTCCTCGCCGAGAAGTGGATTGTCGCGAAGCTGCACTACGGTCACGCTGACCCCCGTGAGGCAGGCGTCGGCAACATCGTCAACTGCGGTGCCACGATGTATATGGCCCCCGTCGGGCTCGTGCACATCGGTGACCCGCGCGGTGCATATGCCGAGGCCATCGACATCGCCGGAGCGCACCAGTCGTCCTACGGACGCGAAGCCGCTGGCGTGTTCGCCGCGGCTGTGGCGGCATCCGCCGCATCCGGGGCGACGATCGCCGACGTGCGCGCGGCAGTGCTCGATGTCGCTCACGACGGCACCGCCGCGGCGATTCGTGCTGTGTTCGACGCTGTCGATGCCTTCATGGTTGCCGGTGGATCGGATGATCCACGAGACCTCGCTCGCGTCGTACGCGCAGCAGTCGCACCGTTTGACACCGTGGGCGAGCAGTACCGCGCGCCGGCGATGGATGCCCGATTGCCCTCTCGCACCAAGTCGATTGAGGAGCTTCCCGTCGCCCTCGGCTTCGTCGTCGCTCGCGATGGCGACTTGCGCGCCGCGGTGCTCGACGCCGTCAACTACGGCCGTGACTCCGATTCGATCGCGACGATGGCCGGTGCCATCTGCGGTGGCCTCCATGGCCAGGATGCGGTGCCGAGCGAATGGGTCTCGGGCGTCACGACGGCCAGTCGACTCGATCTCGACGGCGTCGTGACCTCGATGACAGAGGTCGTCCGCGACGTCGCACGCGCAGACGCCGACCGTGCGACACAGCGGGTGGCAGCACTGGCAACGGTGCTCGGCGCGTCACAAAATCAGGAGGGCGCGGCGTGAGATTGACCTGGGCGCAGCCGGAAGACCTGGTCCCCGCAGAACTCGCCGCGCTCCGCGAGCAGGGCGTCGCGGAGAGCGACGTCGCTGCCATCGAGCAGCAATGGGCGGACGCGGGCGGATCGATCCAGCTCGCGCCCTCGGGGGCAAGCGCTACGCCTGCTCCCCCGGAGCTGCGCGCCCTGGCGCGCACTGTTCTCGATGAGTTGCAGCGCCTGCAGACGCCGAGCGCCGACGAGCCGGACGAGTGGTCCGATATCGTCGCGCTGCTTCCCGCTGCTGCGCCCGCTTCTGCAGATTCGGTGGCGTTCGACCGCGTGCATGGGGCATGGCTCGGCCGGTCTGCCGGTTGCCTGCTCGGAAAGCCCGTGGAGAAGATTCCCCGCGACGGCATCGAAGAGATCGCGCGTGCCACCGGGAACTGGCCGATCCAGACGTACTTCACGGCTGTCGGACTCCCCACAGAGGTCGCACAGCGTTGGCCGTGGAACCGCCGCTCGGCGCCCACCTCGCTCGTGGAGAACATCGATGGGATGCCAGAGGACGACGACCTCAACTTCCCAATCCTCGCGCTCGATCTGCTCGAGACGCACGGTGAGAATCTGACGACCGAGGATGTCGCCCAGGCGTGGCTGGCTGCTTTGCCCGCAGGCCGCGTCTTCACCGCCGAGCGCGCGGCGTATCGGAACATCCTCGATGCCAGGCCCGTGCCCGAGACTGCCACCCATCACAATCCGTTCCGCGAATGGATCGGCGCCCTCATTCGCGCCGATGTGCATGGCTGGGCGCATCCCGGTGACGTGCGTGCCGCTGCCGCATCGGCATGGACCGATGCGCGGCTGAGCCATGCCCGCAACGGCATATACGGTGAGATGTGGGCCGCGGCTCTCTGCTCGGCGTCGCTGGTCGCCGGTTCCGCAGACGAGGCATTGGATGCTGCCGACACGGTCGTGCCGCCGGCCTCACGCCTCGCTGACGCCGTGCGTCTCGGCCGCAAGACCGGCCGCTCGCTGGCCGCAGGTTTGCTGACCGCGGACTCGGCGCTCGACGTTCTACACGCGGCTTTCGAAGGGATGCACTGGGTACACACCCTCAACAATGCGGCGCTCGCTGCGTGTGCTCTTCAGGCATACGGCGACGACTTCGGCGCAGCGATCGCGTTGGCGGTGGCGGGCGGCTGGGACACCGACTCGGTCGGGGCGACCGTCGGGTCCGTTGTCGGCGGACTCGTGGGCGCTGACGGAATCGGCGAGGCATGGACCACGCCGTTGAAGGACCGCATCGCGACCTCGATGCCTGGTGGCGCCGAGAGATCCATCCGCGAACTCGCCGAGCGTACGCTTCGCCTGTCGGAGGGAACGTCATGAGTGTTGTCATCGTCGGCAGCATCAACCAGGACATCGTCGCGCGCGTCAGCCGGATTCCCGCCCCCGGCGAGACAGTGCTCGCGTCCTCGATGGTGCGCACCGGCGGAGGCAAGGGCGCCAATCAGGCTGTCGCCGCACGCCGAGCTGGCGGCGTATCCGTCGCATTCGTCGGCGCGGTCGGCACAGACTCGGATGGCGAGAGCCTCCGTGGCGCGCTCGTCGCCGACGGCATCGACGTCTCGGGAGTCTCGCAGGTCGATGGGCCGAGCGGCATCGCACTCATCTCCGTCGATGACGCCGCCGAGAACACCATCGTCGTCGTGCCCGGCGCCAACGCGGTCGCGACCGCCCTGACACCGGCACAGCGTGCGGTCGTGGCGTCGGCGCAGGTCGTTCTCACCCAGCTGGAGAATCCGATCTCGCTGGTACAGGATGCCGCAGCCAGCCGCGGTGCGCAGGCATGGCATCTGCTCAACGCCGCGCCGTCGGCGCCGTTCGTGACGGCCGGAGCCGCACTGCTCCCCTCAGTCGATGTGCTCATCGTGAACGAGCATGAGGCTCTGGACGTCGCCGGCGTCGATAATCTCGAAGCGGCCGTCGTGGCACTCGCGCCTCGCGTGCGCGCACTCGTCGTGACCCTCGGTCGGCGCGGCTCGCTCATCGTGTGCGGTGACGAACGGGTAGACATTCCCGCGTTCGCTGCAGAAGCGGTCGACACGACCGGTGCCGGCGATACGTTCTGCGGAATGTTCGCCGCCACACTCTCGGCATCCGGCCGTGCGCCCGAAAGCGTTGATGCGGCGTTGCTCGCAGACGCCGCTCGCGCGGGGGCAGCAGCGGCCGCGATCGCGGTCACCCGCGCCGGCGCCCAGGATGCGGTCCCGTCTGCGACCGAGGTCGCCGAACTATTGGAAAGGACGCACGCATGAGCGGCGGCTTTGATCCCCTGCACCCCCGCGAACTGGATCTACCCACTCGGGTTCCACTCGATGTCGATCTCGCCACGGGCGATGCAGCGATCGCGCTGGATGACGCGAAGATCTTCGCGGCACCGGCTGACGTCGCCGACATCGATCGGTGGCGGACGCAGCTCACCGCATGGCGTAACGGTGCACGACGTCGCCACGGCGAGCCGGCACGATACGACGATCCGGCATCGGCATGGGCCAGCCGTTGCTTCACCGTGGCGCAGCTCTGGTTGTGGGACGAGCTGTTCTTCGACTTCGAGGCGCAGCGCTTCACCCCCGAGCGTTTTCTGGCCGATGCCCGGGAGCGCTTCGGCGGTCTCGACGGTGTTGTGCTGTGGCACGCATATCCGGTGATCGGCATCGACGAGCGCAATCAGTGGGACTTCTACGACGTGCCGGGGCTTGCCGACGTCGCCGCAGAACTGCGCGCCGCGGGCGTCGCCGTATTCCTCGACTACAACCCCTGGGACACCGGGACGCGTCGCGCGGGCGGTGACGCCGATGAGCTCGCCTCCACTGTGCGTCGCCTCAGCGCGGACGGCGTGTTCCTCGACACTCTCAAGAAGGCCGATCCCGAGCTCGTCGCCGCCCTCGATCAGGCGCGCCCCGGCATCGGTCTCGAAGGCGAGTCGAAACTCGCAACCGAGCGGATCGCCGACCACACGCTCTCCTGGGCGCAGTGGTTCGCCGATTCCGAGGTGCCGGGTGTCCTCCGCGCCCGGTGGTTCGAACGCCGCCACATGCAGCACCACATCCGTCGCTGGCATCGCGATCACGCGGCAGAGCTTCGCTCCGCCTGGCTCAACGGTGTTGGCATCATGGTCTGGGAAGTCGTCTTCGGTGCGTGGGTCGGTTGGAACAGCCGGGATGCCGCAACGCTGCGTCGCATGCTCCCCGTCCAGCGCGGGTTCCACCGCTGGCTCGTCGAGGGAGAGTGGACCCCGCTGAACGTTCTCGACGGCGCGGTCGCCGGATCCACGTTCGAGCGCGACGGCGTGACACTGCTGCTCCTCGCCAACACGTCGAACGTCGACGCGGTGTACCGCCCTGTCGGCACCGGGTGGTCGGCGCTGCACGCGGGTGACACCGCCGACGCGGTCACGGTCCCCGCTGGCGGGATCGCCGCTGCCGTGCAGGTGGCTGACGGAGTCACCGTCCCGGACGCGCTCGGCGCTGCGCAGGCCGCACTCGCCAACGAGACCGCTGAGAACGACGCCTCCTTCCCACACCGCACCTCACGACGGCTGGCCCCACCCCGGTGGGACGGTCCGGTTGCTCTGATCGAATCGGCCCCGGTTAGCTCCACCACCACCGCTCCCGTCACGGTGCCCACGGGCGAGTACACGCTCACCGTACGGTTCCGGATGCGAGAGACCGGGATGTACGACGGTGCACCCTACGTCGACGAGTGGAAGCCGCTCCCTCCTCGTCTGCACGATCAGCGCACCCTCGACCGTTCGGTCGTCGTCGCGCAGCCGGTGCAGATCGCTGCCGCTGAGGTGAGCGAAGCCGAGTACGCCCGGTTCCTCGACGCGATCGGCGAAGTCACGGATGCCCGTAACCCCGACCGTCCCGCAGCGAATGTGACGTTCACCCGTGCCCGCGAGTACGCAGCCTGGGCTGGCGGTCGGCTTCCCACCGAGGACGAGTGGCAGCTCGCCGCAGTCCAGCCCGGCTTTACCCGTCGCACCCCCGAGGTCTGGAACTGGACCGAATCGGAGCATTCGGACGGCCGCACGCGCTTCGTCATACTCAAGGGCGGCAGCGCGCATCGTAGCGAAGGCTCGGACTGGTACTTCGACGGTGGTGTGAAGCCCGCGGACTTCAGCGCCAAACTGCTGTTGCCCGGCCTCGGGCAAGATGCGTCGCCGTCGATCGGCTTCCGCATCTGCCGGGAGAACACACCGTGAGTGCGCTCGACGGGCTGCGAGTCGTGGACGCCTCGACGCTGTTCGCTGGCCCGATGGCTGCGATGCACCTGGGCGACATGGGCGCCGACGTCATCAAGGTCGAGCATCCGAATCGGCCCGATCCCGCGCGCGGCCACGGGCCGAGTAAGGACGGGCAGAACCTCTGGTGGAAGACGCTCGGTCGTAACAAGCGCACCGTGGCGATCGATCTGCACACCGACGGCGGCCGCGATGCGTTCCTTCGCCTCGCTCGTACCGCCGACGTCGTGATCGAGAACTTCCGCCCCGGCACGCTCGAGCGCTGGGGGCTCGACTACGCCGCGCTCTCCGCGGAGAACCCTGGGTTGGTGCTCGCGCGCGTGACCGGTTTCGGGCAGATCGGGCCGTATCGGCGCCGGCCAGGTTTCGGCACTCTTGCGGAGGCGATGAGTGGGTTCGCATCGTCGACAGGTGAGCCGGATGGTCCGCCGACGCTGCCTCCGTTCGGGCTCGCGGACGGCGTCGCATCGCTCGCGACGGCCTACGCGATCATGGTTGCTCTGCACGCTCGCGACCGGGACGGCAAAGGCCAGGAAGTCGATGTCGCCATCATCGAGCCGATCCTCGCGATGCTCGGCCCTCAGATCACCAGATGGGACCAGCTGGGCACCGTGCAGCCGCGAACCGGCAATCGCTCCGTCAATAACGCACCCCGCAATGCGTACCGCACCGCTGACGGCTCCTGGGTCGCGGTGTCGACGAGCGCGCAGTCGATCGCCGAACGCGTCGTCGCGCTTGTCGGCCGGCCCGAGCTTGTGGAAGAACCGTGGTTCGCCGACGGAGCCACCCGCGCCGAGCACGCCGATCTACTCGATGACGCTGTCGGCTCCTGGATCGCCCAGCGCTCCCGCGACGAAGTCATCACCGCGTTCGAGGCCGCGGATGCTGCAGTGGCGCCGATCTACGATCCGTCAGACATCGTCGCCGATCCGCAGTTCAATGCGCTCGGCACCATCCACCGCATCCACGATGCCGATCTCGGCGAGATCGCCATGCAAGGTCCTCTGTTTCGGATGTCACGCGATGAGGCGACGATCGCATTCACCGGTCGGGCTCACGGCGCCGATACTGATGCAGTACTGACCGAGCTGGGATACTCGGACGACGAACTCGCCGCGCTGCGCGAGGAAGGAAGTATCGGATGACGCGCTCCATCATCGTCGCGCTCTACGCTCCGGCCGATCGGCCGGAGCGATTTGAGAAAGCGCTGACCTCGGGTGCGGATGCCGTCGTCATCGACCTTGAGGACGCCGTCGCGGCATCCCGCAAGAGCGATGCGCGCGCGACCCTCATCGACTTCGCTGCGGCGTGGGAAGTTCTCGGCGCATGCGCACCCGCGGTGCAGGTACGGATCAACGGCATCGGGTCGCCCGCGCACGACGCCGATCTCACAGCCGTCGCCGAGCTACCGCCTACGTTTGGCGTGCGCTTGCCGAAGACTCAGTCGGCGGAGGACGTGGCCGCCGTCCGCGCCGCTGCACCCGGGCGTCAGGTGCACGCCCTTCTCGAGTCGGCACTCGCGATCGAGCGCGCGTTCGAGATCGCGTGCTCGGGTGTGTCCTCGATCGCGACCGGCGAGGCCGACCTGCGCGCGGAGCTCGGTGTTCCCGCCGGACCGGCGGGCGAAGCGGGGCTGGCCTGGTCGCGCAGCCGCATCGTCAACGCCGCAGCCGCTGCCGGTCTGCCGGCTCCCTTGATGGCCGTATACGCCGATGTGTCCGATCTCGCCGGCCTGGAGGCGAGCTGCCGCGCCGGTCGCGCTCTCGGTTTCGCTGGTCGCACCGCTGTGCATCCACGCCAGCTCGAGGTGATTCGCCGTGTCTTCACGCCGGATGCGACGGAGATCGCGCGAGCGCAGAGCATCGTTGACCGCGTGCGCACCGCCGCTGCGGACGGCACCGGGGCCTTCGCGCTCGAAGACGGGACCTTCATAGACATCGCAATGGTGCGAGCGGCCGAACGGGTGCTCGCCGTCGGCACGAATCCATCCACGAAGGAAAGCGACACTCCGCGCTAGCTAGGCGTGCCCTCGAGCTTCTCGTCGACAAAGACGTCCTCGATTTCGAGTTCGTCGTCCAGCTGTGCACGAATCCACGATTCGGGGAACTGGCGCGGGGCCACGAACGACAGCAGTGCAGCGTCGGGCAACACGGTTATCGAATGCACCTCGAGGTCCAGACGCAGGTCGGTCTTCTCCGCGATCGCGTCAGGGTCACCGGCGGCATCCTCGATCTCTTCCGCGATGCGATCGAGCACTGTCCGCCAACGCGCCTCGGGAAACGCGAGCACCCGCGACACCATCTCCAAGAGCCCACTGACGTCGAAGTCGTCATCGTCCGCATCGTCGAAATCCGGGTCGACGTGTACTGTCACGTCGTTGCCTGCCGCCTCGAAGCGTGCCCGTCCGGACACGAATCCATCGTCGATGGTCGGCTCGTCGAGGAGCCCTTCGGTGAAGAGTCGCCGTTTGAGGTCACTAAGGATGATCGCAGTCACGAATCAATTCTCTCGCGATATCGGATGGTAGGGGCGTTCGCGAGGAGGTCAGGCGGTTTCTAGTAGCCGCATGACCGCGGCTGGATAGATAGGCAACTGCTCGGCGCCGTCATCGAAAGGTCGCCAGACGACGGGAACGACAGCCCCGTCACTCTCAGTGAGCGTCGCTCCCCTGGACGCCGGCTCGGGATCCAGGCGCCCGGTGTACACGAAGACGATCTCGTGGCCAGCTTCACCGTCTATCTGAAAGATATTCTCCACCACGCCGAGGTAACGTAGATCGCGGATCGCCGCCGATAGCTCTTCGCTCACCTCACGTTGGACCGCGGCGCTGTGCGTCTCGCCGAGCTCAACGCTGCCACCGATCAGCCGGTGATATCCGCTCGGGTTCTCCGAGGTCGGGGCGTTGAGGCTGACTGCATGCGCGGTTCCCTCGGTGTTTGGCGCGACAAGCATCGCTTTGACCCGGATGTAGCTTCGATCGATCGACACCCGGCCACGCTATCCCAGGAAGGGATGCAGGCAACTTTCGCTCAATATTGCTGACTGCCCACCTCACCGAACGAGGAGACCTTCTCCCGAAAAGCGGACCTAGCGCTGCAGCCAGGCGAGTACCGCCAGCACCCGGCGGTGCGCCGAGCCAGAGCCGTCGAGGCCCAGCTTGCTGAAGATTGATGTGGCGTGTTTCTCGACCGCCCCCACGCCGATGACGAGACTTTCGGCAATACCGGCGTTGGTGCGACCTTCCGCCATCAGCGCGATGACTTCGCGTTCCCGCGGGGTGAGGGCTGCGAGCGGATCGCGGCGCCGTCCGAGTAGCTGGCGCACGACCTGCGGGTCGAGCACGGTCCCGCCGTCGGCAATACGCGCGACAGCATCCTTTAGCTCTTCGATTGACGCGAGTCGGTCTTTCAGCAGATAGCCAAGACCGGTGTCCCCGGCCGCGAGCAGTTCCACCGCATAGGTCTCCTCGACGTACTGACTGAGCAGCAGGATGCCCACATTCGGATGCCGTTGACGCAGCTCGAGGGCCGCACGCACCCCCTCATCGCGAAAGGTCGGTGGCATCCTGACATCGAGCACGGCGAGGTCGGGCTGCAGTTCCGCCACCTCGGCGAGCAGGGCATCCGCATCACCGTAGGCGCCGACGGTCTCGTACCCCGCCTCGTCGAAGAGTCTGATGAGACCTTCGCGCAGAAGGAGGGAATCTTCGGCCAAGACAATTCTTATCACCGTGCGATCGTCATCCCTCTTGCCTGCCATCCGATCAAGATACCGTGCCCGGTGTCACCAGATACGGGATGCTCGCCGAGATGACTGTCGGACCGCCTGCCGGACTCATGATGTGGAGGCTGCCGCGGAGTCCGTGGATCCTTTCGCTGAGACCGGCGAGCCCGTGCCCATCCGCGATTTCCACTCCTCCGACACCATCATCGGAGACGACGATCGACAGCAGATTTCCCGCACCGGCAATGGCCCTGGTCGAGTCGACGGTGAGCTCCACCCGCGAAGCGGATGCATGTTTCGTCACGTTCGTGAGAAGTTCCGCCACCACGAAGTATGCGCTGCGCTCGACCTCGGGCGGCAGCACCTGACCGGTGAGCGTCACCGTTGTGGCCACGGGAACTGTGCTGCGCCCGGCAAGCGAATCGATCGCAGCGGCAAGGCCGCGGTCCTGCAGAATCGGCGGTGCGAATCCGCGGGACAGCTCGCGCAACTCTTCGAGGGTGTCGCGCGATTGCTGCATAGCGCCATCGAGGAGCGTGCGGGCGGCTTCCGGATCGCTCTCAAGTTTGCGCCCCGCGCTGGCCAGATCGAACTGCAGCCGCACGAGCCGCTGCTGGGGCCCGTCGTGAATGTCGCGCTCAAGGCGGCGCAGCGAGTGGTCCTCGGCTGCGACAGCCGCACCGCGCGACGCGCCGAGGTCGGCGACCTCTCGCTCGAGCGCTGCCGAGCGGAATGCGCCAAGCATCCCGACCGCGAGTCCCTGATGCAACAGGATGAGGCCCCTGGCCACCCACGGCAGCGTCACAAGAAAGACGACGCCGGCCACCGCGTACATCACGCTCTCACCATTGAAACGCCCGAGGTAGCTGTCGGCCATCTGGAAACCAGGGAAGAAGAACCGGAGTACGACGTCGTGCAGCCAGACGTCTTGCTCGCTCTGCGGAAGGAATCGACCCCAGAACCAGTAGCTGACGCCACCGAGACCGGCTGCCACCCACACGAGGCTGACGGCCCATGTGAATACCCCGAGGATGAATCCGAGCAGCACCGTGTGCAGCAGATAGAGCCAATAGTGAGCGTTGCTGAATAGGTCTTTGAACCAGCCGACGAGTCCCGGCCGATGCACGACTGGCGTCCAACCAGGCCGGGCGATGGCCGGAAGTCCGGCCCAACTCAGCCGGGTGAGTTCTAAGGTGCCGAAGGCGCGGGCGACGAATAAGCCAGCCGCGAGGATGAAGAGGCCGATCCAGATAATCAGCGTCCCGAGACCGGCAGCGAAGAGCACCCACCCGATTGAGAAACCCACCGTCACGATGGGGAGCGTAAGTAACAGGAAGCCCAGCTCACGCGGAAGGGACCGCCACAGCTTGCCATAGCCGGAGCCGCGCCTCGGGCGTTCGATGGGCGGCGAAGAAGTCACGTCTCCCAGCGTGCCAGAATCGTCACCAGGTTGCGCGCTGAGCAAGAGATTGGTCATAGATCCACCCTCGCTTCACCTTCTTCGAACAACCAGCAGGCCAGCATCCGATTCTCCACGGGGGTTAACCCCCGTGGGCGCTGCCGCTCATCGGGCAGCACCCACGGGATCACCGTCAGCGGTCTGCTGCGCGGGCGATGGTGAGGGCGAGGTCTGCGGGCCGGCTCCACATCGGCCAGTGCCCGGTCGGAAGATCGACGATTTCGAGATCGCTGAGCGTGGCAGTTTCCGCCATCATCGGGTGCCCTTCACGAGCCATCTGCATCAGCGCTTCAGACGGGAAGGAACAGGCGATGATCGTCGACGGCACATTTCGTCGAGCGTCGTTCTCGAGATGAACCGCTGCACGCACGACGGTTGCGGGCTGCGGAACCGCACGCTGACGAAACCGGTCGAGGTCTTCCTCGCTGAGCCCATCGAGGCTGGCGGCCAGTTCGGCGAACGGCGGAAGCGCGACCTCTTGTTGATCAGGTGGCACTGACGCATCGTTGGCAGAGCCGTCGGCGGACGGTCCACTGTCGACGTAGACGATTCGAGCGACCGCGGTGGGATTCTGATCCAAGAGAACGGATGCGGGAGCTCCAGCACCGCTGTGAACGACGAGGACGACCTCCGAGCCTCCACCACCAGCGGTGCTCACCGCCGCGCGTAAGTGGTCGACCTGGTCGGCAAGACTCCTTGATACCCGATCAGAGTCGTCAGGGTCGAGGCCTGGCAGAGTCACGGCGATGACGCGGTGGCCCAGGTCGCGTAGGTCAGCCGCGACGGCATCCCAGGCCCACCCGCCCAGCCAATAGCCGGGGACGAGAACGAATGTTTTCTTGTTGGTCGTGAGCGTTTCCATGTCTTCATGCTCCTCCTGCCACAAGACAATGGGATGTCACTATTCCAGTCACTATTTCTGAGATAGTGACAGAGTGAACCGAACCGAGCGTCTGCATTCGCTGACCGAGTCGCTGCGTCGAGCCGGCACTCGCGGACGCACTGCGCAGCAGCTTGCAGATGAGTTTGAGGTAACCGTCCGCACGATCAAGCGTGATCTCGCGGCGGTCGGGGCCGGCGGCCTACCTGTCTGGGGACGAACCGGTCCTGGTGGTGGCTACGGCCTGACGGAGATGTCCTCGCTGCCGCCGGTGAATCTCACGGCTGCGCAGGCGCTCGCCCTCACCGCGGCGGTGTCGGCGACCGCTCAGGCGCCATTCTCTGGTTCGGCGCGCGCCGCGATCCGTAAGGTGCTGGACGTGTTGGATCCCGCAGCACGCCGTCGAGCCGCTGAACTGTCCAGCCGGGTGTGGGTCGATGTCGCACCGGCCGCTCCCCGGCGAGTGATGTCCGCCCTCGAGCAGGCCACAGTCGACCAGGTCACCGTGAATATCGTCTACCTCGATGCGAAGGGCAGGCGCACGCGGCGCGAAGTGGAGCCGATGATCTTCGCCCTCACCGGCGGTCGGTGGCTGCTTATTGGATGGTGCAGATTGCGAGATGACGTCCGTTGGTTTGACTTGACCAGGATCCAGAGCGCAACGGCCACCCGCCGTCCGTGCACCGGCCACTCGATCGACGAGATCGGCACCCCTCCCGAGTTCGCGCGCCCGATTGGCGTCTGACCGCTCGAGATGGGCTCGTCACCAGGTGCGCGGAGCGATCAGCTTCTCCATATCGGCCGACGTGAACCCGTACACGTCGGCGATCTGGGCGATGTCTGATCCGATCGTGTCGCGTGCGGCAGTTTCGAGCTCACTGCCCTGTTCCGCAAACTCCGCAGCCAGCGCGTTGAACTCTTCAGTCGTCGCGTGCGTAATGACGTAAAGCGCGTCGAGATCAGCAGGATGCTCCGCCTCGATCGTTTCGCACAACCGGACCAAGATCAGCTTGCCCTTTTCCACGAGCGGCTGCGGAAAGTACTCATCGTCCGTCATCTCCGCGAGGAAGTCGTATCCAGAGAGAGCCTTGTTGGTGATCCGCATGTGTTTTCCAATCGCGAAGGTGTAATGCCCCACCCTCAGCGAGGAGACGCTGGGCCAGCGTTGCGATGTAATCATCTCACCGATCGGGGATTCGCGGGCGGGGCGCTCAGTAAGGGTCACTCCAATGGCACTGCGCAGCGGCATTGTGAACGAAGGAGGTTGCGCAACTGCCTCATCGATCAGCGGCGGCGAAGCGAAAGTCGACCCCGACGGTGCGCGACGATCAGGAGCAGCACTGTCGCTACCGAGCACACCAGGACGGCGATGACGCTGGCTTCCGGTCCGAAGCTCCCCCCAGAGAGCCATTCCGGCCCACTTGTCACCGCGGTGACAAGTGAATCGCGCGCCTCAGCGCCGGACGTGACGGTGCCGAAGATGCCCACCGTCGCAAAGTTCCAGCCGAAGTGCAGGCCGATCGCCAGCCACAGCGATCCAGTGGCGAGGTACGCAGCGCCCAACATGAGTCCGGCCTCAATCACGATCGCAACAGCACCCCAAAGCGAGGCGCCCGGATTGAGCAGATGCACGAGTCCGAAGATGATCGCCGAGGCGCCGAGCGCCACCCATGCGCCCCATCGACCTTGGATGAGGCGGAACACGACGCCCCGGAAGAACACTTCTTCCGAGACGGCGATCGCGCACATCGTTCCGGCGACGGCCAGTGCACCAGCGATCGACCCCCAGCCTGTGATCGTGTACGCACCGAAAAGGGCGAGGATGCCGACGGTCGCTGCAGACAGAGCCAACCCTGCCCCCGCGCCGATCAGCAGGTGACTGGTAGCGCCTTTCGGCGCGAGATCCGTCACGTGACGACGTTCGACGCGACGGCCTGTCCAGATGTACAGGGACGCCATCGCGATCGCCAGGACGGGACCGATGATGAGCGCAGCCACGGGGTTGTGCAGCGCCGCGGCGATGGAGTTCGTGAGGAGCATCGCCACGGCGAAGCCGACGACGACAATGGTCGTTCTGATCCAGGATCGAGGTCGGGGGTTCTCGATCCCGCGCGTAGCTGATGGCTGGAGATCCTGCGTGGACTTCGTCATTCCTGCTCCTTATCCCCTACTCGATTTCGGGGTATGAGCACGACGTTACGGAGATCGCGAACGCGGCGAATCCCACGAGGGTGGACAGTTGGGATCCCTCGCTCGGGGGACCCCAACGGCATGGAATCAGCGATCCGCGCGGAGAGTCAGGCCCAGGCTGCGAGTCCCGATCGGTGTGCGAGTACGACCGCCTGCACGCGATCACGCACGTCGAGCTTTGTCAGGATGCGTGACACGTAGGTCTTCACCGTCTCGTGGCTGATGACGAGCTGGGCGGCGATCTCTGCATTCGACAGCCCCTCGGCGATGAGGATCAGCACTTCACGTTCTCGCGCAGTGAGCGCTTCGAAGATCACACCGCCCTGCGCCGAGGGGCGCAGCCGCTCACCGTAGCGTCCGATCAACGATCGCGTCACTGCCGGCGCGATCAGCGAGTCGCCCGCGGCAACGGTCCGGATGGCCGCCGTCAGCTCGGAGGGTCTGGCGTCTTTCAGCAGGAAGCCGCTCGCGCCTGCGCGCAGGGCGTCGTATACGAGCGAATCCAGCGAGAACGTTGTGACCACGAGCACGCGCGCCGCGTCTGAGACCTGCGGTCCCGCGATTCTTCTCGTCGCTTCGATTCCATCAAGGATGGGCATGCGGATGTCCATCACCACGACATCCGGGTGTTCGCGGCGGGTGACTCGTACGGCTTCTTCTCCGTCTGCTGCCTCGCCGACGACCACGAGATCGGGCTGAGCATCGATGATGGTGACGAATCCGGTGCGCACGAGCTCTTGGTCATCGCATACGACGACACGGATGGGCGAGTCCGCGCTCATCCGGGAATCCGAACGCGCACGACGAACCGATCGTCGACAGGTTCGGCCTGTAGGTCGCCGCCCACGAGTTGTACCCGCTCACGCATCCCGATGATCCCTCGACCCCCCGATGTCGAACCCGCGCTCTTGTGGCCGAAACTGACCACCTCGACCAGGATCTCACCTTCACCGTATGTGATTGTCACCGCCGCGGCCCCGTCACGCGCGTGCTTCATCGCGTTGGTGAGGCCCTCCTGCACGACCCGAACGAACGCAAGTCCTGCGGCTCCCATCAACGGTCGTGGCTCGCCATGCTTCACGAGCTCCACTTGCTGACCGGCCGCGCGGACACGCGCGATGATGTCGTCGACCTTCTGCTCGGCGGGCGCTCGCGAGATCTCAGCTTCCCCCTCGAGAGCTCCGAGCAGACTGCGGAGGTCGACGAGCGTCGTTCTGCCCCCGTCAGCGATGGACGCAAGCAGGTCCAGCGTCTCCTGATCGACGTTCTGACGAAACTGTCCGGCTTCGGCCTGCACGACCATCGCCGTCACGTGGTGAGTAACCACATCGTGCAGCTCGTGTGCAATGCGTGCCCGTTCGGCTGTGATCGTCTCCCGTTCCGCTCTCTCCGTGTGGCTGCGACGCAAAGCGGACTGCGATCGCAGCCACGAACCGAATATCCACAGCGCTGCCAGAAGCGCCCCGAAGGCCAGTGCGTCGAGCACGGTGAGTGCGGCGTCGAGCGCGATCAGCGCCGCGACGAGAGCAACGTAACCGCCCAGGGCGAGCAGCGCAGTCAGCATCCGGTACCGCTCGACCAATGCACCGGCGCCCACCAGGGCAACGAGCAGACCGAGGGCAGCGAACGTCGTGGGGAACCCGAGCAGTTGGTATGCCGCGAACGCCGAGCCGGTCAAAGCCAAGGACCAGCGGGGCCATCGGCCGAGTAGCGCAACGCCGCCACCCTGGATCACGATGAGCGATACGCCGAGCAGATCGAGCGGCCGATGGGGCGACGCGGCCAGTTCGAGCCCCTGCTGCGCCACCCCCGGAACGAAAGACAAGCCGACGAGAACGACAGCGGACAGTACGTCCCACTTGACATGGGTCAGGAGAAAGCGGGCGACCCTCATCCTTGAATCGTACGCGGATGCCGTGGGGTCAACGCGCGACGAGAATTGCGGCGGCCAGCCACTGGCCGAAGTCTCGGAATCCGAGACCGTCACCGTCGCTCTGCTCTCGGCGAGCGCTCTCGAGGAGAGCCGCATCCGGGTGAGGCTGATCATTGATGATCGAGACCAGTTCGAGGTAGCGTCCCTCGGTCGCGTTGTAGTCCGCGTCCTGGAGAGCCTCGAGGGTGAGGCTGTCGAGATCGCGATAGCGGGCTGCGAGCCGTCCCCGAAGGTCGTCGTCAGCCTCGATTCCGAAGGCCTCGGCGAGACTCTCGACCATCTGTGCGGCGAGGGCACGCACCTGGGCGTCATCTGCGGCGAATCCTGCTTGGTGAGCAGCCGTCAGTTTCGGCATCAGGTCGGCGCCCGCCGAGTTGATGAACTCCTGCACGTGAGGTGTGGAGATCTCCGAGCCGGGGAACTGCGCATACGTCTCGTGCAGATAGGAACAGGTCGCCTCACGGAATCGGTCGTCCCGCAGCAGCTCCGCCAAGGTGACCCAGGCATCGAGCTGCTCCGGGGCGGGGTCAGGCGGTAACACTGGCTGCACTTCACGGATCCGCTCGATCGCCTCCTCGGGAAGACCAGTGGTGACGTCATCCAGGAAGTCGTCGACCAGTCGCTGACGCTCAGCGTCAGACATCGTCACCAGCTTGCGCAGGAGGTTCGCACGTTCCGCCGTGCCCTCCTGCCGCACGAGCGCGCGGAGCACGGCTCGCTTGGCCTGAATATCCGTCGTCCGCTTTTCGATGACATCGAGATGCTCGGCGAGGACGTCGCGCAACGAGGTCGTGCCGCCGAGGACGCCGCGCACCTGATCCAAACCGGTCTCGAGGTCGCGCAGCGTGCGGACGAACTCCAGGCGGGCGATCGCATCCAAATCGTAAAGGCGATGGCCACCGTCGGTCGTGTCCGTCGGGTGCACGAGCCCTTCATCTGCGTAGTAGCGGATGGCGCTGACGCTGAGCCCGGTGCGATGCGCGACTTCGCCGATGGAATAGAGAGTGTCTTCTGAGATGTTCATGACCCTACCCTGCGACCTCAAGCGGCTTGAGATGCAAGTCGGATGTTCGATCGCACGAGATCTGTTCTGCCGCTAGTGGTAGTTCACGTTCGACGCCGTTCGCGTTGCGGAAAGCGCCCAGCACCAGTTGAGTTGATTGAACCACGGCAGCTATCCGACGGCGGTCTGCCTGGACGGATGAACGAATGAAGGTCCCCATCGTTACTGACGGGGACCTTCATATTCTGGTGCTGCTGTCGGTCAGGCAGCTTCTGCGGCTGCGTTCACTTCGCCAACGAGCACCTCGAGGACGTCTTCGAGGAAGAGCAGTCCGGTGACCTGGCCCTCCGCGTCGAGTGTCTTGGCGACATGTGCTCCCCGTTGGCGAAGGACTGTCATGGCGTCCTCGAGTTCTGCGTCTCTAGACACTGTGATGAGGCGTCGGAGACGCTTCTCCGGGATAGGCGCCATGAAGACCTTCGCTTCCATGAGGTCCATGACGTCCTTCATGTGGATATAGCTCGAAGGGTCGCCCATCTTGTCCGTAATGATGTATCGCGAGAATCCGTGTGTGGCGACGGCGTCCTGCACGTCTGCGGGCCGCGCGTTTACGGGCAGTAGCACCATGTCCTCGATGGGCACGTCCACGTCGAAGACGCGCTTCTCTGTGAACTCGAACGCCCCGGCGAGAGTGCCTGACGCGTCACTCAGCGTTCCCTCACGGGTCGACTGCTCGACGATGCCCGCCACCTCATCGAGCGTGTAGGTGCTCGTCGCTTCGTTCTTCGGTTCGACTTTGAAGAGGCGGAGGATGCCGTTCGCGATGCCGTTGAGGCTCCAGATCACCGGATTGAAGATCTTCGAGACGACGACAAGTGGTGGTGCGAGCAGCAGCGCAGCGCGATCCGGTACCGAGAACGCGAGGTTCTTGGGGATCATCTCGCCGAACACGACGTGCAAGAACGTCACCAGGATGAGCGCCACCACGAATGCAATCACACTGATCGCCTCTGGCGTGAGCGTTGTCAGCCCCAGCGGAATCTCCAGCAGGTGGTGAATCGCGGGCTCCGACACGTTCAGAATGAGCAGCGAACATACGGTGATGCCCAGCTGGCTGGTCGCCAGCATGAGCGTCGCGTGCTCCATCGCCCACAGCGTGGTCTTCGCAGCGCGATTGCCGCGTTCGGCGAGGGGCTCGATCTGCGAGCGCTTCGCGGAAATTACCGCGAACTCAGCGCCGACGAAGAAGGCGTTACCGATCAGGAGGACGATCAGCCACAGGATTCCGGGCAGATACTCACTCATGAGTCATCGCCTCCTTCAGCTTCTCGACTGTTCGGTCGTGGCTGCTCATCGTGCTCGCATCCCCATCTGGATCGCTCGGGAGATACCGCACACGCACGATGCGCGTGCCGTCAATGTGCTCGACACGAAGAGTCCCCGTCGCGATCGCGATCTCGTCGCCGAGTTCGGGCAGGCGTTCCAGCGTGTCGGTGATGAAGCCGCCGATCGTGTCGTAGTCGCCGTCTTCCGGCACCTCGATCAACAAGCGATCGAGGAGCTCGTCCGGCCGCCACGAGGCATCGAACGTCACCGAGCGACCACGTCGGGTGAACCCGGTGCGGTGTCGGTCATGCTCGTCCTCAAGCTCACCCACGATTTCCTCAACGAGGTCTTCGAGGGTAACGACACCTGCGGTACCACCATGCTCATCCACGACAACCGCAACCTGGTGCCGCTGGGCGCGCAGGAGCGCCAACAATGCGGATGCGCCCATCGACTCCGGCACCCGGAGCGCCTCGGTCTGCAGTGTCTGAGCGGTGATGGATGACTGTTCCGGGATGGGAACCGCGAACGCCTGCTTGGCGTGCACGAAACCCGTGACGTTGTCCGGCGTCCCGTCGATGACCGGGAACCTCGAGAATCCGGTCGCAAGCGAGAGCGCAACGATCGCCGCCGCAGTGTCGTTGATGCCGACGCTCACCATGCGCACGCGCGGTGTCATCACGTCGGAGGCGTCGTGCTCCGCGAACCGGAGCGTCCTACGCAGCAACACCGCATCGTCCGCTTCGAGCAAGCCGGAGAGAGCGGAGTGCCGGATCAGGTACGAAAGCTCGTCAGCGCTACGCGCGCCGGAGAGTTCCTCCTTCGGCTCGATGCCCATGGCCCGGATGATGGCGTTCGCGGTGTTGTTCAGCAACAGAATCACGGGCTTGAAGACCATCGTGAACGCAGCCTGGAACGGGATGACGACCTTCGCCGTGGCCCGCGGCAGCGCGAGCGCGAAATTCTTCGGCACCAGCTCGCCGATGATCATCGAGAACAGCGTGGCGAGCACGACACCGACGATCGTGCCGACGACAGGCACGAGTCCTGGGGCGAGGCCCGCCGAGGTCAGGGGGCCCTCAAGGAGAGAACTCACCGCCGGCTCGAACGTGTATCCCGTGAGCAGGGTGGTGAGGGTGATTCCGAGCTGCGCACTGGAGAGGTGCGTAGAAGTGATCCTCAGGGCCTTGATTGTTGGCCCGAGTCGCTTCTCTCCGCGGCTTTGCCGGTTTTCCAAATCGTTTCGGTCAAGGTTGACGAGCGCGAACTCACTCGCGACGAACAACCCGGTACCGACTGTCAGAACGAGGCCGATGCCGAGCATCATCCATTCGTTCATGTGTGACGCCTCCCGACTGTGGCGGACGCACGAGCGGCCGGAACATCAAGAGGCTTGGGACTATGACTCGGGGGGTCTTCCATAAGGCAAAATTCTAGACATAGAAAATTTGAATTCGTCACCAATGCTGTGAGTCATAGGAGGAAGACACCCCCTCCGATCTACAACTCGGCTGAGAATCTACAACTCCGGTGCGACGATCTACAGGTAGATGAGATTTCTGCAGATCCGGTGAGACAGGACAGGACTCTCCTGTCCGATCTCACGAAAGTTGTCGTGAAATGAGACACGGTTCCCGCAGAAATCCGCGGGAACCGTAACCGATTCGTCGGACGATTTGTCTCACGTGACTTGTCGGGAGTTCGGCGCGAGAGCAGCGGAGGGACGGATCGTCGCGATGGATGGTCCGCCGGACAATCCGGTCGCGCGGGTGGTGTGCGCTTACGCCATGACCGCGGTCGACCGCGTCAGAACTTCCCGTCGCGGACGGCCCACTTCGTCGGCTTAGCAATTACGGGAAGACCGTTCCGCACCCACTGCGCTTGCCAGTCCACCATCTGAGCTGCAGAGACCGGGGGATAGCCGAACAGTGCCATGCATCGCGTGGAGTCGCTCAGAAGAGCGCTGTCCTGCGCTTCACCCGAGAACGCGACGTCGCGATCGAACAGAGCGCCGAACGTGCGGGCGAGCTTCTCGACGCTCAGGGTCTCCGGCCCGGTCAGGTTGACCGTGAAGACGTCGGCGCTCGCGTGCACAAGGCTGCGGAGCACGACCTCATTCGCGTACCCCTGCCAAACGACGTTGACGTTCGCCGTCTCCAGGGAGACAGCGGTGCCACCTTCCACCGCCAGTGCGATGTCGGCAAGCACGCCGTAACGGAGGTCGACGGCATAGTTGAGACGAACGATCGCGACTCGCGTACTTCGCTCGCGCGCGGCGAATTCGAACACGCGCTCGCGGCCGAGGCAGGACTGCGCGTACTCGCCGATCGGCGACGGAGTGACGGACTCGTCGGCTCCCCCGCTCATCGATGAGACGAAGGGATACACATTCCCTGTCGAGAGCACACTGATGGCCGAACCTCGATAGCGGCGCGCGATCCGGTCTGGCAACGCCGCGTTGACCTCCCACGCCCAAGAGGCGTTGTCCGCCGCGCCGAACTTTGCCCCTACCATGAACACGACGTTTGGTGCGTCGGGCAGTGCAGCGAGGTCGTCTTCCTGGACGAGGTCGAACGACACGACTTCGACTCGGGCGGCGACCAGTCTCGCCCGCACCGCTTCGTCCCCGAAACGGGAGACCGCATACACGACATCGGCCTCCCGCCCGGCCACATCGAGCGCGCGTCGGGCCAGGATGGCGAGGGTCGGCCCCATCTTGCCACCCGCGCCCAGGATCACGAGATTGCCGCTGCCGGAACGCATGTCGGCGATCAGAGCCGGACTGGGCGCGGTCAGCGACGCTTCGAGCGCCTCCTCCGAGGCGAGTCCTGCATCGGGCGTCTTAGCATGGCGACTCATCGTGCTCCTTTGCTGTTATGAGCGGTTACTGTCGACAATTATGACATATGGGTTTTATAATTGACCAGATATGCCGCGTGTAATCATTTCCCCCATGTTTTCTTGCTGCTGAGAGCACCACTTAGGTTTGGCCATCGTGTTACGTTTACTTCCACAGTTCGCCGCGCAGGGAGGCTTGATGACCGGCTCCGATCGTCACTCCGTGCCCACCCGCACCGCTGCCTATCTCCGCGACTACGGGGGGGCGACCGTGACCGACCTGGCCAGAGCTCTCGATCTCTCGCGAACCTCCGTGGAGACCTCTCTCGCACAACTCATTGCCGCATCGACGGTCAACGAGTCCTCGTCGGTAAGCGCACCTCGGGGCGCGGGGCGGCCGGCTCGGACCTACGAGTTCAACGCCGCGGGCGGGATCGTTGCGGGATTGGATGTCGGCACGCACAGCATCCGCCTGCTCCTCTCCGACCTCTCGGGTACCGTCCGATCGCAGCACACGTTCGGCGGTCTCGACACCGCAACCTCCGGGGCGGAGCAGATCGATACCGTGATCGGGCTCATCCGGACCACACTCGAGGATCAGGGACACCAGCCGCCCGCCCTCCGCGCGACGGGCATCTCCCTCCCGGGCATCGTCGACGCGGACGGCAGGGTGGTCACGTCGGTCATCGTTCCGGGCTGGGCGAGCATCGATCTGCGGGCACAGTTCCATCGCGCCTTCGGCTGCCCGCTCGCCCTCGACAACGGCGTACGTCTCGCCGCACTCGCCGAGCACCACCTCGGCGCCGCACGGCTGGTCGAGGACGTGCTCTACGTCTCGGTCGGCACCCGGATCGCCGCCGGCCTCATCCTGGGAGGCCGCACCCGGCGCGGGGCGCACCACGTGGCCGGAGACATCGGCAGGCTCGCGATCCGGCAGAGCGAACCCACCACAGGCGAGCTCGTCTGGCGCACGGCCGGTTCCGGCGAGGAGGTCATCCGGCGAGCAGTCTCCGGCGATGAGGACTCGCGCCGGGAGCTCGACGACTTCATCGACGATCTCGGACACGGCATCGCCCTGCTCACGATGGCCGTCGACCCCGCGATCGTCGTGATCGGCGGAGGGTTGTCGCTCGCCCAGGAGGCCTTCCTCGGTCCACTCGAGGATGCGATCGCCCGATACACGCGACTGTCGTTCAAGCTCCCGATCGTCAGCGCAGCGCTCGGCGCGGATGCTGCCGCCTACGGTGCCGTCATTCACGCCTTCGGTCGATTCGCCGACGAACTGTACGGCGGGATCACCCTGCCGCCGCCTCGGATCTCCCCGCTCACGCCCCGCTGATCGTCGCGCTACCGGCGTGCTCCACCGCGGTGCCGAGGATGAGCTCCGCCGCGTGCAGGGTGCGCAGGGCCTCGGGCAGGCCGACCCGCAGCGGACGTCCGTCGCGAATCGCCTCAAGGAGTACGCCGTACTGCGCGACAAGCGCGTCGTCCGCGCTGGCCGAGACCCACGTCTCCTCCACGAGCTCGCCGCCGACATCGAGGCGCACGATCCGCGCGGAGCTGTCGTCGACCCAGGCGGTGCCGCGGTCACCCGTGATCGTGAGCTGCATCCTTCCGCCGCCCCTGGCGACGAGACTCGCTTCGAGCACTCCGAGGCATCCGCTCTCGAATCGCAGCGCAGCGGCGAGGCTCTCCTCGACGTCGGCGCCGGGAACGCGGGAGGTCCGCCGGAAGCCCTGCGCGCAGTCGATCGCGCCGCCGAACCAGATCAGCAGGTCGAGGGCGTGCCATCCGTGATTGAGGAGGTTTCCTCCGCCTTCAGCGGCCCTTCCACGCCACGGTGCGTCGGTGAAGTACGAGGGCTCCCGCCACACCGACGTGTCCATGTGCACGGTGCCGATCGTTCCCAGAAGCCCCTCGTCCAGCGCCTGCTTCACCCGCTCGTTGCTCGCCTGGAAGCGGCGCTGGCTGACGACATCCACGATGAGGCTGCCATGCGCCGCCTCGGCCTGCAGCTCCGCACACTCGGTTACGGTTCGGGCGAGCGGCTTCTCCAGGAGCACGTGGAGCCCGCGACGCAGCGCCCGCACCGCCACATCAACGTGGGCGACGGTGGGCACGACGACGACCGCCAGATCCAGCTCGATCGCATCGCAGGCCGCATCGATGTCATCGAACGCCACGACGCCGAGTCCGGCCGCCATTCGTTCGGCGCGCGCCGGATCCGCGTCGACGACCGCCCCGAGGTCGAGCCCCTCCACCCGTTCGATCGCTTCGGCGTGCACGCTCGCATACGCTCCCGCCCCTATGAGAACTGCCCTCACGTCTTCCTCTCCTCCTCGCCGCGATGCTCGATCGTGCTCAATCGAGGACAGCGGAGTAGTCCGTGCCGTTGACCGTGAGGATCGACGGCGCCAGCACGGCCACGCCGTTCACCTTACGGAACAGCTGGTCGCGCGCGACGATGTCGGTCCCGACCTGGAGCAGGTCTCCGCCAGGGGTCGTCACGGCGGAGGAGTGCACCGTCGCCGACTGCTGCTGCGAGATCTTGGCCAGCGCCGTCTGGGATGCGAAGGTCTGCGCCTCGGCGAGCGATGTGCATTCCCCCGTTCGCGCGTAGAGCGTCACCGCCGCACGCTCGGATGTCAACGCCGTGCGGACCGTCGATTCGAACTGCGTGATCGCGAGCCGCGCCATCCCGACGTCCAGGCCCGACTGATCTACGACGAGCGCCGCATGCGGAGTCTGCCCTTCGATCCCGTCGGCGCGGAGAATCCGAACGGCGATGCAGCTCTCGCCCTCCCACACGGTCACGGTGGAGGTCAGCGTCGCCGCCGCCTCAGCGACGGTCGACGTGCCGACGGCCACCCCATCGAGCAGCACGGCGGACGCGCCGGCCGGGATGAGGATGTTCGTCTCGAACGACGCGGTACGCAGACCCGCCGGCTGCAAGTCGAGCTGAGTCAGCAGGTCGCCACGCTCCTGGACGGCCACCGGATGGAGCGGCACGTGGATCGGCGCGGACCCGGTGTAGGTCTTCCCGTAGGGATCCGTGCCGGCCGACGGCACGAAGCTGACAGTGCCCACGGCAGGATCGGCACCGACCGCGCTGATGCTGATCGACTTGTCGTATGGCGTGGGCGCCCCCATGCCGGGGATGACGTTGGTGAATGTCTCGCTCGTCGAGCCCATCGCCCGACCGTCTTCGATGAAGACATAGCGATCGAGGAAGCGGTTGGGATCGGTCTTCGCCTCCACGACCTTGGGCGAGGTCGTGGCGAGCGCCCAGTGCGCGGTCGTCGGCTGGTACACATGCGCGCCCCGATAGGCGACCATCACCTGGTAGTTGAAGACGGAGTACGAATCGAGGGGCCGATCGCGCCATCCTTCAACGCGAAGGAAGTAGGCAGGGCCGCTCGAGTGGGTCCAGTCGTACTCCCGTGATGACGAACCCGCCATCGTCTCGGACGCGGGAAGATAGGTGGCGGCGATGTCGTACCAGAAGAAGTCCAGCGCCTTCCCGAACTCGGCCCGAAGCGCCGGATCCTGCACATACCCGTAGCCCATCATCAGCGCTCCGAGATCGATGCCGTAGTACACCGTGGAGCCGTACTCGCGAATGCCCCACTCCCTCGTGTAGTCCACCCAGTCCCGCCATCTGTCGATCCCGGCCTGATACAGGGCCGTGTCGCCCGTGCCCTGGCCGATCAGGATCAGCTGGATGTCGCGCAGCAAGCGGGCGTTGGTATATCCGAGCTGCGCGTGCGAGGCGTCGAGCGTCGACTGCGCGGCGAGCGTGAATCTGTCGCGGATCGTCTGCTGCTGCGCGGTGGTGAACTGAGAGAAGTGCTGCGGGGTGTTGAGGAATCCGGCCGCGAGGAGCAGCGAGAACGATGTGGCGTTGATCTCGGGGGCGCCGTTGGGAACGACGCCGACAGTGACATCCGCGCCGACTTGGGAGGAGGTCCATGTGGTGGGGGCGTCGTCTTCGCCGATGGTCGTGCCCGAGAGTGACACCGAGTCGAGCGACACCTTGACGGGGAAGTTCGTCACACCGCGCTTCTCCAGCAGCCGGAACGACACCGCGACATCGGTCTGTCCGACGAGGCGCGACGTGACGTCCACGTCGACGTGTTCCCAGTCCTTCGTCCCTCCAGCGACGTCCCGTTCCCAGACCACGACACCGTCGACCAGCGCCTGGAAGGCGTGATAATTCGCCTGGACGGCCGTGACCGAATCCTTCATGTCGAAGCTCAGGACGTGCGGGCCTGCGGCGAGCGCGGCACTGCGCTCAAGCACGGCCGCAGCTCCGGCGACGGTCGGCGTGCTGGGCGCGACGCTGAACTGGTGGCACTCGACCCCGTACCAGCAGTTACCCCAGATCTCCTGCGGCAGGGCGCCGTAGGCGGGGTCGGATGGGTCCATGATCTGGTGGTCGAAGACGAGCTGCAGAGCATCCCACGCGGCACCCGGATCGTTGTGCTCGGCGAGCTCATGGGCGACGACGCTCATCAACCTGCGCGCGGTCACCACCGGCTGCCGCTCGTACATGGTCGCTTGGAAGGCATCGGCCTCGGCGATCACGCCGTCCGTCACCTCGTCGAGGCGGTCCTGCCTGTCGAGTGTCGCCTGCGTCGTGCCGCCGGCCGTCGCGACGGCGGGCGCGGTGCCCGCGATCAGGGCGGCGGCGAGCACCACGGCGCCGAGGGTGGTCCATCGTCGAAACATCGTCGTCCCTTTTTCGTAAGGTCCCCGGTTCAGCCCTTGAGGCCGCTGAAGGCAATGCCCTCGATCACGCGGCGCTGCAAGAGGATGAACACGAGGAGGATGGGAATGGTCGCCAGGACACTGCCCGCCATGATGACGGGATAGTCGGTGATCTGGTCGCCCTGGAGCGTGGCCAGGCCGACAGTGAGCGTCATCATCTCTTGGCGGGTGTTGACGATGAGCGGCCACATGAGGTCGTTCCATGAGTAGAGGACGGCGAGCACGGCCAGCGTCACGAGGGCCGGTCCTGCCAGCGGAAGCGTCACGTGCCAGAAGGAACGCCACGGATTGCATCCGTCCAGCTCTGCCGCCTCGTCGAGTTCGACGGGGAGGGTCAGGAAGTACTGACGGAGGAGGAAGGTGCCGAACGCGTTGAACATGCCGGGCACGATGAGCGCCTGGAGAGTGTTCAGCCATCCGAGGCTCGCCATGATCTGGAACTGCGGCAGCAGGAACAGCTCGCTGGGCACCATCAGCACCGACAGGAACAGGATGAAGAAGAAGTCCCGCCCGGGGAAACGCAACCGGGCGAATGCGTATGCGGCGAGCGCGCAGAAGACCAGCTGTGCGACGGTGCGGCCGAGCGTCATGAGCACGGTGTTCACGAACATCTGGCCGAACGGCAGCACCTCGAACACCTCGGCGTAGTTCGCGAAGTCCCAGGTCTCGGGCAGGATCGTCGGCGGCACGAGGATCGACTCGCCGTAGGTCTTGAAGCTGGTGAGCGCCTGCCAGAGGAAGGGGAACACCATCAGCACTGCACCGGCTGCAAGGACGGTGTGACTCACCGCCGACACAGCCACGGCCTTGGTCTTAGGTCCGGGCTTCCTGGTGCTCCGGTCCGCGGGACTACGCATAGTGCACCACCTTCTTCTGCATGGCGAACTGGACGAGCGTCAGCAGCATGATGAGGATGAGCAGGACGACCGCGATCGCGGCGCCGTACCCCTTGTCGTTGAGCTGGAACGTCTTCTCGAAGAAGAGGTACACGATCGTTTTCGCCTCCGGCAGGGCCGGGTTCATCCGACCGATCATGATGAAGACGAGATCGAAGATCTGGATCGAGCGCATGATCGTGATCACAGTGAGGAAGAACGTGGTCGGGCTGACCAGCGGCACGGTCACTGAGAAGAACTGACGCACCCCTCCGGCGCCGTCGATGGATGCGGCCTCGTAGATTTCCGGGGGGATGCCTCGCAGACCTGCCGACAGGATCACGACGTTGTAGCCGATGACAGACCAGATGCCCACGACGACCATCGCGATCATCACCGTGTCGCCGTTGCTGATCCAGTTCGTGCCGGGGATGCCCACGGCGCCGAGCGCGGCGTTGAGCACTCCGAAGTCGCCGTTGTAGATCCAGCGCCACATGATGGCGATGGCGACGGGCATGGTCACCATCGGAACGAAGTACAGCACCTGGTAGACCGAGCGGCCGCGCAGGCCGCGTCGGTTGAGCATCGCCGCGATGACCATGCTCATGGGCACCGAGACGACCACCCCGAGCGTGTAGAGCGCGCTGTTTCGCAGGGTGCTGTAGAACTCGGCATCGCCAGCGAGACGCAGGAAATTATCCCAGCCCACCCAGGTCTGGCCGCCGAATGCGCCCCATTCGGTGAAGCTGAAGATGATGCTCTGCACGACCGGCCAGAGATAGAAGATCCCGAGGCCGATGCCCAGCGGTGCGATCATCAGATAGCCCCACAGGATGTGCCCCGGGCGGTACCGACGGGGCCTGCGCGTGCGCGACACGACTTCTCCATTCTTCTGAGCAGGTGCGGGGGATGCGAGGGTGTACCTCGCATCCCCCGAGTGACTACTTGGCGGCCTTCAGGACCTTGTCCACCTCGACGGCCAACTGATCCAGCCCGGTGTCGACTGGCACCTCGCCCGCGAAGATCTTCGTCATCGCGTCGACTTCGATGCTCGTCCATTCCGCGGTGTTGAGCGTCGCCGGGAGCGGGAAGGCGGCGGCCAGCGACTCCTCGTAGAGCTCGGTGAGAGCGAACGGCGAGTTCACTGCCCAGTCCCGCCACGTCTCACCGAAGGCGGGCGCCTTGTCCTGCAGGTCGATGCGGATCTGCGCTGCTGTCTCGGATGCGGTGAACGCCGCGAATTGCGCGGCCATGTCGACGTTCGCGGACTTGGCGTTGACGGCCGACACGAGCGAGTTAACGCTCGCGCCCTCGCGCTCGCCGGCCGGCAGTGGTGCGACGTCGATAATGTCGACGAGCGCCGGGTCGTCGGTGTATGGCCCGACGTTCCACGTACCGCTGTAGTACATCGCGAGCTTGCCGCTGGGGAAGAGCTGATGCGCCGGCGTCTCAGCGAGCTGAGCCACCGTCGGCGACTGGCCGGCGTCGATGAAACCGCGCCAGAAGTCGATACCGGCGTGGGCTTCGGGGGTGGCCCAGTTGCTGCTCGTGCCGTCGGCCGAGAGCACCTCGACGCCCGCCTGATACACGGTGTTGTAGTAGTTCGACTGGGAGTCGACGCTGGATGCGATGCCGAAAACGCCCTGCGCGGGATCGGTGAGAGCCACTGCCGCGCTCTCCACGTCATCCCATGTCCAGTCCGCGGTGGGGTACTCGACGCCCGCGACGTCGAAGAGCGACTTGTTGTACCAGAGCCCGATGGTGTCCAGGTCCTGCGGGAGCCCGTACTGGGCATCCTCCCATTGGTAGGACGTCAGGATCGACTCCGGGTACTCGGAGGTGTCGACGCCCTCGGCCTCGATCGTCTGGTCAAGCGACGCAAGCACGCCGTTGCTCGCGTACAGAGGCAGATTGAGGTGGTTCATCCAGAAGACGTCCGGTGCGGAATCGCCCTGAACTGACGTCTGCAGCTTCGTCCAGTACTCACTGATCGGGGTCAGCTCGATCTCGACGGTCACGCCGGGATTCTCGTCCTCGAACGCGTCGGCGATGGCCCGGAACGTGGGCTCCTGATTCACGTTCCACATGCCGTAGCGGAGGACGACGTCCTCGCCTGCGACGGCGGTCTCTGCCGGAGCGCCGGATCCGGTGGCGCAGGCGGTGAGCGCGAAGACCGCACCGATTCCTGCGACGGCGGTCAGTCTGCGTGTGATTTTCATGTGTCCTCCATTGGGTCTCTCGCCGCGACGATGCCGCCTCGGTCCTGCTATCTCAACCACTCATCTCGGTGCGCCTGGATGAACTCATCGTCGGCGAACCACGGATAACGGGCGTGCGCCTGCGCGATGAGCTCTTCCTGCCCGGGCGAGAGCACTTCTGAGCTTCCCAGGCACAGCCCGCTCGGCAGCAATCCCTGCCGATGCAGGATCGCGTTCACTCCGGCGATGCATCCTCGGAAGTCGTTCGCGACGTCGAAGACGGCGGCGTTCAGTGCCGTGAGCTGCGGAGCGTATCCGATGACGGTCGACGCGGCCTCGCTGTCACCCTCCCTCGCCGCCCGCACCGTGTCGAGCAGGCGCACCGCGGCTCTCGTGCCGACGGCCCACTGCCCGAGGAGTCCGCCGTCGAACCACCGCGTGCCCTGCGGGCTCTCGAACGGGGTGAAGAGGTCTCCGACGATGTTGTCGTCATTGCCGGTATAGAGGGCGACGTCTTCGGCACGGTCGGAACTGAGCACCGCCTCGACCACATCGAGTGTCCGGTAGCGATCGAAGGGAGCGACCTTTACGGCGACGACATTCTCGATCTCAACGAACTCGCGCCAGAAGGTCGGAGACAGCCGCGGACCGCCGATGGCCTCCTGCAGGTAGAAGCCGATGACCGGCAGCACCTCGGCCACGGCCCGCGCCCTGGTGATCATGTCCTCGTCGGAAGTCTCCGCGTACCGAGGGGGCGAAAGCAGAACCGCCTCGTAGCCGAGTCGCGCTGCGGTCTCCGCCTCGGCCACTGCCTCGGCCACACTGCCCGCCACGCCGGCGATGCGCATCATCGCGGGATTCTCGTCGAGCACCTCCGCCGATACTTCGAGCACGGGCTCGAAGAGGCCGATCTCGGGGTCGCGGATCTCGAACTGCGTCGTGTGCACCCCGACCGCGAGGCCACCGGCGCCGGATGCCGCGTAGTAGCGGCCGAGCGCCTTCTGATGCCGCGTGGAAAATCGACGATCGGAATCGAGGGCCAAGGGCATCGCGGGAATCACGAGGCCTCGACGAAGGAGGCGGACAATCTCCGCCCGGCCTCGCTGAACCGCGACCGCCGTCGGAGCATCTGCGTCAGCGCTCCCGACAGGAATCACCGCTCCTCGACTCATTTCTTGCCCTCCACGTCCCGTTCGAGCGATCATTATTTATGCCAGCTCGCTTTGATAATTGGCCATTTTGCTCTTAATGTCAAGTATTTATTGAGATACCGATGTGTCAGAATTTTCATGAAAGCCTGTATCGCGAGACGAACCCCATTGCCCACAACGGCTCCGCGTCGAGAGGAACCCCAATCATGACCGCTGATCTGGCTCGCCTACGCGACGCACTCTCTTCACCCGCTCCACTGAACTGGGTCTTCACTGGCGATTCGATCACGCAGGGTATCGTCCACACGCAGGGTGCACGCAGTTACCCAGAGCACCTGCACGAACTGATCCGCGGCGAGCTCGGGCGAGCGCAGGATGTCGTTGTGAACACGGCCATCAGCGGGTGGCGAGCCGTGCAGATCCTCGACGACTTCGACCGACGTGTCGCTGTGTGGAACCCGCAGGTAGTGACCCTCATGATCGGGACAAATGACTGCTCAACAGAGGGGGTGTTTCCGATCATCGAGCCGGGAGAGTTCGGCGCATCGATCCGCGAGTTCGCCACCCGGGTCCGCGCCCTCGGCGCCGTGCCCGTACTGCAGACCCCGCCCACCGTCGATGTCGCCAACGCACCGGAACGCGCGCGGATCGGCGACTTCGCTCAACTGATCCGCGCAGTGGCGACGCAGGAGGAGACGATAATCGTCGATCAGCACGCGCGGTTCGCCGAGTATGGAGGGGGCGGTGTCGCCTGGGGCCTCCTGAACGATCCTTTCCACCCCAGCGAGGCCGGGCATGCCGCTCTGGCGCTCGAACTCGCACGCGTCCTCGGGCTCGAGCCGAACGACACAAGAGCTGTCGTGCTGGGTGACCTCGAGGCGTGCGTCACCATCGGGACGCTCTGACCGCCGCGACCGAGGCTCCTCCTCCGAGTCCGGGCGCGCCCGTGTCGAGGCGCTAGCCCGGACGGTAGGGTCGCGCACGAAGTCAGCATCCTGCAGGACGAGGGCTACAGATCGTTGAGACCAGTCCGGGGGCTCCTAAACCGTATTTACGCCGGGCAATCCAACCGCCGCCGGCGAATCGCGCTGCGGGGACGTCAACTGCTCTCGGCAATAGCGTGCTCAGCGCATAGCGTCGAGACCCACATCTGGATCACGTACTGTCTCGCTGGACTGCCACATTCCTCGCACGTCTCGATGCTCTCCCATTCCGCGGCGCGAATCGCGTCGGTGAAGTCCTCGTCGAAGCTCGAGGGGTCGTCGAATGGTTGTGCGTAGAAGCTCAGCGCACCGAACTTCGATTTCACCTGCTGCACGATGTAGCCGGGCGCGATGGCCGTAAGGGTCACGTCGAGCCTCGCGAGGTGCAAGGCGCACCTTCGGATCGCCTTCGCCATGCGTCCGATCGATCCGCGGGAGACGTCCCGGAGATCGGCGGCGACGGTGAGGATCTCACCTTCGGGCTGGCGGATCAGGCACAGGGAGGCTTCCAGATCGGTGAGGATCCGGCCCCAGACTTCGGCCGCATCGAGGGTCTCGGCGTTGTAGGCGTCGAAGGTGACGAGCTCGAAGCAGGCGGCATGTCGAGCCGCATCAGCTCGTCACAGCCGGGCGTCGGTGGTATCTCGTGGCGTGGGACGGATCAGGTCGAGGATCTCCAGGAGCCACCACAACTGACAGCGGCGCTCGATCGGAACCCGCAGGCACGAAGCAACTGGGACGGCTTTCCCCCAGTGCCCGCAAACAGATGTTGTGGTGGATCGTCTCTGCGGCTCGAGACGTGACACGGGCGAGTCGAATCGACCATGTCGTCGCCGAAGCCGCCGTCGGTCGACGTGCCCAGGGCTGATCGCGCCCCCGAGCGACATGCGCCGCCAGACTGACGAAAGTGCCTAGCGTGGCCTCGACTCGCCACCAATCGACGAGGCGAACCTGGTCTTCGCCGTCCCGCCTGAAAAGTCCGTCGAAACCCACATACGGCACACGTTTCTGGAGCCTGCTCAAGGCTCAGGATTTCACCTTGCCGTAAACGATCGTTTTCGGTGGGGAGATGGCTCCACCGCTGCACCTTGTCCGACGCGCTTCATGAGATTTCGACAGCTTCGTGAGACGCTCCGCCAACTACGTGAGTGTCCGGGGACACTGAATCTGTAGTTTTCGCCGGGGATCTTGTTCTTAGTTTCCTCGGAATGTCGTTGGTCTCGGTCAGCGCAGTGCCAACAGCTCCGTCCAAGCGACGACAGTAGACCTGTAGTTCGCCGAAGATCGAACTGCGCGTGAAGCCGAGAATCTACCTGCGAGTCTCACGGCTCCGACGCGCAAGTAGGAGGCTCAGATGTCGAACGCTCGCTCGCGTTCCTGGCTGCCTTCAACCCACCTCACCATTGCGCTTGTCGGGATGCCATCGGCGATGCTCAGGTCATACCTGAATCTCTGAGTTTGGCCGGCGTGTAGGGTTCGAGGGCGGTCGCCGTCGTAAAGCAGGTTTGCTTCCCTATCCCCGGCGCGCACCGTGAGATCCACCGCATCTACGTCGCCAGCATTCGTCAGTTCGATGAACCGCCGCACTCGATTCTTTAGGCGACCCCGACTGTCCTGTTCCGCAACGTTCTCGCTACCGGCCTGGACGACTAGCTGAGCTCCTGAGCGCTGCACCGTCGTTTCAGGGACGCCCAAACCGAGAGCATCTATGTCGCTCTCGATGGCTCTCCAGACGTGGACCACCAAGTCCTCTGCATTCGCATAAGTGCCATACAGGCTTCGCTGTCTCAGGTCTTCCTGAAAACTGCGTAGCGCCGCGAGTTGCTCGAGATCAACCTCGTTCGGATGAGGGGCCGTCGAGAACCACAAGTGCACACGCTTGCCGTCGACGATCGCGCGATCGACCTCCTCGACCGTCCCAGAGATTGCCGTGGGGGTCGCCGTTCCGACCCTACTGCCGAAGATGCCGATTAGAGCATCGGCGTTATCAAGGAGTGCAGCATTGATGATGGTTTGAGGGTGGTCCCCTGCCTGTGGCGCTACCGACTCCCAACGCAACGGGACAACGACCACGCCGCGCGTCCGAGTGTGTGCTTCATTCCAGCCCGTTATCGCTCGCAGCACGGCTTCGCGTCCGTCTCCGACATCGCCAGGAGACGCGAGCATGATGTAGAGCACCGTGGCCGAGGATGTCATGTGTCGAGCATACGAGGCTCGCTCCTCAGGCGCCTTCAACCGCGAACCGGAGCCTCTTCCCTCGACGCGCTTAGAACTGGGCTGACGTCGGACAAGCGCCGTCCACGGGCGAGACGCCGCCGCACGGAGCCCGGCTAGCTGCTCGAAACACGTAGCTCCAGGACTCGTCGCCATTTGGTCACTTCAACGGCGTCTTCCGGCCGGAGGCTTCGCATGTGCGCGAGCCTGTTGCGTATGGGCATCACTTGAGCACCGAACTGCTTCCAGTGCACTGGTGTGAGCCCTAGATCGCCGATCTCGATCCGATCCTTTAATTGAAGTAACTCGCCGAGCGATAACCACTCCAGTGGATCTCGTACTTGCTTGAGCGACACAGCACCAAGATACGCGGACTCGGTTGCACGCTCGAGCACCTTCGAAGGAAGGTCACCGTTTAAACACTGTGTTCGCCATGTCTCGCCCCAGGCAGTGATAGCCCGGCGACGAACTGCCTGACGGATGATTCGTTCAATCTTCCACAAGCCTGCGCTGACGTCCGCCAGCTGTTCTTGGGGGTCCAGCGCATCCGCGAGTACGTTATCCAGGGCCTTCTTTAGCGGGAGGAGATACTTGGGGAAGTTCCATGCTCGAGTCGCACCATCATGCGCGGTCAGGCTCGAACCATCGAACGCTTCAAGTTCTCGGGCACTAAATGCTCCAAGCGCGTCCTCTTCGGTCAACAGATTCTCGTAGACGACGCGATCGAGTGACGCGCACAGGTCGGTGCCGATCTCGGTGAGCGCCTGATACAAGGCCTCGTCAGCGGAGACGCCATCTTCCACGCAGACCGGCCAGTAGGCGGCTCCAGGGTATTTGAGTGTTGGTGCGTGTGCGAGGCCCGCATCGTCGATGAGCGCGCTGCCAACCACCGGAGGAAACGCGATCCGCGGGGCTCGCGAGACCAGAACAACGCTATGGCCAGCGTCGACGTCTCTGAATACTCGCTCCCGGAGTGCGCCCATCTTGCTGGCAGCAACCGGATGTCTTAGTGCCTCTAGCCGGTCAATCACCAACGGCCCGTCTGTGTCACTTGTTACGCCTGTAAGAAGATAGTCATGGACCGTCTGAACATTCGCGCTTGAGGCGATCAACGCTCGCCGTGCGGGCTCATTACTGCTTCCCAATTGCAAGAACAGGATCCGCAGTTGGGACGCCTTGCGATGGATCCCTTGCACCCAATCGGCATAATTCGCAGCAGTCACACGAGTTCCAAAATGACGCTGATCTCAAAGTTCCCGTCGTGTTCCTGGATCAACCCCAGATCCTTCAACCGGCGGACGGCAACGTGCTCACTCGCAGCGAGTTCTTTGAAGTCTGCAGTGCTCTCCATTAGGACATCGAGCATCACTGCCTCGTTGGCATAGTAACGCTTGACGTGCTGAACAATCTCTTCGATGTTGCCTTGCACACGGCTTTTCCAGTCGCTGATCTCGGACAGAACGGACGCGCGTGTCATCGTACGTTGGAAGACGTCGGTCGGTAGATGCTGGACGACTGCTGAGCTCAGATTGCGGTAAAGGTAGGCATGCCCGCCAGACGCCTCGTGCAAGGCCTCCAGAGCCCCGGGTTCAATCTGAACCCCCATCTTCCCGCCGACTGTGCTTGCAAGCACGTCCGCTTCTTCACGCTCCAATGGTTTGACATACACTGCCTTCGCCCAGGAGAACAGCGGGTTGGGACGCCCATACAGCCGGCCACCTTCGACGATGGCACTCGTAAGACCTGAAAGCACAAAGGTGAAGTTTTCGGACTCCTGGACGACACTTCGCAGAGCCGAAAGGAACTGTGCCACACGCGGCATGTCACCTTCAGCGATGTCGATCCGATCCGCCGGCGTCAGATACTCGATCTCATCGAGAAGCACAAGGATCCGGTGTCCCTCTTTGTGAAGTCGCTTGAGGACCACCTGGAGCGCGTTCTTCAGCTCGAGAATGCTCGGACGTTCTGAGAGCTGAGACAGCTCCCGGGTGTGCAGCTTGTGCACCTTTAGCTCTTCAACGAGACGTCTGCGTAGATCACTCACTATGTCGTCAGTCGGGTCCTCTGGTGGGGAGGGAAATGCCTCCAGGTCCATGAGAACGGTGACGACCTTGTCTTCTTGCAGTTCTTCCTGCAGCTGCTTCAAAATGCTCGTCTTACCGGACTTGCGAAGCCCGAACACTCCGGTGACTTGCTGATTGAATACGTCATCCCGCAGCGACTGCAACAGGGTCCTCCGTCCGAAGAAGCTCGCACCGTGCACAGGTGTCGTCATGTAGAAGAGGTCACGGGCGTAGATGTAGTCGCGGAGAAGCGTGATCAATGACAGCTCATCCTCGTCATCGATTAGCAATGGGATAGCGAGTTTGGCCGGGCGCGACCAGTCATTCAACTTGACCCGCAACCGCTGATCCGGAGACCACAGGAAGAAGATATCTGGTGTTACCGAACGGTTCGTCGTCTTGAGCTCTCGCGCCGCAGCTTGGAAAGTACGCCCCTGCAGGTCCTCGTGCGGGGAATAGAAAATCATCACCTCACGAGTGAACCCAAACCCAGCCTCGATCGCTCCGCTGAAGCGGACGTGAACGATGGCACACCCTTGAAATCGCTCCTGCTTGCAGAATCCCGCGTACACCACCTGTGAGCCGAGGCTCTGAAGCGCGTCAATATGGTCCTGCAGGACCGGGTACCTCGAGCGGACTCGACTGATGTTCGCTTCCAGATCAGCACTGTGCGGTAGCGCTACTGCACCGGACCTCCACCCATACTGACGCGACGATGGCGTGCTCGGATCGAAATCGGGGCGATCGATGTGGGGCGATACGTGGTCACGGCGGACCGGAGACGGACGAGGCGGCCCGGGGCGCGGAGCGGGCATCCCGAACGATGCCCGTACGCGCCTCGCAACAGGTGCCTCAATCGTCGATGAGGGCGACTTGACGAACTCGCCGAGCTCGCGCAGCCGCTGAAGCACCGCTTTCACATCTAAGCCCAGCTCCACAGCGAGTTCGTGAACTCGGATCTTCGCCATCTCGTATCCTTCCAGAGGCACAGCGTCGCCGCGCAGAAACTGTTTCCAGAGGCGGGCTGTGCCCAGTCTTTCGCATACAGCGGACATTGCGTCGATCGAAGCTCGACACATGCCCGGTCGTGTCTCGTCTCTGGGCTAATGTCCTGATAGAGCCGGACCTAATTCATGACCAGTGAGCGGATGGAAATCATGAGCCAGTATTCCGAGTTCGACTTCGACCAGGTCGACTACGTCACGTCAGACACTCACTTCGGCCACGCCCGGATTAGCGAACTCGCAGGTCGGCCGTTCGACTCGGTCGATGAGATGGATGCCGAACTGATCCGCCATTGGAACGAGGTCGTTGGCCCCGACGACGTCGTGCTGCACCTCGGAGATCTCGCGCTCGGCCCGATCGAGCATTCTCTGCACCTCACCTCGCAGTTGAACGGCCGCCGCTTTCTCGTGCCGGGGAATCACGATCGTGTGTCCCCCGCAACGCAATCGAACCGAGCCGTCGAGAGATTCCGCCCCCTGTACGAGACGGCCGGCTGGACGATCCTGCCCGAGGTAATCGAGGGAACCCGTCGCGGATACCGCCTCCTTGCTTCCCACTATCCGTATGCCGGAGACTCACACGACGTCGATCGACATGCAAAGCACCGACCACGCTGGGATGACGGGGTCCCACTCCTGCACGGCCACACGCATGCCAGAGATCACGGTCCGGACGGGCATCAGTTCCATGTCGGGGTCGATGCACACGGTTTCTCCCCGATCGGATTCACAGTCATCGACACGTGGATTCGGACGCTCCCCGGCACGGAAACACATCTCGATGCCGCGATCCGTGAAGCTCGGCAAGTGGTCGCCGATCTCGACGACGCAGAACGCCCGGGGATGGATGGCCTCTTCTACGTACAGGGGTACAACGAGCTACGAGTCGTGCTGGGCGAACTCCTAGATGCCATCGAATCCTCAGCGCGAAATGCCGCGGTAGAGAGCCGCCCGTAGCACCGAGATGCCCTAGCCCGATATCGCTGGATCGGGCTGCGGCCGTCGGCGATCAAGCACTCGCGTCCTTGGAGCGGCGACCCCGGGCTCGTAAGGCAGCACCTGGATTCGGACGGTACTGAGATGCCGTAACAGGCAGGCGCGGTGACGATCTGATGAGGCGATGAGCGCCTTCTCGAGCGCAGCAGGACGTTTGTTGGTCGCTCGCTGTCGCATGCCGTACGCGGTCTCAACCGCGGCCTTCCCGCGGGCCACGATCTGTTGGGCTACCTCATGGAGGCGTTGGGTCGTCGAGCCGTGCATGATCGTGACCACTGCGGCTTCCAGCGCCCACACCTGTTGCGCCGTGCTGAACCGCGGCGTGAGCAGGTAGCTGGCGAACGATGGATCGGTGAGCACGGTGGTGAGGCTGACGATCTCCGGATATGCGACGAGAAGCGCGGTGTCCTGGTCTACCGCACCGATCCCGAAGCTCGTCATACGCGCGCGGAGGCGATCGTTGAGCACTGTATCGATCGTCCAGTGGCCGACGAGCACCGCCGCGAGTTGCAGTTCGCCAGTGGAGAGTCCGATTCCGCGTTTCCAGAGCGTGCCGGAGAGGCACCGTTCGGCGTGCAGGTACTCAGGGAACGCCGTCAGATCGTGGTCGCCGCCTTCGATGTGCCACCGTCGGTGACGGTTGCAGACCGCGCCGCCGCGGCGGTGGACGGTCGTCTCCTCCCCCTGGGCGCAGCGCCGACACGCAGCCCTGGCAGGTTGCGTGTATCCGCAGTTTCGACATTGGTATGGCGCCCAGCCGTGGTGATGGCAGCGAACGTACATCGAGTTGCGCTGGATGTCGCGCGCAAAGTGGCCGGCTGGAAGGCCACCGAGGCGCTCAGCCCACGGCGCCGCGCGCTCAAGATCAGGTCGGTAGGGGGATATCCCGGCGATGTCGGTGACATGGAGGCGCAGCAGCCGCGGGGTGAGCGCGTTGGCGTTGGCGAGACGTGCAAGATAACCGGTAACTGTTTCACCTGCGAGTGGTCGCACCGCGATCGGAAGTGATCGCACCTGATCCGGTGGTGACGCAATCCTCGTCATGTCGCTCCTGTGAGGACCGGAGCGGGTGCCGAGTTCCCGCCGAAGACCGAGTCCAGGTCGAGGCGCTCCGTTCCCGAATCGATCGAGTCAATGGCGAGCATGTGCAGGGTGCTAGTCAGGTCCCCGATGATCCCGCCCGTCGCGTCGTGCAGCTCGCGCTCGTGTCGGAGTATGGCTCCGGACTCTTGCTCGAGCAATCCGAGAGATCCCTCGACTGCGACAAGCAGGTTCGCCCAAGCCTGTTTCCCTTTCCCTGTGCGGGGGAATTTCTCCAGGTGCATGATCTGGAAGCGGCTACTGATTTGCCGTCCCCGGGTTCCGAGAAGCAGGCCGCTGGCCTCGACGTTGACGCCAGCGTAGACGAAAGTTCCGGGGCATTTCTCGGAGAGTTGTTTGAGGGTGTCGGAAGCTTCGGCCATCTGCCGGTACTTCTGGTTCAGGTTGTGGATCTCGTCGACGATGATCAGCTCGGTTCCGCAGTTCGCGATGACCGTGGCGATGGTGTTCATCAGTTCGCCGGTGTTGTACCGAGGGCGCTCGGGCAGGCCGAGGAAGTGTGCGAACTCACCAAGCATCAGCTTCGGGGTGCACGACGGCGGCACTGACACGTAGATCACCGGGATTGTGTTGCGTCCCGCCCGGCCGACGTCCCGCCTACGACGCTCGAACCGGCGTGCGATCTGGCTGACCGTGGTCGTCTTACCGATGTTCGGCTCGCCTGAGACGATCACGCCGAGCTTGCCGTGCGATTTGTACTGATTCAACATCAGGCGGCGGCGAATCTCTGCCTCGATCGCTGCGAACTGAGCCGTGTGCACCACCGACCCTCGGACCATGAACTGCTTGCGCGCCTCGCGATTGAGCGCCCGTTCCCCCGGCGAGAGACCTTCCAGCTCCTCCCGTGTCATCGGCAGAGGCGGGTCGATGGTCTCGTCGACAAAAGCTGCCCATCCCTCTCTCGTGTTCATCGCCGCGGTCATGTCAACCGATCCCACATGCCGTCATCGTCAGAGAGCAGTGAGAACCCGCCGCCGCGCTCCCACATCACCTCATCATCGTCTGGCTCCTCTACCTCGGCCTCTTCACGAGCCACCGACTTGGTGATGCTCGTCATGTGCATCGGATCACGGTCGACCTCGGCTGCGCGCACCTCCCGATTACGTGGACTGCCACGGCGGACCCACTGGGCGCGCTTCATCCGGTCGGCCAGGTGAGCGGCATCCGCTCGGGTCGCGTCGTCCACAAGAGGATCGGCGTCCCGGGCAGCTTGCCAGATCTCCCCGCCCATCGGTTCGTCGAGAAAATCCCGCGCCGCGCGGAAGGGTACGAACTCATCCCCGTGCTCGACCCACACGTACAGTGGGTTATGCGGGTCGTACCGGAACACGCACCGCCGAGTCGCCCCTTCTCCCCCAGCGCCGGCGGCGCGCAACTCGGTTATACGGTTTGAGTTGTACACGCGGTTCGCGTGGTTTATGCCGTAATCCTGCAAGGTGCAGGTCTTCGCCGGCAGGAATCCGATGAACTCGTTTAGCCCGAACGGGACGTGAAGCTCTGGGGCAAGCCTCCGATATGAGCGGAACATCTCGTTCGGTGTCAGCGCCCGCCCGGGAAGCATCGGGTCGGTCAGCCCTTCGTGGGGCCGGTTCTGCCATTCGATCGCGATCCAATCCTCCAGCAACTCCTGCAGCTGATTCAGCGCCAGCGCGCGGTCGGTGGGCTCGTCCCGTCCGCGTCGCTCGACGAAGCCGCCGGTAAACCCTTCCAGGTACTGCACGAATCGCGTAGCCATGGTCCCAAAGGTGCGCTCCACGTGCGGCTTGTCCGTCGCGGTTTCCTTAGAGGCGAAGATCAGAGTGATCCCGGCGCGTTCGCACCCTCGGCGGAACGCCGCAGACCGGTAGATCTTGCCGTTGTCGGTCGTGATCTTCTCCGGAAAAATGTACGGCTGCGCGAGCCGGTAGCGGTCCAGACGCTCCTGGTCGATCGCGAACTGCCCCGCCCACGTCGCCGCGACCCGTTCCCGTTGCTCCCGCGCGCCCGGCGGCCGCATGTCATACGGCGTCAGTGCCCGTGCGAGCACACCAGCGAGATCCGCAGCGTTGGTGGAAATCGCGCGCACCACCCCGGCCATGATCGACCGGCACGCCACATCATGGATGATCGTCAGTTCCGCGCGGTTGAGCCGTCCGTCCAGCAACTGCGATGGAACATCAATCACGGTTGAATCGATCTGCACGTGATCTCCCGGGCGCAACGAGCCGTGCATCCCGAATGTCCGGTCAGGCTTATTCGCCGCGATCTGCCTTGCGCGCGCGGACCCACTCAGCTTGCTTGCCGTCGGATGCGAGCGGATTAACCGGTACAGGGTGCGATCACTCGGCACCGTAAGCTCGTCGCCGTAGTCCTCCTCCAGAATCCACCGCAAGCGATCCACCGTCCGGTTGACCGTGCCCGAGGACCGAGTCTTGCCGGCAGCGCCGAGTTCACTCAGAGCGGCACCAATCCGTGGATCAATACCTGCCTTCCCCCGGTTCAAGAAGCGGCGATCGACAAGACCGAGAATTCCCTCGGCACAGTATTTGTGGAACTTGCGGCGCACCGTCTCGACAGACTCGACCTTCACCCACGGGGCCATTGCGACCCGCACGTCCTCGAAGAAATACTTGGCCGGCTTCCCAGCCTCGACCTCAGCTCTCACCCGCGAAAGCTGCTCCGCCCAGGCATCAACGATGCCACGTTCCTCGTCTGGGAGCCCATCCAGAACCTGACCCGCTGAGGCGTCGGCTCCCCTGGGCTCGTCGAACTGCCAGGCTACCTCTGGCATTCGGATCAGCTCTTCGATCTCGACGTGACGCGTGAAGTCGGCCGTCAGAGACCGCAGGACCGCATGGCGGTAATCGACTGCAATGACAATGAACGACTCATCACCCCAAGTCAGCCTTGTCCCGATGCCGACCCGCATGCTCACGCCGCCTTCGCCGTCGTAGCCAGTGACAAATGACGCGACGAATCGAACACCAAGCCCCGCCACCACAGCGCCGAATAAACCGCTCCCAACGGTTCCGGGAATACATCACGCAGCAAATCCGCCCACACTGACAGTCGTGCCGATTTCCCCACGTGCTCGTGCAGCAACTCAACGCACCGCGCCTCACTCCAGCGCGCGTAACGATAGCCGGACAGGAACCGGAGATTCCGGGCTTCTTCCTCGCTGATGTCATCGACGACGAAGTACTCCCAACCGAAGCTGTCGCACAGACCCCGTGTCCGGTCGAACGCCACCACATCCTCCGGCTTGATGTTCCGCGCAGGCTTCACATCCACCAGAGCGGCTCTGCCATCACGGAACCGCACGAAGAAGTCAGGGGCATGACGCTGGACTCCTCCCCCGGCCCAATGAATCCACAACGGCTGCGCGGAAATCGCGAGCACCGTCGGATCACGATCGACGCGCATCAAGGCGGCCATCTCATACAGCGACTCGAACCAGACGTGACTCCCAGTTGTCGCAGCCCAGTAGAAGCCCGTGTAGTTGGTCTTGTGCTTCCAGGACTTCGGCACCCGCACCCGATCCACGGTTTCGAAAGCGACGTCCAGCACATCGGCAGCGTCCAGCCTCTCGACGACACCGCGGCGCTTGAACTCTACCTGCGCGCGCGGAGCCGCGGTGGTGGACCGTGGCTGCCACTTGGTCAGCTTCATCTGCTCTCCGATCTCGCGACGTGTGTTCAGTTGGAGAACGTGAACCTGACGCGGCCAGAGTACGACCGCTATACGCGATAGAGCATGAGACACGCCCGACGGCAGAGCTGTTGGCAGCAGTCCAGGAAACCCTCACTCGTAGCAGGGGTTTGATGTAACAGATATATTTGTTTCATGAAGCTTGTCGCTCGGAGTGATGAGGCGCTGTTGACGCTTGCTCGGCAAGTGCGACTGGAGCAGCTCCGTCGACGCGGTCGGACACACACATGTGTTGCGTGCGGGGAAGAGTTCGTTGCGCGAAGCGGTGCGCGAACATGCTCAACAACATGTCGAGTCAGGGCACAGCGTGCACGTAGTCGCTCAAACCGAAAGGAACGCAAAATGATCGGCGTCGGATATGAGGGGCTCAGCGTCGACCAGGTGGTCGCGCGTCTCGAGACGGAGGGCGTCGAGGTGCTGGTTGATGTCAGGCTCACCCCGCTGTCTCGCAAGCCGGGCCTCTCCAAGCGAGCGCTGTCCGAAGCGCTGTCGGCAGCAGGCATCCGCTATGTCCACGACCGCCGGCTCGGCAATCCGAAGGAGAACCGATCTGCTTACGCCGACGCCGCGTCGGATGCGGGTATCATGGCACGCGCCCATTACCGGGAGTTACTCAGCGAGGGCGACGGCGCCGACGCGGTGCGCGAACTCGCCACCCTGGCCGAGGAGCATGTCGTTGCCGTCCTGTGTTTCGAAGCTGACCAGGCGCGCTGCCACCGCGAGCAAGTAATTGCCGCAGTTGGAGAAGTTGACACCTCAGTCTTGGTCTAGATCGAACAAACCGACGCTGGTAGCGATGCCTTCCGGCGGATAGTACACGCCGAGAACGCTGAAGCTGTGTCGCTTGCGCGCATCCTCGAAGTTGCCCATGAAGAACGACGTTTGTCGACCTGGCGCGAACATCTGTGTGTGGAACTTCTGCTCGATCTGCGCGATGGCGCTGGCCTCGGGCTCGCGGTGCAAGCGACTCTGTAGAGCCGTGAGTTCCCAGTCCAGGATCTGGCCGACGTGGCGCGGGCATCCATCAGCCGTGCAGTAATACTCATAGCGGGCAACGAATCTAGGCGCTTTCAACTCGGCAGGTGTCTTCGTCACATCTCCGAAGAGTGACAACGGTGCCAGGTTTGCGGCGGCTGCGATGCGTGCCTTCTGCGCTTCGGTCCACTCGCTGAACGACTCGATCTTCAGTCGCTCGACGGACTTTACGGTGACCATTCCGAGCGAAGGCGCGTCATGACGCTCGGCAGCCGCGGCGCTCAGCGCGCATGTCGAGGTGCGCATGACTCGCTCCATGTAGGGCTGCCGGTCCTTCCAGTCATCGAGATGCCTAACGATCTTGACGCTGTCGATGTCCGGCCTGAAACTCTCGGGTCGAGTGTCTTTGGCCTCGCGACGCACCTCGACATCGATGAGGTCAAACTTCCTAAACTGCTGTTCGACGCCCATCCATCGGAAAGGGAGCGGGTAGAGACGGATCCATTCAGCGCGCCCACCATCCACCCGGATACCGGCAACGCACACCGTGTCGCCGTACTTCGCTGATGGCTGCGGCGACGCCTTCACGGTGATGAGCACCCGCGCTGTCTCGGACCTAACCTGCATGCGTCCACGTTAGGGGCAGTCTCCGACACTCAGCGGGTGACGGCCCTCGTGGACGCAAACCATTATCCGTACTCAGAAAGGTGAACAGTCGGCGGGACGAGACATCCCATGATGACGCATGAACGCTGCCGCATCACCAAGACCTTTGTCCTTTCAACCTCCAGTTGCGCTTGCCGTGCGGAGGCCTGCGTTCTTCGGATCTTCTGCGCGGATGCCTCCCCTTGATTTGATACCTTCGATCACCCAGCTGGCGTACTCACATGCTGTCTCCTCCACGTCTGGGTCGCTGAGGTCCCCGACGCCGTGGACGAAGAATCCTGGGCGATATCGCATGCCGACCCTGGCAGCGGTGGTGGCGAACGGGGAGGTGAGTTCGTCCATCGTTCGTCCGTAGCGGCCGTCGGGCACGTAGTCGCGAGCGCGCGACCACGTGGACACCGCGATGGTGAGCTCTTTGCCTTCCAGCGCGTGTCCGCCGGGGCCGTAAGCCCAGCCGCGCTCCAGCGCGACTTCGAGCCATTCGGCGAGCAACGGCGGGGCGCTGTACCAGCGGAACGGGAACTGGAGGACGACCCGGTCGTGCTTGGAGAGCTCCAGCTGTTCAGTCGCGGCATCGAAGCCGTGCGGCCCGCGCGCATCAGCCAACGACCTCACGGTGATCTGCTCCTCATTTTCGAGCGCCCGGAGCCAGGCGGCGTTGACTCGCGACTTCTTCAGGTCCGGGTGTGCGGCGATAACCAGGGTCGATGGCTGCATGGTCTTGTCATCCTCTTTCGTCGGTGCGTGTTGGGTTGAGTCGTTCTGGGTACTGATGCGAACCACGACGAGGGCGATCAGCGCGGCAGCACCGAGGATCGCTGCGAACACAATCACGGCGCTGCTGAGTCCGATGGCATCCGCGAGGTACCCGGTGGCCACAGGTAGCACTCCGGCGGGAATGTAGCCGGAGATGTTGAGCGCGGCATTGGACTCGGCGCGCCGCTCCGAAGAAATCCGCGTGGCGATGAGCGTCAGGCCAGCTAGCTGGCCCAGGCCTTGCGCGGTTCCCGCGAGGAGCGCGGCCGCCAGGAACGCCTGCCACCACGGCGTCACCGTGACAGTGACGGCGAGCAATACCATCGAAGCCACGGCGGCGATGGAGCTGAGCGCGAGATGCGTGCGAGTGGAGAGGCCACCCGCAGCGAACTGGATCCCAGTGGCAAGCAGGAACATGGCGCAGGCGACGACGCCGGCAATCAAGGGATCTGGCACGCCAATAGGTCCGGCTAGCACCGACGGCCCCAGCGAGAGCACAAAAGAGGTGGCGGTGATGCCCGGCCCGAAAGTCGCTGCACCCCACAGGAGCTCACGCTGGCGATCACGTGGAGGCATCGGCCAGCGAAGGCGCCGCTCGTGTGTGCGTCCGGCGTGCGCTGGCCGTGTCAGTGGCAGCCCCGTACTGACTGCCAGGGCTGTGATGCTCAGCGCTGTGATGATGGCGAAGGTCCACAGCTGCGGTGTGGCAGTGGTCTTCGCGGTGACGCCCGACAGCATCGGGCCGAGACCTGCACCGAGCACCATGGCGGTGGACGCGATGAGTCCTCCGGCTCGCTTGCGGGAGGTCGGGGCGACGTCGACCACCGCGGCCATCCCTGCCGTCACTGCTCCGCCGACGGCTATGCCGGCGAGCAGGCGGGCGACCAGGAGCCACAGCACTCCCTGGGCCAGCAGGAACAGCGCACCGGACAGGATCGCGACGAGCATCGCGGGGATCAAGACCGGGCGACGCCCGTACCGGTCCGCGAGCCGCCCTGCGACAACCAGCGTCCCCACCAGGCCCACCATGTAACAGGCGAAAATAATCGTGAGCATCCCTGAAGAGAAGCCCCACTCCCGCTGCCACTCGACATACAGCGGCGTCGGCGCGTTGGACAGCACGAACACCGACACGACCGTCAGCGCTGCCGCCACGGACCATCTGAGATCCCGTTGTTCGACTGCTCGCTTCACCTGCACCACCCAGTTCGAAATTTCTCGTAGTTGTACGAGTCGAGACGAACCTAGCACCAGTACGAAGAAACTCGTACTTCAGGTAGGCTGAAGGCATGTACACACTTGCGCCGACCTACGTGCATGGTGAGCCGACAGGCGAGCTACCCGAGCGGCTGTCGGAACCCGCGGTGGATGAGATCCGCCTTGAGCGGATCATGGGCGTGCTGGCCGAGCCTCTACGGCTGACGATCGTGCAGCGACTCCTCCTGTCGTCCGAGGAATTCGACCAGACCTGCGGGTGGTTCGGGTTCGACCGGCCGAAGTCCACGCTTACCCACCACTTCAAGGCGCTGCGCGAAGCAGGCGTGATCACCCAGCGCCAGTACGGCCTCGAGCGCCGCAGCCGCGTCCGCCTCGAAGACCTGAATACGCGCTTCCCTGGGCTCGTCGACCTGGTGCTCGACTGGTCCGCGAATGCGAACTGATGAGGTCACTGGGCGCTCGCAGAGGCCTATGTGGCCTCGAGAGTGTCAGCTCCCTTGCGGAGTCAGCCGATAGGCCGTTCCTGCAGGCCCACGGCTCAGGATGCCGTGATCGTCGAACAGTCGGCGCAACGGGGCGGTGTCGTCGGTCAGCGCCCAGAGTCGCGCTCCGAGCTCAGCTTCGCTGATTGTCTCGTCTGGACTGATCACACGTGGGACAATCGCCTGTAAGAGTTCACCGCGTTCACCGTGCTGTGATGGGTACCGGTCGATGCGTCCGTCGGTCGTGAGGAATCGCTCCGGGCCGCTCATCGGACGACGACTTGCTCCCTGCTGAAGCAGATCTCGCAAGTGCGCTTCATCGACGGCCCAGTTTTCGCTCGATCGCACGATCAGTCCTGCGGACTCCAATTGGTTCGATTGAAGGCAGAAGAACGCGTGCCGCCCGTGGCGGGCTGCGGATGTCAGGCGGTAAAGCCGAGGCGTCGAACTCGATAGCCCGGAGCGTCCTACCAACCGCTTTCAGCGGGTAAGCGCCGTTGTCACGAGTTCGTAATAGATCCGTTCCGCTTCACGTATTCGTTCGATCGAGCATGACTCGTCTGCTGTGTGGGGTGCATCGGGGTCACCGGGGCCGAGGATGAAGACATGAGGATCCGTTCCGCCAAGCACAGCACCGTCGGTGAAGTAGGCCACACCGGTCGGAGCGCTACGGGAGCCGACCACTCCGGCAACAGCATCGACCACTCTCTCGGAGATCGCCGACTTCGGATCCGTCCAAATCGCTGGAAGATCCAACAACCGCTCTACATCCAGCGCTCCGACCTCCATGAGCGCCGCGTGAACTTCGTTCACGTCGGATCCAGGAACGGTGCGGGTATCAATCGTCATTTCGGCCCGATGCGGCACGATGTTGGCCTGCTGGCCACCGGATATAGTGCCGATGCTGGTTGTCCGCGCACCCAACGACGGATGTGAGTGCGAGGAAGTTAGGTGTCGAAGCCTATGTATCGCGTCCGAGAGGATCTCGATTGCGTTGATTCCGAGATCGGGTCGTGAGCCGTGAGCTGAGCGGCCCCGTGCTGTGACACGCAGCCACGTCGCCCCTTTGTGCCCAAAACGGACTCTGTTGCCCGTGGCCTCCCCGATGATCAGAACGGGATCCATCGGAAGCAATCCCGCGGAGGCAACAGCCTTGGCTCCCTCGCATCCGCTCTCCTCAGCAGATGTCAGAACGACGGAGAAAGCGAGTTCACCTGCGTTCCAGCCAGTCGCCGCGGAAACAGCTGCGCAGACCATAGCCGCTGCGCCGCCCTTCATATCGCTGCTCCCACGCCCGAATAGCCTGTCGGACTCCACGGACGCGTCGAGAGGGTGCCTAGTCCATTCGGATGCTTCATATGGGACGGTGTCGAGATGCGCGCACAACGCGATTTGGCCGCCGCCGCGCCAACGGGCGACAACGTTCGACCGGCCGTCTCGCCACGGGATTTCGACGATCTCAAAGCCAACAGCGCGCAGCGGCACGATCAACAGTGAGATCGCCGCGTCCTCGTTCCGACCAGCCGTGTCGACACGGATGAGGCTACGTGCGAGCTCCACGACGTCGAGCATTACGACACCAAGTACTGGTCAGGGCGCCTATCCTGACCAGGATTGTTGAATGCACCCCAAGAGCGACCCTTCCTGATCTCTTCGAGGTCGACGTCCGCGAACAACGTCGTGACGCCCGTTGCGTCTGCTGGCCCTGCTAATGGCCATCCGGTCGCTGCACAGATGAGGCTCTGCCCGATGAATGGCTGTCCGCGCTCAACTCCGACGCGGTCGGCCGCAGCGATGACGACTCCGTTGATGTGCGCGGCAGCCATTGTGAGTGTTGTCGCCATCGCCGGTGCTGCGTCACGCTGTCCCGGTATCGGGACCCAGTTGGTTGGCACGCACACGATGTCAACGCCTTGAGCCGCCAGCGATCGGTAGCTCTCCGGGAACCAGCCGTCGTAGCAGATGAGCATTCCGAGGCGACCCCATTCGGTTTCCACGACGGGGAAACAGGTATCACCGGGTTGGAAGAACAGCTTCTCCTCATCCCAGAGATGCGTCTTGCGATACACGAGCGGAGCGGCCCCGGGTATCGCCATGAACGCCGAGTTATAGAACCGCGAGCCGGCGCGTTCCGGGAATCCGGCGACAACCACCAGGCCCAGCTCGTCAGCCAGCCCTTGCCAGGCTCGGGTTGCTGGGCCGTCACCGACCGTCTCGCTGACATCTTCAAGCTCTTGACGGTCAGCGAACTTGTAACCCGAGCTGACCAGTTCTGGCAGCACAACTACGTTGGCTCCCTCTGCGTGAGCGGATCGCACGGCATCGGTCGTCCGGATGATGTTCATACGGACATCGGCGAACACGGGCTCCAATTGGGCCACAGCGATGCGAACCATCAGCGCACGCCTCCGTTCGTTCGAGCACCGCGGCCCTCCTCGATGCGAAAGGTGTGCGCCTGGTAGGACTCACTTGCGCCAGGGCGACGAGTGCTGTCACTGGCGGCGGCGACAGCGTGCCTCAGAGCGTCCGCCGGTGGTTGGCCCAGGGCGAGCCCACCGGCGTACACACCCACCAGCGCATCTCCCGCTCCGGCACTGTCGATGACATCGACGCTCGGCGCGTGGACTCGGACAACATCTTCTTCGCGCGAGTAGAGGACCGCGCCGCGCGACCCCAGTGTGACGATGAGTCGGTTCACCTCGAGTGAGTCGAAGAGGGCACGATGATCCTGCGTGCTCAAGCCGAGGTCGCGGACGATGTGCATCGCTTCGTGTTCATTCACGATGAGGGTGTCCAGTTGCCGGAATACGTCCGCGCCAAGGGGCAATGGCGGCGCTAGGTTCAAGATGGTTGCGACGCCGCGATCGCGTGCTGCAGCAATCGAGCGTTCCAGCATCTGGACGCTGTTCTCCCCTTGAAGAACCAGGTGCGTCGCGTGTGCGAGTTCAGCATCGAGAACCGACTCTACGAAGCCCCCGGACAAAGCAGAATTCACACCCGCGAGGACAGTGATGAAGTTCGTGCCAGTCGTGTCTGCATGGATCCAAGCCTGCCCGGACAGCGCTCCAGTGGCGCCTGTGAGTGGCTGGAGCTCAACGCGCATTGGGAAGTCGGCTAGCCAGCGGCGCAACTGCGCAGCCGCCGGATCGGCGCCCAAGCAGGTTGCGAATACCGTCGGCGCACCGGTCAGCGAACTGGCGCTCGCCTGATTCGCGCCCTTGCCACCGAGCGACTCCGCATACGCATCGGCTAGTACGGTCTCACCCTCGGCGGGTAACGAGGATACCCGCAGCGTCCTGTCGAAGTTCGTTGAGCCTGCGACGATGACCGTTCCGTTCATCGCGTCACCTGATGATCGTGCATTGTGTCTCTCCGAACCAGACGACGTCTTCACGCTTGGTGCCGTACAGGTGGTTGCCGATGAAAGGCTCGACCGCCCACGCCCCCGTCATGACGGTATCGTTCCACGCGTCGATGTACCCCTCGTCGTAGGACGTGCCGTTCGCGAGTGAGTGCCCGATGTTCCCTAAGCGGTCAAGCGCGACGTATGGTGACTGCTCTAGTTGCTCTCGAAAGATCGCATACCACTCTGAGGCGCGCATCCCGGGTCTAGCCGACTGCAGCAAAATCTCATGGATGTGATCCACTGCGTTGAGTGCGTCATGTTGCGCAGGGTTATCTCCGACTTGGAAGCTCCGTGTGCAATCGCCCCACCAGCCATCCTTCGTGATCGGATGCACGTCGATCGTGCCGAGATCGAGATTCCATAGGAAGCGCTCAGAACTTGGCTTGTCGGTGGGGAAACAGCTGAGCGTGCCGATACCGAATCCCACGGTTGTCGGCGTCCACACGCCCACACCGCCGTGTTGGAGGACAAGCTCGTCGACGAGATCACGAACTTCTGCTTCCGTCTGCATTGGCCTGGCAATCCGGCACGCCTCTTCAGCTACTCGAATCGCCAGCTGCTGCGCTTCGATGAGCCCTGCGGGCGTAACGTCTGTCGTAGTTGTCATGTCAGTCAGACTCCTGAGGGATTGCTGCGGTCATCGGAGGATGTGCTGGGTGCTGCGAGCCAGGCGACGAGCTGCCCAAAAAGCGCGTTGTATCCCTCCCATTGCATGAATGCTGGAGGCAACCAATGAGGGGCCATATCTGTGGCGAATGCAGCGGTTCGCCCTGCCCCGTATGCGCCGAGAGTCAGTAGCGGCCGCCCATCGACGGTTATCGGAGTCTGGGTGTTGTCCTTCGGCGTAAGCCGGTGATATCCGAGAATGGCGGGCCATTCGGTCTCGCTCAGGTTTCTGACGATGGGGTGCGTCGGATCCGCGACAACAGGGGTCGTCCCGGCCGGTTTCTCCTCCCGGTCGTCTCCGATCTCCATCTCGACGGGGAGCACTTCGGCAAGGACTGTGTTGCGGTAGTTCGCCATCGCCTGGATTCCCTGAAACGAGAGGTATCCACCGACCATAAGCAAGGCGCCACCACCGTCAACATACTGTCGTATTACTTCGAGGCGATCGGTCTGTTGCTGGCTGTGTTCGAACACGGCGGACGGCAGCTGCAGTGTGTTTGCGCCGATATCGCTCAGCACGCAGACGTCATACTCCTTGAGAACGTCGAGGTTTGAGGGAAAGGTCTGTGCCGCTACGTGATTGGGCAGGAAGTCGACGTCGATCCCAGCGGCGTTTATGGCGTCGATAAACGGCCCGGCGCCCTCTTCATAGGCTGAGGTGACGAAGGTGTCAAAGCCTTTCGTGTGGTGGCTGGTAACGCTCCAGGATTCTCCTGCGAGGAGGATTTTTGTCATCGTTCAGCTGGCCCTTCTAGGTGGATACGAAATTCGGAGGCGGATTCTTCGATCGCAGTCTTCACGTCGTCGAGAGTGAAGATACGAGACGGCATCTTGAGCTCATGCGCTAATTGAGCTGCTTCGGGTCGTTGTACGGCGCATCGCGCGAGGACGGAATCATCCGAGAAGATCTGTTCAGGGGTACCAGTCGCAACGACCGAGCCCTGCGCCATCGCAATAACGCTGGTGAAGTTCTCCATGACAAAGCGCATGTCATGACAAATCGTGACAATGCCAGTTCCGGAGGCGGTCAGCTCATCCATGATGCGGATGAGGCGCGACCCGCCCGGCTGATCCAGTCCAGCCGTCGGCTCATCCATGATGAGATACGCCGGTCGTCCGACGAGCAGAGCACCGAGAGCGACGAACTTCCGAATCGCCAGTGGCACGTCCTTGGGATTCGACTCCATGTAACTCTCGACACCAACAAGCTCCGCAACTCGAGCTACCGTAGCCTCAATCTGGCTAGGGTCCATCCCTCGGATCTTCCCCACATAGGCGAGCTCGTCATCTACTCTCCCGCGGAAGAGCTGGTCGTCGGGATTCTGAAATACGTAGGCGACGGTGCGGGCGATCTGAGCCGTTGTCACAGTAGTCGTCGACGTCCCGTTCACTGTAACTACCCCGGAGTTTGGCTTGAGGAGTCCGTTCATGAGTTTGGCAGCCGTGGTCTTACCCGCTCCGTTCTGGCCGATAATCGCCACCCGGGCGCCGGGGGCGATCTCGAAGTCAACCCCCTCAAGCGCTTGTGTTCCGTCGCGGTATCTGTAGCCCACGTCCTCAAACCGAATCGTCATGCAGTTACCTCCCCATCACGTAGCCTCGCGTGAAATTCCTCTCTTGTGAGTGGCGGCGCCTGCAGAAGCCCACGACTCACAGCGACAATCTCGGACGTTGGAACCTGCGCCCCGGCGAGTTCTGGCCCCGTAAGCACATCGCGCACCGCACCTTCTTGTACGAGTTGGCCGTCGTGCAAGACGATCAGTCGATCCGCAACACGTGCCAGATGATCGATCTTGTGTTCAGCGAGAATCACAGTCTTGCCGCGCGATTTCAGCCGCTCAATCGCATCGAAGATCATCTCAGTAGCTTCCGGGTCGAGCTGTGAAGTTGGTTCGTCGATCACGATTGCTGGTGAGTCCATCGCAATGATCGCTCCGAAGGCCACTTTCTGTCGTTGCCCGCCAGACAGATCGTTGGGATTCTTGTGCGCCAGCTTCCAGAGGTCCAACTCGTCCAGGGTCTCCTCGACTCGACGGAAAATATCATCCCGTTCGACCCCGAGGTTCTCGAGTCCGAAGGCGATCTCTTCAAAAACCGTTTCTTTGATCCCCGAGATCTGGGTGAACGGATTCTCAAAGACACAGCCAATACTCGTCGCCAACGCCGATTCTTCCCACTCGAGGAGCGGTTTACCAAGAACCTCGACGTCCCCCTCGAGTTCTCCGTCGTGGAAGAAGGGCACGATGCCGCGCAATAGCTGACAAAGAGTGGTCTTCCCGCTACCGTTCGTGCCGACCAATCCGTACAACTGTCCTTCGGCGAGGGTAAGCGAGATGTGCTGCAGAGCCGGCCTCTCGCTATACGCAAAAGTAAATGACACATCGTTCAAGCGTGCGAAAACCATCCGGAAACACCTCCAATAATGGCGACGATGCTGATGATGATGACTGCTCCCACAGCGACCCATTCAGCGACTGGGACTGATCTCTCCTGCAGAAGCGCAGTTTTCTGCGTAGGAACGTTAAACGCCCTCGCCTCAAGAGCAATCGCTCGCTCTTCCGTTTGAGATAGAGCGACGAGAAACACCGGTGCCAGCACTGGGAAGATCGCCTTAATACGATTACCTAAGTTCTTCTCGGTTTCGACACCGCGAGCTTTCTGGGCGTCCAACACGACTCGCGTGTTCTTGCCGAGATCGGTGATCGCCTGGAACGACGCCAGGATCACGTAGCTCGCGTGAGGGCTCGCTCCCATTCGCTCGATAGCGAGCGCCAGACGCGGCCGAGGCACGACGATAAAGAAGAGCGACACTGCTGCGCAGATCACCATCACCCGTAGCGAGAAGTCCAACCCAGCCCAGAGTCCCTCCTCCGTGACAGCCACAGGGCCCAACTGCATCACTGGTCGGCCGGGAGTCAGGAGAGCGCGCAGAACGAACAGGATCAAACCAACCGCTAGGAGCAGTTTGATGAATGCGCCAGTGTGGGCGCGCCCCCTACCAGCGCACCAGCCAATGATGAGGAATGCCGCACATGCGGCTAGCGGCCATCGCCAGTCTGGGCCGAGTGTTCCGACCAGAACTACCGCGATAAACATCACGAGCAGGTTCATCGGCTGAAAATTCGCAATTGGGTTTCCAAGGTCGATTGGTTTCCTCAGCCTTTGGACCAGTACGGCATCCCTCATAGTCACGCAGCCGAACTCGAAGACGTCGCGGACTTTTTGGCCGGAAGGTAGACGTATCCAAGTGGCACCTTGCCGAGGATTCGGCGGGGAAGGCCCTTAATGATCAGGTAGACCACAAGCACAGATGGGATCTTGTCGATCAGGTCGAGCGGGAACTGGGCAACGAAGTTCGCCGTATTGACGTCCATGCCAAGACTCGCGAGCGCGCCAACGACGATCGCCGCACCGCCGACCGCCAGACCGCCAAAGAAGACGATCGTGATAATCGAGCCAAGGATGCCCCCGATGATCGCGAAACCGAGCGAGCTGAGCAGCGTCTTCCAGAGCGAACGAAACCACCCAAGACGACCAAGGTAGCCGGCCAAGACGCCGAACAGTACGCTGCAGATTGCGTACACGAATGTCGGCGGCGACGTGATCGCGTTGATGGCGTTGGAGATGAGACCAACGATCGCTCCGGGAATCGGCCCGCAAAGCGCGCCCACCAGAATGGTACCGATGGCGTCCAGATATACCGGCAGCTTCAGCAGCAGTGCAAGTTGCCCGCCGACGAAGTTGATCGCGACGCCGATCGGGATCAAGTACAGCGTCAGCCCCGCAAAGATGCGGACCTTTCCATTACGTGCGTTCATCAAAGACTCCTTTGCCTTATGTAGATTCCGGCCCGGTGCGGATGGCTATGCCGACCGCACCTGACCCGTTGATTGCCGAGTTACAAGTTCTACGGGGACTGTCAGTCGATGTCGTGCATCATCGAGACCTGCGAGCCTCTTGAGCAACAGTTCAACCGACATCCGTCCGAGCTCAGCGACATCCTGTTTGACAGTCGTCAGATTCGGCGCGACGAGCTTCGCGGCGAAGACATCGTCGAACCCCACCAGTGACACATCAGATGGAACATGCACTCCCCGAGACGACAACGCGCTCAACGCACCCAACGCCATCAGGTCATTCGTCGCGAACACAGAAGTAATCCGCTCACGCTCCATCAATTCGTTAGCACGCAGCAACGCTTCCACGCCCGACTCGAGAGTGAAGTCACCATGCTCCAGCCATGCGAGCCCTCCTGCTGCCTCCCAAGCACTCAGGAACCCTTTGACTCGTAAGGCGTTTGAAGTGGGCGCGTCAGGGGCGTCAATGATTAGACATCTACGGTGTCCGAGCGCAAGCAAGTGCTCAGCGATCAGTTTTCCACCGATGTCGTTCTCTGACACGACTGCGTCAAACCCAGTGTCCGCGACCTCTTCATCGACCAGGATCGTCGGTAGAGCACCCAGCACCGATCTCAGTTCGCGTGCTGTTGGTGGCAGACCCGCCGCGTAAATGACACCGTCAACAGCCTTCGACGCGATCACCTCCAGATACGCACGCTCCTTTTCGTGATCGAAGTCAGTGTTCGCGAGGAGGACGTTATATCCAGAAGCCTGAGCAGCAGACTCAGCACCCTTCGCGAGTTCCGCAAAGAAGCTGTTAGAGATGTCCGGGACAACGAGCGCCAGCATCTTCGTAGACCCGGTGGCAAGGGTGCGTGCTGCACGTGACGGCGTGTACTGAAGCTTCTCCATCGCCTCACGAACGGCCCGTGCACGCGGCGCGCTGACCCGGCGGTGACCAGACAGCACGTGCGACACAGTCGTCGGGCTCACACCAGCCTCACGCGCGACATCGGCAATCGAAACCACCTCAGAACTCCTTCGTCTGCAAAGCGCTTCAATCACTGCCATTGCGGGGTTTCCAACGAACTGCAAAGCGCTTTGCACCAGTATGCACACAACCTCACATCCCGTCAACCTTCCGAATGCACGGCCACGGGCTGATGCGATGCTGAGTCGCGCAGCCACCACTGATGGCCGCTGAGAGACCGTGCCGAACGTCAAAACGTGCATCGCTTCGCCCGTCGCGGTGGGATGAGACTCTCTGGCCCATATCACGCATGTGGAGAACTATCTACAATGACCCGAACACCCGTAGAGTGCTCACGATGGACGAGTACGTACAGTTGCAGGAGGTCGCTCGACGCGCCATGGATTTCACCCGCGCTTCGCTCCGCCCCGGCATATCCCTCAAAGCCGTTCGCCAGACCTGCGAGGTCGCACTGCTCGAACTCGGCGCAGATTCGTTCTGGTACTGGAATATCGGAGCGTTCGTATTTGCGGGTGCAGGAACCACAGAGTCGGTCTCCGGACGTCACTACTCGACCCCTGACTATGTGCTCGGGGAAAACGAGCTAATAACGCTGGACTTAAGTCCGCAGCGCAACGGAATCTGGGGTGACTTCGCGCGCACGTTGGTTCTCGAAGACGGCGCCCCTCTCCTAGACGCACGTCACGCGGCGAATCGCGAATGGCGCGCAGGCGTGCGGACGGAGTACGACCTACACGCAGAGTTGATCCGCGTGGCGACACCCGACATGTCATTCGAATACCTGGCCGAAGTGATGAATGCACGAATCATTGATCGTGGGTACGAAAATCTCGACTTCCTGCGAAACCTGGGCCACTCCATCGAGAAGCACAGCGACGACCGCATCTACATTGAGCCGGGAAATCAGCGTCGCTTGGACAGCGTCGATCTCTTCACCTTCGAGCCACACATTCGGCTCGCCAGCGGAAAGTTCGGTTTCAAGCACGAAGACATCTACCGGTTCATAGACGGGCATCTGTCCGCCATTTAGGATGGCAGTTCGATAACCTGGATCGGGTGTCGCTCGGTCGTTCCTTTCGTGTGCTCTGGGGAGCGAACGCTGCATCGAACCTGGCTGACGGCTTGGCGTTCGTCTCAATCCCGCTCCTGGCAACTTCACTTACCGATGATCCGCGCTGGGTTGCCGGTCTCTCTACGCTGTATGCGCTCGTCCGACTACTTGTAGCTCTTCCAATCGGCGTGTGGGTCGATCGTGTGGATCGACGAGCAATCCTGATCGTCGCGAACGTCCTGCGTGGCGTTGCCGTCCTCGCCCTTGCGGTCTGCGTACAACTGAGCATCGGTGGACTCGTTCTTCTCTATGCTGCCTTCGCGGTCATCGGTACGCTCGAGAGTGCCGCCGATAACGCGGCAGTCTCCCTCGTTCCCAGCATCGTGCAGAAGGACAAGCTGGACACCGCAAACGGCCGGATCTCAGCGGCACAGCTCGTCGCCGATGAATTCGCCGGTCCCCCACTTGGCGGATTCCTCTTCGCGATCGCCGCGGCCGTGCCGATCTTCGCTATGGGTGGGCTCTGGGCGACCGCTGGTCTTATCGCGCTGGCACTCCCATTACGTCGTGCAACTGCACCCGACACGGCGCCAATAGCACGCGTCTCAATATGGCGAGAGGCCGCGGCAGGCGCATCGTGGCTTGCACACCATCGCATCGTCGGAGGACTGGCGTTGATTGGAGCGTTAGCGAGCATCGGGTACATGCTTCCGTTCTCGATCCTTGTCATCTTCGTCCAAGAGCAGCTCGGGATCAACGGAGCCGGGTACGGCCTGATCCTCGCAGTCTCGGCACTCGGTGGGCTCCTCGGCTCCTTCGTTACAGCGCGCATTCGCTCGTGGATCGGATACCGCTGGGCGATCGTTGCAAGCTTGCTCACCGGAGCCGTGTCGCTGTTGGCCCTCGCCGCCACCGAAAACGGAGCGATCGCCGCTGCCCTTCTGGCGATCTACATCCTCCATGCGGTGGTTTGGGGGATTTGCGCGACATCGATCCGTCAGCGCCTCGTACCAGACGCACTCCGCGGCCGCATCAACGCCGCATCTCGTGTCCTCGGCCTAGTCGGGCTTGCTCTCGGATCGCTTCTCGGCGGCGCCCTCGCCGTCGTTCATATCGCTCTGCCCGTGGCAGTCGGCGGTGCCGTCTTCGTGATCTGCGCATGCACAGCTCTCGTCCTGATCCGGACCGTTGATACCGACTGACCAAGCTCGTTCGCGTGGTCCGGAACACTCAACACCAGCGCGCCTGGCATCGCTGCACGACCCTGTGCAAACCCACCGAACCACAGAAGGATTGACAAAAAGTACAGGTGCGCCATCAGCGCCACAAGATCGACGGCAAAAACTACAGATGCGCTGGCAACGGACACCCACTCAAAGACACCCCAAAGAAAAGTAACCAAACCGTTGCATTCGTTACCCCGCCGTTATACAGTAATCACACGGTGAATGTTTGCTGTGGCATACACCGCATGTGATTGCAGGACACTCTTGGTGCAAGGGACAAGGGCCGGTCGGGAGCCTCTCCGACCGGCCCTTCACCGTTCCGTTACGCTGTTGTTATGACCGACCGAAAGCTCGCGCTCGAAGCGTGGGAAGGCCTGTTCCGCGCGCAGCATGAACTCTTCGCCGCGATGGCGACAGACTTCGAGAACACACCGATCACGCAGGCCGAGTACGACGTACTCCTCACCGTCACGCGTGCCCCGGACATGACCACTCGCCTGCGCGACGTGACAGCGAACATGCTCATCAGCCAGCCCAGCGTCTCGCGCCTCGTCGACCGCATGGTTGCGCGGGATTTGATATCCAAATGTCCTGATCCCGAGGACGGGCGCGGAGCCCTGATCAGGGCGACGGATGCTGGCGCTCGCGCCTTCCGCGACGTGGCTTTGGTGCATGGCCGATCGATCGCGGAGCAGATGTCACGCCTCGACGGCAGTGAACTGCGCACACTCCGAGAGCTGACCAATAAGCTCCGCGGGGCCTGACCAAAGCATCCACACCCCCACTGTTCGCCGGCCATCTCTGGCATAGTCGACTCTGTGTAGTTTCCGCGAAAGCGGACCACAGGGAGGGTACTTATATGGAGATCGCAGGAGCCTTTGGCGTCCTAATTCTCGTCGGCATCGCTGTCGTCGTCCTGATCGTGGTCGGCCTGATCACACTGCTGCTCGCACGCAGCTGGATCAAGGTGGCGCGCGCAGATGAGGCACTCGTCATCTCGGGCCGCAAGCAGAAAGTGCAACGCGCGATCGTCTCCGCGGATGGCACCAGCAGTTCTGAAATCGTCGACTCGCCCGTTACGGTCATCGTTAACGGCAAGTCGCTCGTCAACCCGATCACGCAGCGCCACGAGATCATCTCGCTGCGCTCGCGCCAGGTTTCATTGAACGCCGAGGCGCAGTCGCTGGACAGCGTGACTCTGAACGTCGATGGCGTCGCGATCGTGAAGATCGGCTCCGACCCGCTGTATGTGCGCCGCGCCGCAGAGCGTTTCGCCTCGCAGGACTCCGCCATCGAGCAGTTCACTACCGAGCAGCTCGAAGGTGCTCTCCGCGGGATCGTCGCGACGCTGTCCGTCGTCGAGCTGATGCGCGATCGCAAGCTGTTCTCCGACCAGATCGCTGCAGACGTCTCACAAGATCTTGCCGAGCAGGGTCTGATCCTGGACTCGTTCCAGATCAAGGGCATCACCGACGCCGTCGGCTACATCCAGTCGCTCGGTGCGCCGGAGATCCAGTCGAAGCGCCAGTCGGCCGAGATCTCGCAGACCAACGCTGATCGTGCGATTAACCAGAAGGTCATCGCCAACCAGGAATCGAACCTGGTCGAGCAGACCGCCCTCGACACGAACACCGCCAACTCGAATGCCGGCATCGGCCGTGCCCGTGCTGAGGCAGAGCAGGCAGAGCACCTCGCGCGCGCCCAGGCCGAGCAGGCCGTTCTCCAGCAGCAGGCAGAGAACCGTCAGGCGCAGCTGGATGCCGACGTCAAGCGTGTCGCGGATGCACAGCGATACGAGGCCGAGACACGAGCGCAGGCCGAGCTGTACACGCGCGAGAAGGCGGCCGAGGCCGGAGCGATCGAGCAGGTCAAGCAGGCAGAGGCACGCACCCGCATCGCCGAACAGCAGGCAGAGGCTGACAAGGCCCGCGCGGCCGGTGAAGCCCACGCCGCCGAAGCGAAGGCAACAGGTGAGGCCAACGCCCTCCGCGCTCTCGCTGAGGCCGAATCCGAGGCTCGTCGCCTGCGCGCCAACGCAGAAGCCGATGCCATCCGCGCTGAGGGTGACGCGCGAGCATCCGCCCTCGAAGCAGAAGCGAAGGCCATCGCGTCGAACCAGGAAGCATTCCTCTCGCAGCGCGTGCTCGACGTCCTGCCGAGCATCATGAGCGAGTTCGCCAAGGGCTACGCCACGATCGGCAGCGTCTCGATCATCGGCGGTTCCGGTGAAGACGGCGCCTCCAGCGTTGTCGGCGCCGACAGCGCTAAAGCGTTGAAGTCGGTGTTCGACAGCGTGAGCGCGGCCACCGGACTCGACCTCGCCGGGATCATCCAGGGCCAGGCCGTCGGACGGGGCATCGGCACCAGCATCGCCCAGGCGCAGGCTCCCGCCGAGGCACCCAAGCGCGCCAAGGCGAAGGCTCCCGCGTCCGCAGCGACGCCCCCGGTGCCGCCCGCTGCAAGCTGATAACCAACACAGAATGCCCCGCCGCGGATCCTCCAGGATCCATGGCGGGGCATTTTTTGGCCTCAGGGGCCGGCGGGTCACTGTTCGCGGCGGGTCACTGTGCGCGGCGGGTTACTGCGTGCGGCGGCGTAGCGTCAGCGGCGCCAACACGAGGAAACCGACCGCGAACGCCGCCACAATCAGCATCGGACCCCCGACATCCCATCCCTCATCCCCCGCAGCGACCGCCTGGATCGCGTCGATCCCATGGCTGAGCGGCAGCCAGTCAGAGATCGCGTACAGTACGTCGGGCATCTGATCGCGGGGCATGAAGAGCCCACCGAGGATGATCTGTGGGAAGACCAGCAACGGCATGAATTGCACCGCCTGGAACTCGGTCTGCGCAAAAGCGCTGGCCAGTAGTCCGAGGGCCGTGCCGAGCACGGCATCCACTACCGCCACCGCGCCGAGCTGCCAGAGTGGCCCGTCGATCTCCAAGCCGCAGACGTAGACGGCGAAGGCAACGGTGATCACCGCCTGCACAATGGCCATCAGAGCGAACGCGAGGGCGTAGCCGAGAATGAAGTCCGCCTTGCCGAGGGGCGTCGTCATCAACCGTTCGAGAGTTCCAGACCGCCGCTCGCGCAGCGTCGTGATCGAGGTGATGAGAAACATCACTATGAACGGGAACAGCGCCAGGATCGCACCGCCGAACTGATTGAAGACGCCTTCTTGATCCGCGAACAACCACGCGAACAGCCCCACCAGCAGGCTCGGGGCGATGAGCATCAGGGCAATCGAGCGCGGATCGTGGCGCAGCTGACTGAGCACGCGCCCCGCCGTGGCGAAAGTGCAGCGGAAGTTCATCGTTCCCCCTCCTGCTCTCGGCGTGAGCGACGCGTGTCCGGCGGCGGCGCGGCGCTAGCTCGTGCAGCCTCGGTGTCGCGAGCATCCGCTACGTCACGTTCGATCAACGTAAGGAAGGCCGCTTCAGCATCTTTCTCACCCGTGGTCTCGAGCAGGCTGTGCGGAGTCGTGTCGGCGATGATCCGTCCCTCGCGCATGAGCAACAGCCGATCGCAGCGCAGCGCCTCATCCATGACGTGGCTCGACACGAGCATCGTAGTGCCAGCCTCGGCGATGCGACGAAACAACGCCCAGAGCTCAGAGCGCAGCACCGGGTCAAGCCCCACCGTCGGCTCGTCAAGGACAACCAGTTCCGGAGAACCCAGCAGTGCCACCGCCAATGACACCCGGTTCAGCTGGCCGCCGCTGAGAGCAGCAACGGACTGCTGCGCATGGTCATTGAGGCCCACCTCGGCGATCACGCGATCGACATCATCGCGCGGCGCGTCGAGGACGGATGCAAAATACCGCAGATTCTCGCGCACGCTGAGGTCGGTGTACACAGCCGCGCCCTGCGTGCCGTAGGAGACCCGGCGACGGAGGCCAGAAGATCCAGCGGCTTCTCCAAGCACAGTCACTGATCCGCCTTGCGTGCGCTGCACGCCGACGATCGTGCGCATCAGAGTCGTCTTGCCGCATCCGGACGGTCCGAGAAGCCCGATCACCTCGCCGCGAGGAATGCGCAGCGACAGCCCGTCGAACACGCGCCGGTTCCCCCGACGGACGTGCAGACCTTCAATCACCACGGCATCGCGATCTGCCGCGCGCTCATGAGTCATCATGTCTTGAATTATCGACCTGCTGCGGCCTGCGCGCCATACCAGTTGTTCTGCACAGGCCTGCCTGTTTGTGGAGTTATCCACCATTCGTGAATAGCTTCTGATCTGCGGTTTATCTGGCGGACGAATGTCCGTGGCCTCCTGTGTAATAGAGGTATGACATCCCTTGCAACGGAACTGGAGAACATCGATCGGCAGCTGGCCGACGCGATGACCGGTTCCACCGCGCGTGGTGGCGTGCGACTCGTCAATGACGGCGAACTTCTCGACATCGTGCAGGCTCTGGGGAGTATTCAGCGCCGACTGGATGGTGCGATCGTTGAATCCACGGACCGGGTGGTCGAGCGGGATCAGTGTGAACGCGACGCCCGACTGACGACACAGCTCGGATGCCGCGACGCCGCAGAACTGCTGCGACGCACACTCCTCATCGATGGGCCTGCGGCCCGCCGGTACGTGTCAGCGGTGGCGGCCGTGCACCGCAATCTGGACATCACCTCCGGTGGGTTGCTGCTGGCGCCATTCCCGGAACTGTCCGCGGCGCTGGCCGCGGGGGCGATGTCGTTGAGCGGGTTCCTGGCGTGTACGACACCGCTACTGAAGGCCAGACGCCTAGGGACGGCGGACCGGTTGGCTGCGGATGCCGTGCTTGCACGCTTCGCGACCGGACGGCCGCTGGATGATGACCAACCATCGGATGATGACGACTGCCCACTCGATGACGACACAGCCGGGGCGGGCGAGACCGCACCGTTGCCGACGACGGATGAGCTGGCCGGGCTGACCGCGCATATCATCGACCGCCTCGACCCGGACGGTGCGGAGCCGAAAGACCGGGCGGGGAAGCGCCGCCGGTACTTCACGATCGGGCGCCTCCGCGACGGATCCGTTCCCGTACGCGGTGAGCTCCTTCCGGAAGTCGCCGCCCAGTTGGAGAAGCTGATCGACAGTCTGATGAACCCGAAAGTCGATGACGAGGCCAGTACCGGGGCCGGAGTGCGATTCCGACCCTCCGACGACGTCGCCGACAATGATGGTCCCGGCAGTGGCGGCGACAATGACGGTGACGGTTTCGAGGCCAAGTACAGCACGGCGGCTGATGTCGCGTCCGCCGCTGAGGATGACACTCTCACCGGCCGTGCCGACGGCCTCCCGCCCCACAAGGCCGCCTCGCCCCCACCGGACGCCTCGGACCTGCGCACGCATGCGCAGAAACGGCACGACGCGTTCGCGAGCATCATCATGGTCGCAGCCGCATCCGACGGCATGCCCACCCTCGGCGGTGCCGCACCGACCCTGGTCGTGTCCGTCAGCGCCGAAGACTACCTCGGCCGCACCGGACGGGCGACGGTTGAGGGTGCCGGATATGACGTGCCCCTCGGTGCCGCCGACCACGCCGCGTGCGCGGGCGGTGTGGAACGCGTGCTGTTCGACGAGAATGGTGCGATCGTGGGCATCAGCACCACCGCGCGGATCTTCAACGCCCGCCAACGCCGCGCGATCGTGCTCCGCGACCGCAAATGCCTCATCCCCGGGTGCAACATCCGTGCGGAATGGTGCGAAATCCATCATGTGACCGAACACTCGCGTGGCGGGCCGACCCACACCAGCAACGGGGTACCCCTGTGTTGGCACCACCACCGCACCCTCGACGAACACATCTGGCTCATCCGAATGCGCAACGGGACACCCGAAATCCGCGGACCCAACTGGTGGGACCCCTACGCCCGATGGCGAGCACCACACCTGAACTACACCGCAGTCGACGGAGCCATCGACGGCGAGAGGGAACGAGCACGGACCGCCTGGTGATGCGCGGCGTTGGGAGCAGAGCAAGCGCGATCTCTGAGTAGACGCGACAACCCTGGCCTGCGAGCACACTCCCTCCGAACGCGAGAGACTGGAAGGGTGACCAACGCGCCGTTCGACCTGCCGATGATCGGTCGCGGGCTCGCGTTCGCGTCCGCGGTTGATGACCTCAGCGCCACACTCGACCGGAGCACATCCGTCGTCGTCAGCTCGCCACCGGGGACGGGCAAGACCACGCTCGTCCCACCAATCGTCGCCGATCGCGTTGAGGGCCGCGTGATCGTCACTCAACCACGTCGGGTCGCCGCCCGCGCAGCCGCCCGCCGACTCGCGCAGTTGGACGGATCCCCCCTCGGCTCCCGCGTCGGGTTCACCGTACGCGGCGAGCGCCACGTCGAACCCTCCACCGTGATCGAATTCGTCACCGCCGGTGTGCTGCTGCGCCGCCTGCTCGATGATCCAGGGCTCGACGGGATCGGCGCGGTCATCATCGACGAGGTACACGAGCGCGCACTGGAGACGGACCTGTTGATCGGACTGCTCGGCGAGGTCCGCGAGCTGCGCGAAGATCTCGTCCTCGTCGCGATGTCTGCGACGCTCGACGCCGAGCGGTTCGCGACAGTCCTCGGCACAGACGCATCCCCTGCCCCGATCGTGACGCAGACGGTTCCCGCGTATCCGCTCGATGTGCGCTGGGCGCCGAGTCCCACGCCTCGGTTGGACGAGCGCGGAGTCACCTGGGCATTCCTCGACCACGTCGCGAGCGCGGCGGTTTCCGCGCACCGCGATCTGGTGCGCGCCGATCCGACCGCCGATGCCCTCGTCTTCGCGCCGGGTGCGCGCGAGGTATCCGAGATCGCCCGACGCATCCGCAGTCTCGCCTCGGAGTTCGACGTTCGCGAACTGCACGGCCAGATCCCTGCCGCGGAGCAGGATGCCGTGATCAGCGGGCGGAATCCTGGCCAGGCTGCGCGGATCATCGTGACCACCTCGCTCGCCGAGTCCTCGCTGACTGTCCCCGGCGTGCGCCTCGTCGTCGACACCTGCCTGTCTCGTGCTCCGCAACGCGATGCGGCACGGGGCATGAGCGGACTCGTCACCGGCCCGACCTCCCGGGCTTCTGCCATTCAGCGCGCCGGACGCGCCACCCGACAAGGCCCCGGCGTCGTGGTCCGTTGCGTCGACGAGCGGACGTTCGCTGCAGTCCCTGCACGCCCTGCCCCCGAGATCATCACGACGGATCTCACCGACGCCGCTCTGCTTCTCGCCTGCTGGGGCGCGCCAGGCGGTATGGGTCTTCGGCTGGTCGATCCGCTCCCCACCGACAGCCTGGGCGATGCCCTCTCCGTGTTGCACGGACTCGGCGCAATCGATGCCGATGGCCGAGCCACCGCCGAAGGCAGGCAGCTCGCCAAGGTCCCGACAGATCCTCGCCTTGCCCGCGCACTTCGCGACGGCAGCGCGCTGGTTGGTGCGCGCACCGCAGCCGAGGTCGTCGCCCTGATCGGCGGCGAACTCCGCGTCGCGGACGGAGATGTCGCGACCACGCTCATCGCGCTGCGAAACGGACGAAGCCCTGACACCCGCCGCTGGGAGCAGGAAGTCCGACGCCTCGAACGCTTCACCTCCACTTCCAGCAAGACCAGCAAGACAGGTGCAGAGCGCAGAGGCACCGATCAGGTTGGACTCGTCATCGCACTCGCGTTCCCCGAGCGGATCGCCCGCCGCGTCGATCACTCGGCGCACGGCGCCACCTTCCTCCTCGCCTCCGGAACCCGTGCCGGGATCACAGGTCCGCTCGCGGGCACCGAGTGGCTGGCGGTGGCTGATGTCACCCGCGCGCAGGGGCGAGCAACGGCCGGCACTGGCGCGATCATCCGCTCCGCCGCCGTCATCTCGGAAAGCCAGGCAGAGCAGGCAGCCACCCATCTGATCACTGACCGGATCGAAGCGCAGTTCGTGAATGGTCGCGTCCAGGCACGTCGCGAGCGTCGGCTCGGCGCGATCGTCCGCTCGTCCGTCCCTGTGCGCGTTCAGGCAGGCGAAGGCGGCCGAGATGCCGCACGCCGCGCCGTCGAAGAACAGGGCCTCGGGGTGTTCACGTGGTCGGAGGCCGCGGATGGCCTGCGGCGGCGCCTCGCCCTGCTGCACCGCGAACTCGGGTCGCCCTGGCCGGATGTCTCGGATGCCGCGCTCCTCGGCACCCTCGATTCCTGGCTCGGGCCCGAGCTATCGAACCTCGCCACCGGCACACCGGCCGCACGCATCGATCTGACCTCGGCGCTTCGGCGCGTGCTTCCCTGGCCGGCCGCGGTGGATTTCGACGCGCTAACTCCTGAACGCCTCGAGGTACCCAGCGGATCACGCGTCCGTCTCACCTACCCGCCTATCGATGACCCGACTGCGCGTCCCGTCGTAGCCGTGAAACTGCAGGAATGCTTCGGCTGGGCGGAGACTCCGCGCCTCGTAAGCGGGCGAGTGCCAGTGTTGTTCCATCTGCTCTCCCCCGGCGGGCATCCGCTCGCCGTGACCGACGACCTCGCATCGTTCTGGGCCGGTCCGTATTCGCAGGTGCGCGCAGAGATGCGCGGCCGATATCCGAAGCATCCATGGCCTGAGGACCCCTGGTCCACGGCTCCCACCCGGCACACCACGCGTCGCGCTGCAGGGAAGTAGCCGAGCCACGACAGGCGCTCAGCACTCGATGACGTTGACCGCGAGGCCGCCCTCGCTGGTCTCCTTGTACTTCGTGGACATGTCGAGTCCGGTCTGCCGCATCGTCTCTACGACGGCGTCCAACGAGACGTAGTGATGCCCGTCGCCGCGCAAGGCGAGGCGCGAAGCGGTCACCGCTGTGGATGCCGCAATCGCATTTCGTTCGATACACGGGATCTGCACGAGTCCGCCGATCGGGTCGCAGGTGAGGCCGAGGTGGTGCTCCATTGCGATCTCGGCGGCATTCTCAATCTGCCGGTTGGTGCCGCCCATCACCGCGGTGAGCCCGGCGGCCGCCATCGCACATGCGGACCCGACCTCGGCCTGGCAGCCGCCCTCCGCTCCAGAAATCGAGGCATTCGCTTTGAACAACGATCCGAGAGCGGTCGCGGTGAGCAAAAAGCGGCGGATGCCACGGCGACGGTTCGCCTCGGCAACCACCTCGCCATCGGCATCCGACACGGCCGTCACCTCCCCACCGAACCCGAGCAGCGCACTGCCGACGAGCTCGCCGTACGGCGTGACGGCATTGCCCGCCCCGAGTCCTGAGTCAGCGAGGAACCGCCACCAGTACATCGCGACCGCCGGAAGGATGCCCGCAGCACCGTTCGTCGGCGCGGTGACGACTCGTCCACCGGCAGCGTTTTCCTCATTGACGGCGAGCGCGAAGGCGCCAAGCCATTCGCCAGGAATCTCCCGCGCACCATCGGCTTCCGCAAATTCCAACTGCTCGCGTATCGCGCCGGCACGACGCTTGACCTTGAGGAAGCCCGGCAGCACACCGTCGGCGTGCAGACCAGCATCCACGCAGGATGCCATCGCATCCCAGATCGCGTCGAGGCCGGCGGCGACCTCCTCTTCAGACCGCAGCGCCATCTCGTTGTGCCGCGCGATGTCGGCGATTGAGAGGCCATGCTCGTCACACAGATCCAGCAGCGACGCGGCGTCGGGGTAAGCGAAGGGGAACCCGCTCGCGGCGATCTGAGCATCCTCGCCCTCTCGCCGGATGAATCCACCACCGACCGAGTAGTAGGTCTCCTCTGCATGCGCAGCACCGTCGGCAGAAAGCGCCGTGAGAGTCATCGCGTTCGGATGCCCCGGCAACCGCGTGCGCGGCGCGAACTGGATGTCGTCTTTGGCGAACGCGACCTCGTGCACACCGTCAACGAGAAGTCCCGTTCCCTCGGGGAAGTTCGTCCAGGCGGCACGCACTTCGGCGGGTTCACACGTCTCCGGGGCAAGTCCGCGCAGACCTGCCACGACAGCATCCGGTGTGCCGTGTCCGATTCCGGTCGCCCCGAGCGAGCCGTACAGTGTGCAGGTCACCCGCGCCACATCGGCAAGTGCGCCGCTGGCGCTCAGTCGCTGGGCGAAGTCGAGCGCCGCTCGCATCGGCCCGACCGTATGGGAGCTCGAAGGCCCCACTCCGATGGAGAAGAAGTCGAATGCCGAGACGTACGCTGTCACGACTCCAGGCTACGCCGGGAGGCGTGTTCGTGCGCCGTTCTGGGCCAGACTGGTGGCGTGACCATCGACGCACCGCGTTATCGCCATGTCGCGGACCGTCTCGCACAGCGAATCGCCGACGGAGAGTTCCCTGTCGGGTCCATGCTGCCGGGCGAACAGGCCTTAGCCGGCGAACATGGCGTCGCGCGAGGCACCGTGCGCAGCGCCCTGGCTCTGCTCGCCCGGCGCGGCGCTGTCTCCTCGCGACCCGGCGCCGGGTGGATCGTACAATCGTCTGCGCACACGCAGGGTCTCGCCGCGTTCGGTTCCTTCGCTCAATGGGCAAAGAATCGCGGCCTCACCCCGGGCGGACAGGTCATCCAGGAGCAGGAATCGCACGCGACCGCAGATGAGGCACGGATGCTGCGGATCGCGCAGGGTTCCTTCGTGCTGCGATTCACCCGACTGCGCAGTCTCGACGGGCACGTGGTGATGATCGAGCGGCCCGTGTATCCGGCGTGGATCGCTGCCGCACTACGCGGGCTGCCCGTCGACACGCCCTCCCATGCGGCAGTGCTCGAGGCTGCCGGCCACGGCGAAGTATTCGGTTCGCACCGGATCGATGCTGTCGCCGCCTCGAGTGAGGATGCACGTCTGCTCGGCGTGCGGCGGTCGAGCCCACTGCTACGCGTGCGGCGACAGGCCTTCGCGCGTGACGGGCGCCCGCTTGACCTCACCGAAGATCGCTATCTGCCCGATGCCGTGTCATTCGAGGCCTCGTCAACCTCAGATGCCCAACCCGGAGGATGGACCCGCACCCTCTCCTGACGTTGACGTTGACGTTGACGCTGACGCTGACGACGGCAACTGGACAGCTGTGCACAGCCGTCCCTGCCATTTCGGCGGATACCGGCCGGTTTCGCACCCCGTTGGCGAGGTGTTCATCGAACGTTCGAAGACGGTGTCGAGACTCGAGGCAACGCCACCCCGGCGCCCGCCGAAAGGATCACGATGCCTCCCCTCAACCGCTCCCGCCCGCATCTGCGGCGCGCGATCGTCGTTGCCACGACGATCGGCCTCATCGCCGTTCCCGCCGTTCCCGCCGCCGCCGTCGACAGCTTTGGCCAGAGCGTCCCGTCCGCTGTCGACACTCAGGCCGGATCGACCTTGACGATCACCGGCGACCCCGAGCAGCCTGCGCCGGGTGACTCGAACGCCGCCGTCGAGATCGACCCGATCGTCACGAACAATGACACTGACGAGGTCATCGCACGCGAAGCCTTCGGCACTAACGGGGCCGATCAGTGGACCGTGAGCTTCGACGAGTCCATGACCGACCAGGGCGCCGACGAGTACCGCGGCTGGCAGTTCACCACCCGCGACGAATGGACCGCCGACGTCGACGAGATGCGCAAACGCTTCGGCCGTGCGCTCGACACGATCGTCGTGGCCGACGCGCAGCAGTTCGGGGACCTGCCGTTCGACACCACTCTCACCGGCGCTCCCGTCTCCGTCGAGGGACTGGGGGCAGTACGCCTCACCTTCGACAGCCACTATCGCGGCGCGGCCGGACAGTCCGGCACCGTCGGGGTGAGCTTCGACGGAGGCGAGACGACCGAGATCCTGCGGCTCGATTCGGCGTCCGTCGCCGACGGCTACGACGCGCGCCAGCTGAACTACGCACAGGATGTCACGGTGGATGTTCCTGCTGGAGCCGAGAACGCCGTCTTCACCTGGAACCTGTCCGGCGGCGCCGACGCTCGATACTGGGCGATCGCCTCTGTCACCGTGCACGAGGCGCTTGCCGCTCCGACCGGCGACCCCACCAGCGCCTGGGTGATGAGTGACATCCAGGGCCACCCGCAGGATCTGCAGCACGCTCTCGGCGACTACGCCGAGCTCCTGCCGGGTGCAGACGCCATGCTGATGGTCGGCGACATCGTGAACACCGGTTCAGACGCGGAATGGGATGAGATCTATGACGTGATGGATGCCACGGCCGACATCCGCCCGCGTCAGACCATCGCGTCGATGGGCAACCACGAGCGCTATGCCGCCGGCGGTTTCGGCGCGAACAGCAACCGGTTCCTCACGTTCGCTGAGCGCGACCGTGTGTGGGACGAGTACGTGATCGAAGGACCGTCGGGCGATCTGCCCGTGATCGTCCTCGGCCAGGAGTTCGCAAGCCCCACGGACGTTGCCATGAGCAATGCTCAGGTGGAGTTCCTCGAGGAGCGTCTCGCTCACTGGACCGCGCTCGACAAGCAGGTCGCCGTGATGACGCACTTCCCTCTCGGCGACACGGTGTCAGCGTCGTGGATCCCCTGGTACCACGGTCACCATCAAATGAACGACCGGCTCACCAGCATCCTGGGCAACTACCCGAACGCGATCGTGTTCTCCGGGCACACGCACTACCCCGCCGAGCTCGGCGACTGGGCAGTGCAGCGCCGTACCGCGGATGGGCACGCCGACGGGTTCTGGGCAGTGAACACCATCGCGATGCACGTGGAATGGGATGCACGTGGAGAGAACACCGCCGGCATCGACGAGATCGTGACGCGTGACATCAACCAGGGGCTGACGCTCGAAGCCTATGGCGACCGAGTTGTGGTGAAGGCCTATGACTTCGCAGGCGACACCTGGCTGCGCGAGGCTGTGATCCCCAACCCGCTCGTCGCGAGCACGACCGTGGAAGGAATCGTGGCTGGCGCTCCGAAGATCGTCTCGACGCACCACCTCGGCATCAAGCCGGGTGCGAAGCTCACGGTCGAAGAGGGCGACTGGACCGATGGCACTGAGTTCGCTTACCAGTGGATGGCCGACGGTGAGCCGATCGACGGCGCCACGACCGATCGGTTCCACCTGGTCGGCAAGTGGAAGGGCCAGGACATCACTGTCCAGGTGACCGGCACCGTTCAGGGCCTCGCTCCGGCGACCATCGAATCCGAGCCGATCCGCATCGACTGACATTCCACAGTGCCCCGCCCTTCCCGAGGGCGGGGCACTGCCGTACCACCACAGGAGATCCAATGCTTTACCCCCGAACACACACCCGTCGTCCGCCTGCCGCGGTCCTGTGGGACATGGACGGCACCATTGTCGATACCGAAGGCCACTGGATCACTGCGGCCGTGCGGATGCTGGCGGAGGACGACGTGGTCGCGCCGCGGTCAGCGCTCGACGAGCTGATCGGACTCGCTCTGCCCGATGGTGCGCGTGTGATCCATGCACTCGGGGCGTCGGGTTCATCTGAGTCGATCGTCGCGCGCTGGCTCGAACTGGCATTGGAGTGCACCCGCGCAGAGGGAATCGACTGGCGCCCGGGCGCGCGGAGCCTGTTGAGCGAAATCAAGGCCGCTAGCGTGCCGCTGGCTCTGGTGACGATGTCCTACCGGCGATACGCCGAGGAGATCCTCACGGTCCTCCCCTCCGGGACATTCGACAGGATCGTCACCGGCGACGATGTGTCACGGGGCAAACCGTTCCCCGACGCTTATCTTCGCGCTGCCGAGCTGCTGGGCGTCGATCCGGCGGATTGCGTCGCGATCGAAGATTCTCCGGTCGGTCTTGCCGCCGCGCGTGCAGCCGGTGTGGCAACGATCGGCGTGCCACATCACTTGCCGCTCGCCGACGACAGCGCCGATGTGCTCTGGCCGACGCTGAGCGGGCGCGGCGTGCAGGATCTCCATCTGCCCCTGCGCGTGCAGCATCCGTCCGCAGGGTCGAACCCCCAACCTTCTGCTCCGTAGTAATAAGGCTGGGAGAGCCAGATCCAGGTAATAACTGGGGTCGCGGTTGCTCGTGCACACATTCGTGCACACATCCATATGGCGCTCGTTTCGGGCCGATCAGCGAAGTTTTCAGCACGCAACTCGATCACGGCGCTTCTGCGCCATCGGCACTGTGCGAGACGGGCGACAGTCCACCGCTTCAGGCGACGTCACCCTTCTTGTTCAGTTTGACGCAAAACGTGGGCACGGATTCTTGGGACTGGCAGTCCGCGCGTTCGCCATCCGAATCATTCTCGTCCACATACGCGGTCGCCGCCAGCGTGTAGAAATCCGATACCTGACCCATCCATAACTGCCACGCCCACTGCTTACCGGGTAGAATCAGATGGGACAGATGGAGAAAACATGACCATCACTGAAGCACGGGCCTTTCAGGTAGATGCCGCGATCCACAGCGCCGAGATCGAAGGCCTTACAGTGACGCCCGGCACTCGCGCCGATGCTGACTCGTACATTGCGGGCACCATCGATTCACACGAACTCGTCGATCGAGTACGTGCCCGGTATGGCCTCTCCTGATTTCTTCGACCCATACCTGATTCCCGGCAGCAACGCCCTTCGAAACCTTGTCGGCGCCACATCGACGTCAGAGCTCTCGTTCGCCGAAGCCGACCTGTCCTTTGCACGAGCGCTCCAGCTACTTGAGGCTCCAGCACCTGCAACAAACGACCTCCGCGAGCTGCAGGCGATTCATCTTCACCTGTTCCAGGACGTCTACGACTGGGCCGGTGAGTTGCGCACGGTCGACGTACGCAAGAGCGTCCCTGACGCGGACTTCTTCCTGCCCTACGGCTTCATCGAGAACGCCGCTGCGATCTGCTTCAGAGAACTCGCCGAACAGCAGTTCCTCGTCGGACTCGGCAGAAAGACATTCGTCGAACGGCTGGCCTACCACTACGAGAAAATCAACTACATCCACCCGTTCCGTGAGGGCAACGGCCGCACACAACGCATCTACTGGAATCGCGTGGCATTTCAGGCCGGCTGGCAGCTGGATTGGCGCCCCGTTCACGGCGAAGAGAACCACACAGCAGCTCGAGTCGGATCAGACCAGCAAGATCTCGGCCCATTGATTCGGATGTTCGACAAGATCGTGACGGAACGTCAGGACATCGGAACTGAATCTTGGCCGACACAGGAGATCCAGCGGCTGTCGATCATGCCGCCTGAGGGCCGTTGAACGCCCACAGGACTGGCACCACGTTTGCCACCTCACAGGACTGGCGCTGCGGTCGAGATGCACACATAGGTGCACACAAAGCTTTCTGATTCGCCGTCGGCGACGAGACATCTATCGTCCCGTTTCCGCGGATTCACGCGGACGCACAGGCAGCGGCGACCTCAAGCTCCTCTAATTCGCATCAGACGCGATCAGAAGACCCCAGAAACGAAAAAAGGGCCGATAACCGGCCCTTTTTCCATTCACTGTCTCAATACTCTGTGCGCCCGAAGGGACTCGAACCCCTAACCTTCTGATCCGTAGTCAGATGCTCTATCCATTGAGCTACGGGCGCATATTTTCGGCCTGTTCCAGTGGAACGGGCCTCACAAAGAATACATGACGGAGGGCCCGAACGCGAAACCGGGCGTCAACCCGCCGCTTCGCGCTTGCGTTTTGCACGCTGCTGCGACGACAACGCCTGCAGATCGACGAGGCGAAGCGCCTGCATCCGCGCCTCGCGCATGACCTCGTATTCAGGATCTTGGTCAGGACGCATGCCTTCGACGTGCAATCGGCGATCGAGATTGCCACGCACATCACCCCAGGCAGCCTCACGAGCATCCTCAACGAGCACACCCAGCTTCTCTGGGTCTTCTGCCATCGCCTTCAGCCGATCGGCGACACCAGCCGACTGCTTGGCTCGGCGGCGGAGGTTGCGCACGTCGCGATCGCGGTAGTCGTGCGTACCCGATGGATCAGAGTGACGACCCCGCGCACGCCGGCGCAACGTGGTCACCATCTCGGCCGCCTGCTCGGATTCCGCTGCCATCGCATGCAGCGCGTCGCGCGCGACATCCAGGTACTGGGTGGCATCGAACACCCCACCCTTAGCGATCGTGCCGACAAGGATCTGATTCTTCACCGTCAGCCGTGCCGCGGCCGTGGCAATGGCGACGCCCTCGGCGATAGCATCCGCAGTTCGTCCCACCACAACCTCCTCTCGAAAGCGTACCGTTACCGGCAGACGTCCGTGTCGGCCAGAATAGACTCAACAGGCTCTCCCCGACTGCAAAGAAGCGAACGGCGCATACCCGAATGCGCCAGGAGGAGGATTGGATGCGACAGCTCACCCTGGCCGGACACACCACGGTCATCACCGGCGCCGCCAGCGGCATGGGTGCGGAGATCGCGCGCCAGCTGTCCGATGCCGGCGCACACCTCGCTCTCGTCGACCACAACGCCGAAGCTCTGGAGTCCCTGGCCTCCGAGTTGCCAGGCACAGTCACCGTCCACGTCGTTGATCTGCGCGATGACGAGGCTGTGACGGAAACCGTCGCAGCCATCACCGCCGCTCACCCGCAGATCAACGCGCTCATCACCTGTGCCGGCTCCTCGATGCTCGGCACCCTCGAGCAGCTCACCATGGAGGAGATGCGCTGGCTCGTCGATGTGAATTTATGGGGCACTGTCTCGATCACCAAAGCACTGCTGCCGGCACTGCGCGCGGCACCGGCTGCGCACATCACCCATCTCGCCAGCGTCTATGCGCTCGCCGCGCCCGCAGGACGCATCCCCTATGCGATGAGCAAATTCGCCGTGCGCGGTTTCTCTGAGGCTCTGCGCCACGAGCTGGAGGGCAGCGCGGTGAGCGTCGGCGCCGTGTATCCGGCGGGTGTGCGCACAGGCATCATCCTCCACGGACGCTACGCCGCCGCCATCGATCCTGCTGTCGCCGCACGCGCAGCATCAGCCCAGGCTGCGATGTACCACACCGAACCAGCGGATGCCGCGGCACGCATCATCCGCGCGACCGAACGCCGCAGGGCCCGAACAATGGTCGGGCGTGAAGCGCGGCTCATCGACGTGCTGGTGAGGCTGTCTCCGACTGGCTACTGGCGCGCGATGCGCGGGACGTTACGGCAGGCGACTGACACGACGACGCCGGTGAGCTAGCGCCTGTCAGCGCACGGCCCCCACCCAGATCGCTGAAGCCCAGATCTGCTGGTCTCCATCGCACCCCACAGACCCGGGGTATCCACGCACGAGCGCCATGCAGTTTGCGAGGAACTCAGGATCTCCGCCGAACATCGACTGATATGCCGAGGATGAGTTCAACGTTCCCCACACTTTGAACTGATAGATATGGCCGAGTTCGTGCGCCATGGCCCAGTTCAACCGGGACTCATTCCACCCTGCCACGTCAGCGCGATACTTGATGTAGCCGTTGCTGTTCGCGCACGCGGGCGCAGACCCGCCGGCGCAAGACGCCGATTCGTAGAGACCGACTCCGCCACCTCCGACACGATCGAGTGCGGCACGCACCCTGGCATATCCATCCGGTCCGCTGCTTGACCAGAGCGGACCCGCTGCCGCCGGAGTGCGCCGCTGCGCAGCCTCCCACGTACCAAGCTCGCCGCTCACCTTTTCCGTGAGCGCGTGGATCGTCGCTGTCGCATTCGTCACGACCACGGGGTCAGCGCGTTCGACGAGCACCGCGTCTTGCGTGGCGATCGCCGCTGCAAGGTGCGCTGCAGTGTCGATCTTCCCCTTGGCCTTTTCGAGCGCGTCACTCAGCGCCGCGACCTCAGCGACGAAGTCAGGCCGCACAGCGAGCACGGCATCAAGGTCGGCTTTCTCATCCTCATGGTGCGCGATCAGTGACTCGATGTAACCGCCTCTGGCGCCAGCTGACGCAATCTGCGTCTGTAGGCTGTCTGCCTGGGCAACCAACTCCGCCCGCTGATCTTCAAGAGCCTGAGACTTGGCAGCGATCGCGCCGCCGCCGATGACCACGAAGCTCATGATGATCGCGAGCGCCCGTCGAAACGTCACTCCAGGAACCCTTCAGTATCGGCCAGCTGTGCCTGCTCATCAGCGATCGCCGATCGCAGGGTGGTCAGCGTCTCAGCGTGCGTCAGGTTCATCGCGCGCGCACGTTCTAGGCTCTGCTCCAACACGACGACGTTCCGTGTTGCTTGCTCGAGTGCCACTTCACGTTCCTGATCGGCGAGCACGACAAGTACTACCCCGCTCAGAAGCAGAAGGCCGCCCAGGCCGAGGGTGAAGATTCGCATGCATATTCCCACTGATCGGAGTCCCCCTCCGCGTGCATAAATCTAGCGGTTCGACGTTGCATTTAGTGACGCCGCGTCTATGAAGCGCTGCTCAGCGTCTCTTCGCCCCGCAGCCAGATGCCGAGACACCAACATCTTCACCAGCTCGACATCACGCGATGCGATCGCTTCAAACAGCCCGCGGTGTTCCGCAGCCATCGCCACCAGATCATCGTGCGCACCGAATACCCACTTCAGTCGCGTGGCGAAGACCTGGACCAGCTCGGTGAGCATGTCATTTCCTGCCAGCACTGCCATGTACTCGTGGAACGCACCGGCGACGGCACGAGACTCGCATACATCGCCTGCGTGTGCCGCGCGCTCCTCCCGCTCCAACAGCTGCCTCAAGCTCGCGAGGCCCTGCTCGTCGTGGCGCTCTGTCGCATAGACGAACAGCAGTGTCTCGATGGACTCGCGCACCTCGGCAAAGTCCTGAATGTCGTGGAACGTGAACTCGCGAACGATGGCCCAGGTTCGGGGGCGGGCGACGACGATCCCCTCGGACCCGAGGGCGCGGATCGCCTCGCGCACGGGCAGACGGGAGACGTCAAGTTCGGCGGCGATATCGCGTTCTACAAGCTTCGAACCGGGCATCCTTCTGCCCAACACGATGTCTTCCCTCAATATGCGCGCCACGCGCGCCGATTCAAGCTCCCCGAATGATTCCCCCATGCGGGCATTCTCCCACTCAACTGCGGTTTTGACCAGTTTTGGTATCCCTTCCATCAGGTCCTCACTCGGCCCGTGGGAACGCTCACACTGTCGTCAGACGTCCCGATGGCAGGATGCCGACCGCGACAGGCTTGCCCCGCGTGTTCGACCATTGGCTCCAAGATCCCGGGTACACGCGCGCACGAATCCCCGCGTGTTCTAAAGCAAGCACCGAGTGCATGGCGGCGACCCCCGAGCTGCAGTACACGCCAACGACGGTGTCCGCATCCACACCGGCGCTGGCGAAGATACGCCGAAGGACATCGGGATGCTGCAGCCGGCCATCGCTTGCGACCGCCACCATCGCCGGCAGATTCACCGCGCCGGGAATGTGACCCGCGACGGGCGCACCTGCCGTGCGCGTGCCGTTGTACTGCTCAGGCGTGCGCACATCGAGCAAAACCCCATGCTCGATGAAGTCACCGAGCTCCTCGATCTCCAACACGTCGAACGCACCGTCGTGATTGAGAGAGACACCGTCGTGATTGAGAGAGACACCGTCGTGATTGAGAGAGACGTCGTCGTCGTGGTGATGGAGCGAGACGTTGCCGGCAGCCGGGCGGACATCTCCCGTCTCGACCGGCAACCCCTCGCCGACCCACGCGCGAATGCCGCCGTCAAGCACTCTCGCGTCGATCCCGGAGCGCCGCAGCAACCACCACAGACGAGCTGCGGGCACGCTGCGGTTGTCGTCGTAACCGACCACGATGTCGCCGTCGCTCAGGCCCCAGCCGCGGGCTGCCCGCTCAAGGTCAACGCTCTCAGGCAGTGGATGCCGCCCCTCTTCGGGCTGCCCTCGACGCGCGAGCTCATGTTCGAGATCTACGTACACTGCGCCGGGCAGGTGTGACCGCACATACTCGGGCCTGCCTTCCGGCCGGTCGAGTCGCCAGCGCACATCGAGCAACCGCACGGCGGGGCCGGCACCGTGCTCTGCGGAGCGTTGCAGATGCAAAAGCTGCGCCACGCTGACGAGGTGAGTCATCTCAACAGCATCCGCGCCCGACGTTCAGCGGTCACCTGTCGATGACACGAGCGTTAACGAAGCGTCACGGTGGGAAATGAGACGACTCTCTGGGTCACATGTCCGCTGGGCTCACTGGCAGACGGTTCGCCCTTGCGAAGTTCGCGGCCCGGAATTCCGTTTCAGTTCAACTTGCGCAGTGCATCTTCGGCCGCAACCCAGGCGAGCATGGCGCACTTCACCCTGGCGACGTAGCGGGAGACGCTGCCGAGGGCTGCCGCATCGCCGAGCAGTTCTTCATCGGGCTGGATCTTGCCCCGCGAGCGCAGCGCCTCACGGAATGAGTCGATGCGCGTCTGGATCTCGGGCACCGTCATACCTTCGACGAGTTCTGCGAACAGCGACGCCGAGGCCTGCGAGATCGCACAGCCGTGGCCCTCCCACGCGACAGCCTCGATCGTGCCGTCAGCGGCGGGATGCACCTGCAGGGTGATCTCGTCACCGCAGGTGGGATTGAGCTGATGGGACTGTGCCGCGACCTCATCACGCAAGCCGAAGCCGTGCGGTGTGCGGGAGTGGTCGAGAATCAGCTCCTGGTAGAGATTTTGCAGGTCACTGGAACTCATGAGCGCACTCCGAAGAATTCAATGGTCGCGACGACGCCTTCGATCACGGCGTCGACCTCGGCCTCGGTCGAGTAGAGGTAGGTGCTGGCGCGGGTGGACGATGTCACACCGAGACGTCGGTGCAACGGCTGCGCGCAGTGGTGGCCGACCCGCACGGCGATGCCACGATCGTCGAGGAACTGCCCGACGTCATGCGAATGGATGCCAGGGATGTCGAAGCTCGCCAGCCCCACTCGCGGCAGGTCGATGCCCGCGCCGAGCACGCGCACGCCATCGATCGCAGAGAGTCCATCGACAAGGCGGCGGCCGAGACGCTCTTCATGATCGGCGATCCGTGGCATCCCGACCGCGGTGAGATAGTCGATTGCTGCGGCGAGCGCGACCGCCTGCGACACCCGCTGAGTGCCAGCCTCAAACCGCTGCGGCGGTGGCAAGTACTCAGCCTCCGTTGTCGTGACGGTGGTGATCATCGATCCACCGGTAAGGAACGGCGGCATCACTTCGAGTAGCTCGCGACGCCCGTAGAGCGCGCCAATGCCGGTGGGCCCCAGCATCTTGTGCCCGGAGAGGACGGCGAAGTCGACATCGAGCGCGCGGACATCGAGCGGCAGATGCGGTGCGGACTGGCAGGCGTCGAGCAGCACGAGTGCGCCGACCTCGTGGGCGGCTGCGATGATCTGCTCGACCGGGTTGATGACGCCGAGCACGTTGGAGACGTGGGTGATGGCGACGAGCTTGGTGCGCTCGTTGATCGTGGCCTCATCGAGCCGCAGGGCGCCGTCATCGTCGATCGGGATGACGCGCAGGGTCGCGCCGGTGCGCGCAGCGAGTTCCTGCCACGGGATGAGATTGGCGTGGTGCTCCATCTCGGTGGTGACGATCTCGTCGCCAGGGCCCATCCGAAGCCTCGCGGCCGCCGCTCCCCCGCGGCCGATGGACGCGTTCGAGAGCGAGTACGCGACCAGGTTGATCGCCTCTGTGGCGTTGGAGGTCCAGACGATCTCGTCGTCATCGGCACCAATAAAGCGCGCGAGGGTGCCGCGTGCGTCTTCGAATACCTCGGTCGCCTCAGCGGCGAGGGTGTGCGCGCCGCGATGAACCGCGGAGTTCAGTGTGGTGGCGAATTCACGTTCCGCGTCGAGGACAGCCAGCGGACGCTGCGAGGTCGCGCCGGAGTCGAGATAGACCAGCGGATGCCCGTTCACCTCGGTCTGCAGGATCGGGAAGTCCTCGCGGATGCGGAGGATCTCAGCATCCGTCAGAGGAAGGTCTGCAGGAATGGTCGTGCTCATCCTTCAAGTTTCTCATCTGGCCGCTCCCCCCGGGCCAGGTCACGCCGCGGGGATGGTCCGCTCGTTCTTGACCAGCGCCCCGGCCGTGATGAACGCCAGCGCCGCGACGAAGTGCGCGACCGTCCACACCCAACCACTGAAGCCGAACGGAAAGATCGGATTCCAGATCACCGCGACGGCAAGGAAGACGATGCTCCACCACCACTGCCCTGCAGTGAACGCGAACCACGCGACGATGACCGCGAGGATCGCGACGAGGTAAAGAATCACCGTTGCGACGGTCCCCTCGGGGAACAGGGGCGAGAGGAAAAGTGCGATCGCCGCGAGCAGGCCTGGTGCGAGGGCATTGCGCTGCGTCTGCGGGGCGGAGGAAGTCATGCCTTCTATCTTCCCGCACTTCCAGTTCGCCTGCGAAGCAGGGTGACCTGCTAGTCGTTGTGCCGTGAAAGTTCGTGCTCGCGCACTTTCCAGAGTCGAAGGGCCACGTGAAGGTCAGTGCGCAGACGCCCTGTTGCCCACTCTGGTGTGATCAGCTCACCTATTCGACGGACCCGCTGCCGAAGCGTGTTGGGATGGATGTGCAGCGTGCGGGCCGCAGCCTCCACGTTTCCGTCGAATTCGAGGTACTCCCATGCTGTGTTGAGCAGCGATGTGTTGTGGGTGTCGTCGTACTCGATCAGGGGTGCGAGGGTGTGCCGAATGAGCTCTGCTGCGGTCGAAGCGGGAAGATGCGCGAGCGTGAGCCCGGCGAGCCCGAGGTCCCATCGCGGGTCGGCCACGCCAGTGATGTCAAGCGCCTGCATCGCGCGCACTGTGCGCTGCGTCTGCTGCAGCGCCTGCTGCACACTCAGCGCGGTGAGCACAGTTTCGACCTCGGCGACCCGCGATCGCGTGCCGGTTGCAGCGAGGAATCGCTCCACCTCTTCGCCAGGCAGGTTCGATCCGATGATCACCAGAAGTCCGTCCGATTCGCCGGTGATCCCGCCCCTGCGCGCAATCAGATCACGCAGTTCGGTGCGCGCGGCGTGCACATTGCCGCACCCCACAGCCAGCACATCGATCTTCGCGCCCTCACGCAGCCAGTAGCGCTGCAACTGGCCAGCGATCTGCTTCCAATCGCGACCCGCCCCCTGCCCTAATCGCAGGACGAGGCTTTGCTGTTCCTCGGCGGAGGCGGCCGCGCCGCGTTCTTCAAAAAGGATCATTGCGGTCAGCACCGGGGCACCGCGTTCGAGGAGCAGGCGCTGTTCGTGCCCCAGCTCGCCCTGCGCTTCGAGGGCACCGAGAATGCGGTCGCCCGCAACAGCCGTGCAGGTGACCGTTCCTCTCGTGGGGTATCCCGAAAGCTCTGAGCGATGCAGATAGCGGACCTCCGTCTCGATCTCTTCGGAGACAGCGTGAGCAAGTTCACCGGGGGATGCCTCCTGCTTGAGGAGGTCGAAGAGCCTCTGATCGAACCCTTCGATTCTGGCGAGGAACGCATTGCGGGTTTCGGCCTCGGCACGGGCTTCATCTCGCTCGACGAGCCGGGCGCGTAGCTCGTCGATGAGTTCGGCGCGCTTGAGCGCGATGGCAGCAAGCCCGGCAATCTGGCTGAGCAGGTCGACTTCGCGGGATGTATAGCGTCGGCCGTGGCGTTCGGCGACGAGGAGCGCACCGAGTCGTTCACCTTTCACGCTCATGGTGACAGCGAGGATCGATCTCACTCCTTCGAGCCTGACCGCCTCGTCGACCGCCTCGATATGAGGGAAGGAATCGTCGTCGAGGTACGACTCGGTCTGGGCAATCGTGGATCCTCCGGCTGCCTGGCCCAGGATGCCAGTACCCAGCGGCATGCGCAGCGACCGGTACTCCGGTGTGAGCACGCCGTCAGTCGTTCGAATGTACGTCTCTTGCTCTGGGGAGAGATTCAGGCTGATGTAAGACATATCGCTGCCGAGGAGCAGCTTGCTTCTCCGGCACACCAGTTCGAGCGTCTCATCGACGTCGACTGCGGCATTGATGCTGGTCGCCGCCTCGACAATGATGCGTGCGGCCTCGCGCTGCTGCCGCGCCTGCAGCATTTCCTCTCGTAGGTGATTCACCGACGCCACGCTGGAGGGCTCAAGACCGAGCGTCGATGTGAGCTCCTTGATCCGGCTGGCGTCCTCCGGCACCGCGCCCAGGAGATGCAGGAGACGAGAGATGGAATCAATCACGTATAGCAATTTACACTTTGGGGCTTCAGATATGTTGGCCGCGACATATTGAAGACGAGGCCAATCTGGTTGGCTGGAGCACGTTCAATGGCGAAACGGAAGGGCCGGAGATGAATGCAGTGGGTCCATCAGGGCGACACGTTCGAGGCGCAGTCTTGCGCAGGCTCGATGCGTCGGCTCCTTTCGCGCAGTCGAGGCCGTTGACCATCGAAAACTTGGAACTCGCAGCACCCCAGGGACGCGAGATCCTCGTACGCATCGAGGCCGCAAGCATCTGCCACTCGGATCTCTCTGTGGTCGAAGGTGTGCGCCCCCGCCCCACTCCGATGCTTCTTGGTCATGAGTCAGCCGGGATCGTTGAAGAGCTCGGACCGGACGTCACAGATATCAACATCGGCGATCGCGTCGTCATGACCTTCCTCCCTCGCTGCGGGGAGTGCACGCAATGTCAGACTGGCGGGCGCCTGCCCTGTTCACTCGGTTCCCAGTCGAACGAGGCGGGTGAACTGATCGGCGGAGGATTTCGTCTGGGCACACTCGCGGACACCGGCGAGCAGGTCAATCACCACCTCGGCGTTTCCGGCTTCGCGACGCGCGCCGTCGTGGACGAGCGCTCCGTCGTCGCAATCGGTCACGATGTGCCCCCTGACGTCGCGGCAGTGTTGGGCTGCGCAGTGTTGACCGGCGGTGGAGCCATTCTGAACGCGGCGAATCCGACCCCTGGTGCCACGGTCATCGTGGTGGGTCTCGGCGGTGTCGGCATGGCTGCGATCCTGATGGCGCTCGCGCTCGGCCATCCTGTGATCGGAGTCGATGCAGTGCTGAGCAAGCGCGAGCTCGCTGTGCAGCTCGGTGCCGAGCAGGCGTTCGATCCGGCGAGCGCCATGACCGAGGCGGCGCGGAGCGAGCTCGTCATCGACGCGACCGGAAATCCGCGCGGCTTTGAGACTGCCGTCGCCTTGACAGCGCCAGGAGGCACCACGGTAACAGTCGGGCTCCCTGCGGCAGGAGCGATGAGCGAGGTCAGTCCGCTCGGACTGGTCGCGGAAGCCCGCACGATCGTGGGCAGTTACCTCGGATCCGCCGTCCCGCGACGAGACATCCCGAAGTTCATCGATCTGTGGCGACGCGGACGCCTCCCCATCGAACGGCTGATCAGCTCGGAGGTTTCGTTGGAACACATCAATGAAGCCATGGATGCACTGGCCTCCGGCGCACAGCTGCGCCAAGTGATCCGATTCGACGATGCACACGAGCAAACAACAACTGGAGGAACCTGTGGCTGAGATCACACGCGTGACCGTGGTCGGCGCCGGCGCCATGGGCAGCCAGATCGCGATGCTCGCGGCCCTTGCCGGGTGCGAGACCACCGTGGTGGATATTGATGAGCAGCGGATCGATGCTGCCCTCATGAGGGTGCGAGGCACGGTCGCGCGATCCGTCGAACGCGGGAAGTTGGACGCAAAGCAGGTCGAGGCGGCCCTTCCGCGCCTGAGCTCGAGCACCGATCTTGCCAGTGCCGTTGGAGACGCCGACTTCGTCATTGAAGCCATCCTCGAAGATCTCGACGCGAAGCGCGCGCTCTTCGCGGAACTCGGCAGGTTCGCCCCCTCTGACGCGATCTTCGCCACGAACAGTTCGAGTATCGTGTCGAGCCGGCTCGCCGATGTGCCGAATCCTGGCCGAGTGTGCAACATGCATTTCTTCAACCCGGCACTGGTGATGCAGCTGGTGGAAGTCGTCGGGGGCGCGCATACTTCGCCAGCGACGATCGAGTGCGCTGTGCGCCTCGCCGAGCGCATGGGAAAAACCCCCGTCGTGGTGAAGCAGGAGATCTTCGGGTTCATCGCCAACCGCATCGTCGGTGCGATCTTCGACGAGGCGATCGCTCTGCTCGAGGCGGGCGTCGCGACGCCAGAGGAGATTGATACGGCGGTCACGAAGGGCCTCGGTCATCCGATCGGCCCCTTCGCGCTGCTCGACATGACCGGCATCGACGTGAACGTCGGAATCAAGAGGCTTGAGGCGCAGGAGACGGGAGACCCGTCGAGAGGTCCATCTCGGACACTGCTGGATCTCGAAGCCGAGGGCCGGCTCGGCAAGAAGAGCGGCCGCGGATTCTACGAATATGGTGCGCAATGAATGATGCAGTAACTGCCGAGGTGAGTGGCCGAGTCGGGATCATCACGGTGAATCGACCGGACGCGCTCAACGCATTGACGTTTGACGTGGTGCGAGCGATCTCGCAGCAGTTCGATACCTGGCGCGATGATCAGTCGGTACACGGCGTCGTGATCACAGGTGCGGGCGACAGGGCTTTTGCCGCTGGTGCCGATGTCACCGAGCTTCAGGGCAAGCGCGTTGCGGAGATGACGGACACCGGCATGCAGCACTGGATGACCGCGATCCGCGAGTCGCCGCTGCCGAGTGTTGCCGCCGTGAGCGGTTTCGCGCTCGGCGGCGGGTTCGAGCTTGCGCTGGCGTGCGATATTCGCATCGCAACCCCCGCCTCGAAGTTCGGCTTTCCCGAGACGGGCCTCGGCATCATTCCCGGTGCCGGCGGCACCCAGCTGCTCTCGCGCTACGCAGGCATCTCCGTGGCGAACTACCACGTCCTAACGGGCGCTGTGATGAGCGCCGAACGTGCCCATCAGCTGGGTCTCGTCAGCGAACTGCATGACGCAGCAGAGATTCGGGATGCGGCCATCGCCTTGGTGCAGGCGATGTCAGAACGCGGACCCCTCGCGCTGCGTCTCGCGAAACGGGCCATCCGTTCCTCCACCGACACGAGCCTGACCGCCGGCCTGGAAATCGAACTCCTGGCGCAGGCCGCGCTCTTCGGCACGGCTGAACGCGACGAAGGCCTCGCAGCGTTCGTCGGCAAACGCACGCCCAACTTCTGAACACCCAAAGTAGAAGGTACGAAAGGAATCGTTGTGCCAAACCAGCAACCTCGGACATCGGCGTCTCGGGGGTTCTTCAAGATATCGAGGTTCCGCCTCGTCTCGACGCTCGTCGTCGTCGTGATGTCGATTGTGGCGTTGACGCCCTGGTCGTACGAGACATTGATCGGTTCAGTACCGATCATCAACATCATGCTCATGGCGATCATGTTCGTCGGATTGATCGTGTTGATCATCGACCTCGTTGTGACCCGAGACAGAGATGCTGCTGCTGATCCGCACCAGCAAGAGGAGCGGCTGAACCATGGTCGATAACATCGTGCCCCTGATCATCCTTGCGATCTACCTCATCTTCGTGGTGGCGGTCGGTGTGTATGCACGGATGCGGTCGAAGAAGTCGACCAGCAAGGACTACCTCACCGGCAGCGGCGATGTGAATGTGTGGGTCAACGGCTTCGCCATCTTTGCGGCGTTCGCAACCGGCGGCACCATGCTCGGTAACATCGGCCTCTCGTACGCCGGCGGCTGGGGCTACATCACTGCCTACAACGGCGGCGTCGCGCTGGGGTATCTCATCACGACGTTCTTCCTCGCCAAGACGCTACGCAACATGAATGTTGCGACCGTGCCGGAGTTCATCCGTAAGCGCTTCAACAACAAGACCCTCAACGTCATCGTCCCGCTGATCCTGATCGGCACCCTCGTCGCATACCTCGTCGCACAGATGAAGGTCGGGGGCATGCTGGGTGAGCAGCTCTTCGGATTCTCATACGAGTGGTCCGTGATCGGCGTCGGCGTCGTGTACATCTTCTACACCTTCTACGGCGGAATGCGGGCGGTGACGCTCACCGACTTCGTCCAGGGACTCTTGATGATCTCGGTCGTCGTCATCTGCGGTGGCTTCGCGCTCGGCGCGAACAGCGGTGCGGCAAACCTGTACGACCTCGCGACGACGCTTCGCCCGCAGTGGGAAGGCACGGAGTCATTCCCACTCGCCTCCTACATTGGCGCTTTCGTGATCTGGGCGACGGTCAACGCGGTACTACCGCACACGGTGATGCGTATCTTCGCCGCGAAGAACGAACGGCAGGGTCGCGCCTCGCTCGCGATCGGCCTCGGCCTGTACGTCGTGACCGCAGTCGTCACGACCGTGTTCATCGTGGCCGCTGTCGTGATTCTCGAGGGTGGGGAGGATCTCGCCGCACCCGACACGACATTCCTCATCTTCCTTGCGAAGCAGACGCCCGCCTGGGTCGCCGGTCTCGCATACGCGGGCATCTTCGCTGCGGTCATGTCGTCCGTCAGCGCTATGCTTCTGGCACTCGGTGGCGCGTTCGCATACGACCTGGTCGCAGAACTCAAGCCGAATATGAACGATAAGACAAAGCGTCGCCTCACCAGTTGGAGTGTGCTGGGTTTCGGTGTTCTGACGCTGGTGCTGTCGCTGAACCCGCCCGAGCTGCTCACACTGCTCTACAGCGCGGCAGTCGGACTTCTGGCATCCGGTCTCTTCTTCCCCACGCTGCTCGGCGTGTGGTGGAAGCGGATGAACAACGTCGGTGCGCTTTCCGGCGTGATCGTTGGCTCGATTTCGTACCTCGTCTTGCTGTGGGGAACTGCGATGCCCGCGCTTTCGCAGGTCACGGTCTCGCTGCCGCTCTCGCTCGTCGCGTGCATCGTCGGATCGCTCGTGACGAAGCCGCCGCGCCCCGAACAACTCTCGAGAATCACGATCGCCCACGAGCGTGAATTCATCGAGGCGGACGAGACGGACGAGGCGCAGAGCCTTACCGCCGAGATACACAACAAATAGCAAGTAGAAGGACGCACGCTCGTTCGCTCTGCACTGAACCATCGTGCAGAGCGAACGAGCGTGACCAAGCAGAAAGAAGACCATGCCTGAACGCGTACTTGTCGAAACAGTGGGTGGGGTGTGCACGATCAGCCTGAACCGGCCCGACGCACTCAACGCGCTGGAGAACAGCATGATCGCTGCGATTAATGCCGCGCTGGATGAGGCCGCGATCGACGAACGCGTGCGTGCGATCCTGATCCGTGGTGAGGGACGAGCGTTCTGTGCGGGCGATGACCTCATCGACATGGGAACACCAGAGCACCCGGAGCCCAGTAACCTCCACGACAAATACGCGGATGGTTACCCGAGCATCGTGAGGCGCATGCTCAAAATCCAGAAGCCCATCGTGGTGGCCGTACGCAAATATGCACTGGGGGCGGGCTTCGAGATTGCGCTCGCCGCCGACATCATCGTGGCGGAGCCCACCGCGAAGTTTGGGCTGCCGTTCGTACTCCGAGGAATTGCCGCAGGCACGAGCCTGCTGCCCAAACGCGCGCCCCGCCACCTCGCGCACCGCTTGCTCTTCCTCGGCGATATGATCACCGCTGAGGAGGCTCATACGTTGGGCATCGTCGCCGCGCTCAGCTCGGAAGACCAGGACATCGACGATTTGGCGCGCACCATGGTCAATCAGCTCGCGACCTCTGCGACCCGTGCAATCGGACTCATGAAATCGGCATTGCATGCCTCCGAATCGCTCGGAGTGCCGGACGCCCTCACCATGCAGGTGGGCGCGACGGTGGGTAGCGTACTGACGAATGACTTCGTCGAGGGCAAGCTCGCATTCACACACCGGCGCGACGCGCAGTACGAAGGGAAGTAGCGATGAACGCGGTGCCGATTCGCGAGACACAGGTACGGGATCTTCCGCTGCACGCCTACGTGGAAGCGCATGCGCGTACGCACCCCACACGCCCTGCGATCCACTTTGCCGAAACGACCTACACCTATGGTGAGCTTCAGCATCAGGTCGAACAGCTCTCCACGTATCTTGCGGGACGCGGGGTATCCCGCGGTGACACCGTGGCGGTCTTCATGCAGAACTCCCCGCAATTCGTGATCTCGAGTCTTGCCATCCAGCGCCTCGGCGGGACAACCGGTCCATGCAACCCGATGTTCAAGGAATGGGAGCTCGAGTACCAGCTCAGGGATCTCGGCGCGAAAGTGCTGCTCACCTTCGACGATCTCCTCCCCGTGTTCCGCGCCACCACTGGCACCTCGGTCGAGACGGTCGTGCTGACGCGGTGGTCCGAGGCGACCGCAGCACCCGACCGGTTGCCCGTCCGCGACACGGTCGAGCCAGTGCACGACGCGGGGGTGCTCGAGACCGCGCGGTTCGGTGAAATCGTCACACGTCGTGCAGATGTGGTCTCCGGTGCAGAGATCGACATGCAGAACGATGTCGCGCTCATCATCTACACATCCGGGACCACCGGAAAACCCAAAGGAGCGATGCTGTCGTTCCGTAATGCCGAGTTCAAGACCGCGGCGACCGTGCAGACGTATGGGTTCACTCACGAGGACGTCTTCTCTGCGGCAATGCCCATCTTCCATATTGCCGGAATGACGGTGGGCATGAACAGCCCGCTCATGGTGGGAGCAGCCACGGTTATCGAGGCGCGGTTTGATCCGGACATTTTGCTGCGCGACCTCGAGGAGCATCGCGTCACCGTGACCTATACGACGCCTCCGATGGTGACCGCCATGCTCGAAAGCGATCTCATCTCGCGGGTCGACCTTTCCGCCATCAGGCTCTCGCCCGGCACGAGCTTTGGCGCGCAGATCACTGAAGAGCTGTCTGATCAGTGGGAGAAGTACAGCGGAGCACCGATGTTCGAGTGGGCCTACGGAATGAGCGAGACGCACACCGGCAACACGCAGATGCCGCCAGAAGCAATCCGCTACGGATGCCACGGGAAGCCCGTCTTCGACACCGAGATCCGCATCGCCGACCCGAACGATCCGGCGCGCACAATGCCGCAGGGCCAGGCCGGTGAGATTCTGGTGAAGTCACCGAGCGTTTTCGTCGGCTACCGCAATCTTCCCGAGGCTACGGCCGAGGCCATGTTCGACGGGTGGTACCGCACGGGCGATATCGGACGCATCGATGCGGACGGGTACCTGCTGTTCGAGAGTCGCAGCAAAGACATGATCAAATCCAACGGCTATTCGGTCTACCCCGAAGAAGTCGAAGGCATGATGGTCCGCCATGAGGCAGTGCGCGAAGCCGCGGTAGTCGGATATGCAGATGCGAAGCGCGGAGAAAGCATCCGAGCCTACGTCGTGCTGAGCCAGGGCACGGAGCTCTCCGAGGAGGAACTCATCACATGGACGCGCGAGCGGATGTCGGCCTACAAATACCCGCGCCAGATCAGATTCGTTGACCAGCTACCCAGCACGACAACAGGGAAACTGCAGCGCGCGCGCCTACGCGAGCTCGACTGAAGACGACATCTACCTGGCTCTCGGGTTCACCTGGCCGCGAACACCCGGTCAAGATGCGCGTTGCGGAATTTTCCCTCGGGGTCGACGCGTGCCGCGAGCGCCGTGAAGTCCGGGAGCCGGCGGAACCCCGCCGCTTGATCGAAGCCGCGACTGTAAACCTTGCCCCAGTGCGCGCGGGGTGTGAACGGCGCCAGCGCGGCTTCGATGTCTGGCAGGAGTGCGGCGACCTCAGCCGGGCGCTGGTGCCATGTGAAGTGGATGGCGACCCGAGGACCGCCTTCTCCCCCACTGAGCCAGAGATCATCGCCCGCGAAACTACGGAACTCGCTGACATGCAGCAGCGGATCGATTCGGTCCCCGAGCGGCCGGATGGCGCGCAACGCGTCGACCGCGTGTGCCCGCGGCACGAAGAACTCAGACTGGATCTCGTTGCCGCCGGCGCTGGGTGCGCGGTCGAAACGGAAGTGGGCGAGTCTGCTCGACCATGCCCCGCTGGTACCGAGCGGAGTCATGTTGTCATCGGGCGCATCGCCCTCGATGACTGCGTGGACATCAGCCGTAACGCGGTCGCCGCCAAAGCGCTGTGCCGCAGCTTCCACCCCGTCGCCACGGTTCTTGAACCACAGTGTCGACAGGGTCGGGCTGCTCCATCGACCCAAGCCGCTGACGCTGTACGCGCCACTCATGATCTCGTCGAATTCGTTGAGGAACGTCTCCCAGGCGACACCGGTGTAGACCTGCTGGGTGATGTCGTAGGTGGGCTCGATCGCGAGAGTCATGCGGGTGATGACGCCCAGTGCACCGAGCGCGACGACGCTGCCGTCGAAGTCAGGATCTCCCGCGCGCACCCAGCTCAGTTCGCCGTCGGCGCCGATGCGTTCGATGCCACGCACGGCGGTGGAGAGCACTCCATTTGCATCGCCGGAGCCGTGCGTCGCGGTGGCTGTGGCTCCGGCGACTGAGATGTGCGGCAGCGAGCCGAGATTGTGCAACGCCCAGCCGTGCTCCTGCAAGAAGGCTGCGACCCCGCCGTAGGCAGCAGCACCAGGAACCGTGACCGTGCGCGCGGTCTCATCCAGTACGAACGGCGATGAGATGTCGCTCAACGAGATGAGCTGCGCGGCATCCGCGATGTCGTTGAAGGAGTGGCGAGTACCGAGCGGTCTGATCTTCGACGCGGTCGCGATCAGCTGCTGCGCCTCGGGGATGTCCACGGGACGCAGAACGTCCGCTGGTGTGAAGACGACGTTGCCTGCCCAGTTGCTCAGTGCCATCTGTCCATCATGGCGCGTCTCGGGCTCAAGGCCCACCAGAATGACCCTGCGTCACGTCGCTGTCGCTGCCGCTGACTCCTCGACTCAACGCACAACTATCGTGCGCGGTCAACCCCTTGGCTTCCGCCTTCAGAGCGCGTAGATTTTTTTGTAGGTCCGGATGGAAGGGCTGATGAAGATGACTGACCCTCAGGGATATCAACCGACCACGACGCACGCGACGTGGGGCGCTGGAGATCCGCATCTGCGCATCACGCGCGGCGATGACCGTTTCGTGTTCCACATCACAACGGACGTCGTGCACATCGGTGCCGCCACCGGCAACGAGCTTCTCCTGACAGAAACCGATCCGATACACGCGACGATCGTTCACGACGACGGCGACGAGTACGTCCTCACGTTGCACGGCGAGGGCGAGATGAGCTCCGACCATCACGACGCGGAAACCGAATCAGGCGAGCGTTCGGAGGTGCTTCGGACCGGATCCTGTTTCACTGCCGGGCCATGGCTGCTCGTCTTCGGGCGCGACGAGTTCGCCGATCACGGACGCCCATTCGGCGGACGACAAGGCGGCGAGGGCGCCAGCCAGCGCCCGCAGGCGGTGCGGCCCGACTACGGTCACCACGAGAACTCGCCCTAGCCGCGAGCTTCCGCAACGCAACTCGGGTGGGAGCAACCATCGCGCCTACTGTCGCGGCAGCACCGTCAGAACACGCTGGATGTGCTCGCGGTACTCCGCCATGTACGCGCGCAAGAACTCTTCCGTCGATGAATTCGTGATCGTTCCATCGTCGTGGAACACTTCGTGGGTGAAGTGAATGTACGCCTCGGGAGCAGTCATCTGCCTGGCGTTGCAGAACGCGAGCACGGCACGCAGGCTCTGCTGCGCCACGGCGGTGCCGATGACGCCGATGGATGCTCCGATCACCGCAGTGGGGACGTGATCGAAGGAGTTCTGACCCCACGGACGTGATGCCCAGTCGATCGCATTCTTCAGTGCACCGGGGATGGACCGGTTGTACTCGGGAGTGACGAACAGCACCGCGTCGCTCGCCGCGATCGCAGCCTTCAGAGCGCGGGCCTCGGCCGGGTAGTCCGCATCATGGTCGGGACTGTAAAGGGGCAGTTCACCGATCGAAATCTCGGTGAACTCAAGATCGTCCGGAGCCACGCTGATCAACGCCTTCGACAGCACGCGGTTGATCGATGTGGACGACAGGCTTCCGACGAAGTATCCGACCTTGTACGCCATGACTGCTCCTCGCTGCTCGGTGAGTCACGTTGAGTGACGAGACCAGTGTGCGCCGTGGATGCCGCGAGCGGAAGCCCTTCCTGCGTCAGAGCTCGACCGGCGGCGCGGGTTCCGTCTCTGCCACCTCGGGGTGACGCGCAAGGTTCACGATCGCGGCGATCAGCCCGCCCCAAACCGTGATCATCGCGACGATCATGAAGATGATTGCTGCGGTGGTCATGCGCCCGTTCCCTTCTCCTGCGACGTCGGCGTCGCTATGCGGATCGTGTCTGTTTCCGGGTCAGGGTCGTAGCGCTCCTCGCCCAGGAATTCGTCGTAGTCCGGGTCATCCTTCGCATGCGAGCGTGCGCGCCACGGCACGAGCGAAAGCAGAACGGCGAGGATGACCAGCGCGATCACCATCCCCCAACCGAAGATCGAGAGGAACCAGACCGGGTAGCCGCCGTACGGGTCCGAAATCTTCGTGATCAGTTCACTGATGAACAGGTAACCCAGCACGACCGGGCCGAGGATGCCGATCAGCAGACGCCAGATACGTCCGACGCGGAAGCTGGAGCGACGGTTCAGGTGCTCTTGCAACGCCGGCAGTTTGTGCAGCATCCAGGCCACCACGATGATGGCCACGAGAGCGACGGCCATGATGCCGAAGGCGTTGACGAAGGCATCCGCCGTGTCGAGCACCGCCAACGCCGTCGTCGTTGAGAACAGAGCCATCGATATGACCGCGAGCGGAATCGACACGGTGAGGGTGGTGCGAACACGTCCCCAGCCGAGCTTGTCTTGAAGCGCGGCAACGATCACTTCGAGGATGGAGATGAGCGAGGTGATGCCGGCGAAGACCAGTGCTCCGAAGAACAGCACTCCGATGATCGAACCACCAGCCGCTTGCGAGACGATCGTCGGGAATGCGATGAACGCGAGCCCGATGCCGGATGTCGCGACACCCGCCACATCTGTTCCTTGCGCCTGAGCCATGAAGCCGAGAGCGGCGAACACCCCGATGCCGGCGAGGATCTCGAACCCAGAGTTGGCGAATGCGACGACGAGGCCGGAGCCGGTCAGGTCGGTCTTGCGCTTGAGGTATGAGGAGTAGGTGACCATGATGCCGAACGCGACCGACAGCGAGAAGAAGATGTGTCCGTATGCCGAGGCCCAGACACCCGGATCGGCGAGCGCCTCCCAGTTCGGGGTGAAGAAGGCGTTGAGCCCGTCGATCGCACCGGGCAGGAACAGCGACTGCACGACGAGGATGGCGAACATCACCGTGAGCAGCGGCATGAGCACCATGTTCGCCCGCCCGATGCCGCGCTTGACGCCGAGCGCCATGATCACGATGACGACCAGCCAGACGACGATCAGCGGGATACCGACCTGAGGGACGAAGTCGGTGGAGACGCCGACCTCGGTGACATCCGCCATCTGCAGGAAGTCCGTGAAGAAGAAGTCGCTCTCGTTTCCCGGCCCCCAGGTGAGCTGCGCCGAGAACCAGGTGTACATCGCGGCCCAGGCGACGATGACGGCGTAGTAGACCGCGATGACCACGCAGATCAGGACCTGCCACCATCCCAGCGGCTCAGCAGCGCGGTGCATGCGCCGGAAGGCGAGCGGCGCCGACCCGCGAAAGCGATGGCCGATCGCGTAGTCGAAGAACAGCAGCGGGATGCCGGCGGTCAGCAGCGCACACAGGTACGGGATGAGGAACGCCCCGCCACCACCCTCATATGCGACGTACGGAAAGCGCCAGATGTTCCCGAGCCCGACGGCAGAGCCGATGGCCGAGAGGATGAACACGTTCCGAGAGCCGAAAGCCTCGCGTTTTTGAGTCTGCGTCGATGCAGTTGTCATGCCGCAGACCCTACTCCAGTTGCGAAGTTCTGTCAGGGAGCAATCCGTCCCCAATACTGGACGAATGCAGGCAGTCATGTTCGACGCGATCGGTGCGACGCCACGCGTCCTCGAAGTCTCTACCCCCGAGTGCCCGCCGAACGGTGTGATAATCCGGGTCGGCGCGACGGGAGTATGCCGTTCCGACTGGCACGCATGGCGGGGGCACGACCCTGTCGCGTTGCCCCACATCCCCGGTCACGAGTTCGCCGGCACCATCTCCGAGGTCGGCGACACTGTGCAGAACTGGCACGTCGGAGACCGCGTCACTGCGCCGTTCGTCAATGGCTGCGGCGACTGCGACACGTGTCGCCGCGGCGACGCACACGTATGCCCGAACCAGACGCAGCCCGGCTTCACGCACGCGGGCTCATTCGCCGAATACGTCGTCGTGCACGCCGCCGATGTCAATCTCGTGGCGCTACCAGCGTCGCTCGATTTCACAACAGCTGCCGCGTTGGGATGCCGGTTTGCCACAGCATTCCGGGCCGTGACCGTTCACGCGCAAGTCGGCCCCGGCGATGAGGTCGCCGTGTTCGGATGCGGCGGCGTGGGCCTGTCGGCGATCACGATCGCCGTCGCACTCGGCGCCCGCGTCACGGCGATTGATGTGTCGGATGCCGCGCTGCTTCGAGCGCGCGAGCTCGGAGCGGCCGAGGTAGTGCAGTCCGCTGGTCCCGTCGATGTGGTCGATGCGGTCGTGCGGGCGAGCGGCGGCGGCGCGCACGTGACGATCGATGCGCTGGGCTCTCCAGCGACGGCCAGTGCGGCTGTCCGGAGTCTCCGTCGGCGCGGACGACACGTGCAGGTCGGGCTCATGCTCGGAGCTGCCGCGAATGCCGCGCTCCCGTGGGACCGGGTGATCGCCTGGGAATTGTCGGTTACGGGTTCACATGGGATGCCGGCATCAGACTACCCGGCGATGATGTCGATGATCGAAGACGGACGACTGAAGCCAGACACACTGATCGGCGACCTCACCGATCTGCAGGGCGCTGCTGACGCACTCATGGCGATGGACTCTCCCGCGACGGCTGCGGGGATTGTGGTTGCGCGGCCGTAGCGGTGCCGCGCAGAGACTCGGTCTCAGACGTCTGCGAGATGCAGCCGGCCGCCCTGCCTACCGTAGATCGCGATGATTTCGGCGGGGATGTCGTCGAGCGCGTTGCCGATCCAGTGGGGGACACGGGTATCGAACTCCGCCGCTTCCCCGGCTGACAGTTCCGTCGCCTGCTCTGAGAGCACCAATCGAATCTTTCCGGAGAGGACGTACAGCCATTCCCGTCCGGGGTGCGAGTGAAACTTCGCAGGCGGCAATGCGGCGACGGCCGGGTAGATCACTTTGAAAGCTTGCAGCTCTCCCCTGTTGATTCCCAAAGGCACGAAGGTCAAGCCCTCTCTGCGAACAGGGCGAAGGTGAACACGTGGATCCCCATGTGCAGGAGCGGCGACAAGTTCATCCAGAGGGATGCCATATACCCGCGCAAGCGGCAGCAGCTGCTCCAACGTGGGGCGGATCTGCGACGTCTCAAGACGTGACATCGTGCTGACCGTGAGGCCGGTCTGCGCGGCGAGATCCGACAGCGTGAGACCGAGCGCCTGCCGGTAGGCCCGTAGCCGAGGGCCAACCCGCTCGAGCACCGTCTCATCCGCCATCGTCATCGTCCGCGCTCCGTAATTTGCATATATGGGACATGGTTCGCGTATCCCCAAACATCCTCGCAATGATCAAACTATGAATCAAGCACCCGAGAAGCTCAGTAACGGGTTCGAGCTCTACCGCACACTCGAACAGGATCAGCTCGACAATGACCTCGCCGGGCCGGTCAGCGTTCCTCGCCTTCATCGACCGCTGACACGAGACACATCGCACAAAGGAACGACCGTCAATGAATCAGCACCACGCCGACTCCGACTTCACTACGCGGCAGGATTTCGACAAGCGAATCGAGCAGTACCGTCGACTCATCCTGAGCAGCCTCGACGGTCTTTCCGAACAGCAAGCACGTGCGATGCCCGCCCCCGACAGGCCCTCCCTCCTCGGCGTCGTGCGCCACACCGCCTACGTGGAGGGAGTCTGGTTCGGGGAAGCCATCACCGGCCGCCCCCGCGCCGAACTCGGCCTCCCTGTTGCCACAGCAAACTCGTGGAAGACACGCAAAGCCGACAGCATCGCCTCCATCACACAGCACAGCCAACAGATCCATCAGCACTCACGATCGAATCTCGCGGGCCTCGACCTTGCTGATGTCGTCACAGGCCGTAGCCCACGAACCGTTCTGAGCCTGTACACGCATGTGCTCAGCGAACTCGCCTGGAACACAGGACAGCTCGACATACTGCGGTCGCTCGCAGAGACCTCTGACCGCTGATACTCGAGTTCGGATATACATGCTGGGTATCTACGTACGAGAAAAGGCGAGTTTACTCTTGATTTTCTCGTATTTCTGTTCGACAATAGAGTATGCCCATCGCAATGCAGCTTCGAACGGATCCTCTGGTCGCCGACGACCGCAGGGCCGCGTTGCTCGACGAGTGGGGCGATCTCGGCGGGCAGATCGCCGAGTTAGAGGCACGTCGGGTCGAAGTGCTCGCCGAGCGGAACGAGCTGCAGCGGCACGAGGCCGGAGAAGGCATCACGTACAGCTCGATGGCGCAGCGGTCGATGTTCGCGGAGTTCGCCGCAGCCGGGCACGTCTCCCCCAGCACAATGGAGCAGCAGTTCTGCATGGCGGTGGCACTGTCCAGCGATTTCCGCGGAACGCTGCAGGCGCTGCGAGAGGGGCGAATCAGCCGCCGACATGCCGAAGTGATCGTGCAGGCCGCGCCCCAATCCGAATCGGACGCAGCAGATGGCGGCGCAACGCTGATCGCCGCGTACGAGCACGATGTGCTCCCCTACGCGTGCACCACGACCGCGGCCCGCACTCGCGTGCATGCCCTCGCCGTCGCGGCAGCCCTGCGCCCGGTGAGTATGGAAGAGGCGCACCGAGAAGCATTCGAAGAGCGCGAAGTGACGACCCGACCCACGGCGGACGGGCTGGCGCAGCTGATCCTGACCACTTCCGAACTGTTCATCAACGCGATCATGGATCGCGCAAGCGCCGCAGCTCGCGCGATGGACGACACGCGCACCATGAACCAACGCCGCGCGGACTTCATCACCGATCTGCTGCTCACCGCCGACCCCACGGCTACGATCGGCACGATTATGGAGGCACTCCGCCCCGTCGTACAGGTCACCGTCGCAGCAAATACCCTCGCCGGGCGGGACGACAAGATGGCTCAGCTCGACGGAGTCGGCCCCATTCACCCTGACCTGGCCCGCGACCTCGCCGGTCAGGCATCCAGCTTTACCCGCCTATTCCTCGACCCGGCAGGCATGGTCACCGGCGTCGATACCTATGTCCCATCCAGTCGAATGAAGAAATATCTGAGGGCACGTGATCAGCACTGCCGATTCCCCGGATGCCGGGCGAAGACGGCGCGATGCCAGATCGATCACAACGAAGACTGGGCTCTCGGCGGGAAGACCGAGCTCGGCAATCTCGCTGACTTCTGCACCAGTCATCACCCGTTGAAGCATCCCGACGTCGATGAACGCTACCGCTGGACGGTTCGACAGGAACCAGAGGGAACCCTCGTGTGGACCAGCCCATTAGGGCGCGAATACACCGACTACCCTGAACCGCGCGTCATGTTCATCTGAGCAGTGGCTTGCCCTCACCGGCTACTGTGATGTCAAGACTCGAGGGAGAGTGTATGACCGTCATGGCGACACCTCTGACTGGCCGGCTCATCGCCGCCCTGCCCGTGGGCACGGTCATCACCGACACCGCATCCATGGACGCCTATCGCTGGGATCGAGCCAACGATCCGACTGCCGGAACACCGCTGGCCGTGGTGCGGGCGACAACGACCGAAGATGTGCAGACTGTGGTGCGCCTCGCCGCAGAGACTGGCACGGCAGTGATCCCCCGTGGCGCAGGATCCGGACTTTCCGGCGGTAGCACCGCGGTCGACGGGGCGATCGTGCTCTCCCTCAACCGGATGCGGAAGATCCACATCGACGCGGACACCCGCATGGCGACAGTGCAGCCGGGCGCGTTCAACGCGGAGGTGAAGGCTGCGGCATCCGCTCACGGCCTCTGGTATCCGCCCGACCCGTCTTCGTTCGAGTTCTGCTCCATCGGTGGCAATGTCGCCACGAACGCCGGCGGGCTGTGCTGCGTTAAGTACGGCGTCACGACCGACTATGTTCTCGGGATGACGGTGGTGCTCGCCGACGGTCGCGCGGTCAGACTCGGCGGTCCGCGGGTGAAGGATGTCGCAGGACTGTCGTTGACAAAGTTGTTCGTCGGCAGCGAGGGCACACTCGGCGTCATCACCGAAGTCATCCTGCGACTCGTGCCCGCACAGCTGCCGCCGACGACGCTCGTGGCGAGTTTTCCGACGCTCAAAGGTGCGACCGACGCCGTCATCGAGATCACTCGGTCGACTCGTCCATCAATGCTCGAGTTCATGGATCGGCCGACGATCCGCGCCGTCGAGGCTGCGACCCGCATGGGCCTCGATGTCGATGCGGCCGCGATGCTCGTCATCCAATCCGACAATCATGCGGATGCTGCGGCAGCTGAAATCGCCACGATCGAGGCGATCTGCAGGACACACGGCGCAGAGGAGTGCTTTGCGACCGGCGATCCCGACGAAGGCGAGGCGTTCGTGCAGGCGCGTCGTATGGCGATTCCGGCCGTCGAGCGACTGGGCACCGTCCTATTGGAAGATGTGGGCGTGCCGATCCCCCGACTCGGCGACCTGGTGCTGGGGATCGAGCAGATCGCCGCACGACACGACATACTCATCGCTGTCCTGGCCCATGCCGGCGATGGGAACACGCATCCGCTGATCGTATTTGATCCCGCGGACGACTCACAGCGCGAGCGCGCCCATCTCGCGTACGGCGAGGTGATGGATCTCGCCATTTCGCTGGGTGGCACGATCACCGGCGAGCACGGCGTCGGACGCCTCAAGCAGCCGTGGTTGCGCGACTACCTCGGCGACGACGTGCTCGAGCTGAACGAAAGAATCAAGCACGCCCTCGATCCGCAGGGAATCCTGAATCCAGGAGCGGTGTTCGCCGGCCCGGGTGCAGGCAGACTGGAGGGGTGACTACCGCCCAGCGCATTCGTGACCTCATCGTGCAGTATGTGACGGCATCAGGATTCGGAGCCCACGGCCTGCATGTGCGCATCGGCGATGACGTCGCGGAGCACCGCTGGACGCCGGACGTCCGCGAAGACATCCATTCGGCAGCGAAAGGCGTCTGCGTACTTGCGGCGTGCATCGCCGCGGATGAGGGCGTCGTCTCTCTCGACGCACCAGTGTCGACCTATCTGTTGGGGGCCGACCTCGGTGCCGGGGTCGAGGAGGTCACGCTACGTCATCTGCTGAGCATGTCGAGCGGCATCGACCTGCCGTGGTCGGAGACCATGATGACCGACTGGCCCGACCTCGCCCTCGAGTTCCTCGGCAGACCATCCCGCGGACGCGTGTTCCAGTACTCCAATGCGAGCACATATGCGGCGATGTTCGTACTCGCCACAAGGGTTGGCGACGTGCTCGAGTATCTCGTCCCGCGCCTGTTCGCTCCCCTCAGCATTCACGACATCGAATGGGTTCGCTGCCCCAACGGGCGGATCGTCGCCGGCGAGGGCATTGCGCTGCGCACCGAAGAGCTGGCGCGCATCGGGCGCCTCATCCGGGATCGGGGCGTGTGGGAGGGACAGCGACTGGTATCGCCAGAATCGATTGATGCGATGCACACGGACTGGATCGTCGCGGGCCTCAACCCCGGATACGACCGCTACGCGCTCAGCGGGTGGGGCGGGCCAGGGTCGGCATGGAGGTTGCATGGCGCCTACGCCCAGCTGCTCATCTTCTTAGATGATGCCGTCGTGACGATCACCGCCGACGACCACTTCGGTGCGGATGCGATGGCTGCGTTCGTGGCCGCGGAGCTTGAGGCGCGGTGAGTGGTTGCCCCGAGCAGTACGCCGCACCGTAGCCACCGATGCGGAGTACCGCTCCCCCAGGAGTCAGCTCATCGTTCCGGCGTTGGCGGCTGCCAGCAGCTGGTCGATCTTCTCGGCCGAGAAATCCTTGCCGGCCATCATGCCGATGCGGCCGATCGGGAACGATTCCATCATCCGGATCATGTCGACGCCCTCCGGCATGATCGAGGTTGCACCATCCAGCATCCCTGCCATCCCGGCCATCGCGCTCTGCACAATGGGCCCAGCGATCGGATGCGCCAGCACCTCCGCCATGGACGACTCGCGCGTCAGCGGCACCGCAAATGCGTCACCATCGACGTGCACTATGGCACTCGAACGGATGTCGCGGCTCGACGCCGCGACATCGACTACATATTCGCCGCCTTCGACGACCCAGCGCTGGGCACGCACGTTCCAGTACGCGAGATCAGCGCGTCGAACCGCGAGGACCACTTCACGGCTCTCTCCCGCGGCGAGCGCGACGCTCGCGAACGCCTTGAGTTCACGTACCGGGCGCAGCACGCTGCTGTTCGACAGCGACGTGTAGGCCTGCACGACTTCACGGCCGTCGCGATCGCCAATGTTGGTGACGGTCAGATGCACCTCTACATCACCGTCCTCGGTGACGGAGGCCACAGCATCCCCGTACGCAAAGCTCGTGTACGAGAGTCCGTGCCCGAACGGGAACGCAACCTCGAGGGCGCGGGCGTCGAACCAGCGGTAACCGACGAAGATCCCCTCACCGTAGCGAACGTGACCGTCCGACCCGCCGAAGTTCAGGAATGCGGCAGTGTCTTCGAGACGGTGCGGGATCGTCTCTGTCAGTTTCGCTGAGGGATTGACCGTGCCATAGAGCACATCAGCCGTCGCGCTGCCGCCTGCCTGGCCGAGTAGCCATCCTTCAAGAATCGCGGGGACTCGATCGGCGAACGGAAGCGCGACAACGCTCCCGTTGGAGAGCACGACGATCGTGTTCTGATTGGCCTCGATCACGGCGTCGAGAAGCTCGAGTTGCGCGTCAGGCAGATCGATGTGCTCACGGTCATACCCCTCCGACTCGGCCGCGGCAGGCAGGCCGAGGAACACGACGGCGACATCCTTGGACGCGGCCAATTTGACCGCCTCGGCGCGCAGCTGCGCAGCATCCGCAGTGTCCTTAGGGCTGACTGTGTACCCCTGCGCGTACGCGGTACGCTCTTCTCCCGCACGTACACGGATCTCGTCGAGTGCGTTGTCGACGCGTGTCGGGTTGATCATCGAGGACCCCGCACCCTGGTATCGCGGCTTCTCGGCGAAGACGCCGATCACCGCAACCGATGAGGTCTTCTGAAGCGGCAGCAGGCCGCCGTCATTCTTGAGCAAGACGATCGAGCGACCGGCAGCTTCCCGCGCAAGTGCGTGGTGGGCGTCCACATCAAGAGGTGCGGAGATCTCGGGCCGCGCTTGCGCCTTGCGAACCAGGTCAAGTACTCGACCGGCCGCGACATCCAGCGCACTCGATGCGAGAAGCCCGCTCTTCACCGCGGCGACGAGCTGCGCATCGGTGGCGCCGTCGGACGTAGGCATCTCTAGATCCATACCTGCGGCGAGTGATGGTACGCGTTCGTTCACCGCACCCCAATCCGAGACGACGAGTCCTTCGAAGCCCCACTCGTCGCGCAGCACCTGGGTGAGCAACCACGAATCCTCCGACGCGTATACACCGTTGATGCGGTTGTATGCGCACATGACCGTCCACGGCTGCGCGTCTTCGACGACGCGCTGGAAGCCGCGCAGGTAGATCTCGCGCAGCGGACGCTCATCGACGTCACTCGAAGAGCGCATGCGGTCGTTCTCCTGGTTGTTGGCAGCGAAGTGCTTAAGTGACGCGCCGACACCCTTCGACTGGATGCCGCGGACCAGACCGGCAGCGACTACACCGGAAACGATCGGGTCTTCGGAGAGGTACTCGAAATTGCGACCACACAGCGGTGAACGCTTGATGTTCGCTCCCGGTCCGAGCAGCACGGCGACGTTCTCGATCGCGGATTCCACCCCGAGCGCCGCACCGACGCGCTCCGCGAGCTCAGCGTCCCAGGAGGACCCGAGCCCGACTGCAGGCGGGAAGCAGGTCGCCGGAACACTCTCGGCCAGACCGAGGTGGTCGCTCTCTCCAGCCTGTTTCCGGAGGCCGTGCGGCCCGTCGGTGAGCATGATGGCAGGGATACCGGCCCACTCGACAGGCTTGGTCATCCAGAAGGTTCCGCCGCTGGTCAGCGACGCCTTCTCCTCCAGGGTGAGATCAGCGATGGTCGTGGTGGTCGTATCGGTCATGATCGCTCCGGTTTCGTAAGTGCTGAATGAGTGTGTGGCAGACCGCCGCGGCGTAGCATCCATCATCGGGTCGCTTTGATCGGCCAGACGGCGAAGGCACCGAGGATGCTCAACACGATCGCAACGGGGAAGAGACCTGCGTACCCGAAGAGCAGAACGATGGCACCAGCGACCGCCGGGGCGAGGGTCTGCGGCAAGGTCGCTGCGATGTTGACGACACCGAGATCCTTGGCGAACGACTTCGCCGAAGGTAGCACTTCACTCATCAGCGCCGTGTCGACGGCCTGGAACATGCCGAAGCCGAGACCCGAGATGAAGGTCATGATCATCCACGATGTCAGATTCGGCGCGAACCAGGGAAACACGAGTGCGACAGCCACGAGGAGCGATGATCCGAAGACGAACGGCTTGCGCCGGCCGATCCGGTCGGACAGCGGCCCTGAGATGATCGTGGAGATAAGGATTCCGCCGAGGCTGATCAGGCCGACCAGCGGGATCACCGTCTCGGGGTGCTCGACGCCGATGTAATCGGTCAGTAAGAACAGCTGATATCCCAACACGGCGAAATAGCCGGTGTACAGCAGCAGGCGTCCGGTGAACGCCCAGAAAAAGTCGGGGTGTTTAATGGGGCTGACCCAGAACGTGCGCAGGAACTCCGAGAAGCTGAACGGCTCGCGGATGATCGCCGTGCTCGAGTAGTCGGGGTTGACGAGGACGAAGATCACCAGCACTACGACAGAGATCACTGCGAAGACGATGTAACCGACAGTGATGCTGTTGAAGAAGAACGAACCGATGATCGAACCTCCTAGACCGCCAACCATGAGGCCGATTCCCGACAGCGCGGCGAACGTGCCTCGTCGCGCCAACGGCACCCGATCGGGCATCACGGCGCTGAGCGGACCCTGTGCGAAGTTGTAACAGATCTGGACGAGCGACCACGCGATCGCGACGCCGACGAGCGTGTTCGCAAAGGCGAGACCGACGAGCGCCAGAGCACCCGTGAGCGCGCCGATCACGATCCACGGCGCACGGCGCCCGAATCGGGAGCGCGTACGGTCGGAGACCTGGCCGGCGATCGGTTGGGCGAGCATGGCGAGGAACGCACCGATCGTCGCGACGATGGCTAGATTGGCGACCTTGTCTGCTTCCCCGAACTGCATCGTGATCTGCTGCGGAAGCAGGATGCCGGGGACGGCGCCCCAGACCAGAAACACGCCGAGGTTCGCGGGGATGATCGACCAGAACAGCCGTGGCAATCCCTTGATGGGCGGCGGCGGATCGTCGTTTCCGGCCGCCTTCGCGACGAAGGTGTTCTCCGTCATCGGCGCGGACTGGGCGGGCTCGACAATGGTGCCTGCGGGGTCGGACGGCAATGTCATGTTGATCCTTGGGTACGTAGAGGCTCGTCTTTGAACTTCGAAAACTTTATGCCACTCGGTTTTCAAAAGCAAGTGTCATTTGGTTTACGATGGAGTCATGGCTCGAAGAGGTTCCTACGCCAAAGGTGTAGCGAAGCGCGAAGAGATCCTCGAACGTGCTTTGGAGGTCATCGCACGTGAGGGTTATCGGGGTGCGTCGGTCAAGGAGATCGCCGATTCAGTCGGGCTCAGCCAGGCGGGGCTACTGCACTACTTCGACAGCAAAGAAGAGCTGTTCACCCAGATTCTGCGCAAGCGCGACGAGATCGACTCCGCGCATTTCAATCCTCACCCGCAGATGAACGCTGACCCTGACGACTTGCGAGCCGCCTTCCTAAAGGTCATCCGCCACAACAGTGACGTGCCAGGTCTCGTAGAGCTCTTCTCAAGGCTGTCGGTTGACGCGGCGGATCCGCAGCATCCCGCCCACGAATATTTCATCGAGCGCAGCGCGACCCTACGGGAGATGTTCGTCACAGCTCTCGCGCAACAGCAGGCTGCGGGAAATCTCACCGACCGCGTCGACGCGCAGACCCTCTCCCGCATCCTGCAGGCCGTAGGGGACGGAATGCAGATTCAATGGATGCTGGACCCGGACGTCGACATGGCGGCGACGGTGGATGCACTGTTCACAGCACTGACGCCGCCGCGGTCCGCGCCCTAATACGAGCCGAATCCGGATCAGGGCGGGTTTCCCATCGAGGATCCGGCCACCCCCACGCGCTCAAAGAAACTGAGGCACGTCGGTCCATGGACGACGTTGAGTGGGAGCGCCGGGCTGTGCCCGCCGGCTCGACCCTGACGAGGCCGATGCGCTCACACCCGCAGCACCCGCGCTTCTCGGCGACGATCCCTCCCGGACGGATGTGTTCGACGCCGAACAAGCGATCAGCGACGAGGCCAGCATCACGTTGTTCACGGATGTGCTCTACAGCGATATTTGGACATGGGCCGGCCGGTACCGACTTACCGAGAAGAGCGCGGGAATCGACCCCATTCACATCCCAGTCGAGCGCAAGGCGAACGAGATCCTCAAGGCTGCGAGCGTGTTTTCGCGAAGGAGCGCGACTGCCCTCGACCGACATGACCCGGTTCATCCACGGGTACCGGGCTTGAGCTCGCCTGTCCCCAAACCCGCAAATAGTCACGGCTGCAGACAGAGCCGGCGTTCAGCTTGGCTGATTACATTTGATCATGCAAGCGCCGTTTTTGTTCCCCGGGCACAGACCGGGGAACGTGGCTTCATTGTGGGAAGGCAGTGTCACGTGCGTACCAACTCGGCTCTGCCTAGCGGCTCACTCATCATCAGAGAGCGCCTGCTACGACGATTCGAAGATGCAACAGGGCAACTCATACCCTTCGTCGTGCTGAACGCTCCGGCAGGTTCAGGAAAGAGCACGCTGGCCACGCAACTGCTCAGATCCCCGTTGCTCGAGCAGTTTCGCGTGTACTCGATCCACGGCGCGAGTGCGCGTGGCCAGTCGATCTGGCATTCACTTGGCAGATGCCTCGCGGCCGCCGAACCCGCCCCGCTCCCGGACGACGATGCGTACTCACGCGAATGGGTGCACGCACGCATCAGCGCGCTGACCGAGCCCACGCTGTTCCTGCTCGACGACTACCATGGCATGACCACGGCGGAGCACGATCGCGCGCTACTCGCACTGGGCGAGTCCAATCCCCATTTTCACGTGTGCGTCCTCGCGCGATCGGTGCGGGTGCTCGACGGCCCCCTCTATATGCACAGGGTTCGTGTGATCGACCGGAACGAACTCGCATTCACCGCCGAGGAAAGCCTCGACCTCGCGGCGCAGTCTGGCGTGGAACTGTCTGCCGGGCTGACCGAAGCGTTCTCGCAGGCAGACGGATGGCCCGTCGCTGTCGCCGCTGTCCTCCGCACCGCTCATGAGACCGAGAATGCTCCGCGACGTGACGGGGCACGCATCGGCGAAAGCATCCCGGCACCGGCCCCCGTCGCCGCTCACCCGGCGCTTCAGCGTGTAGCCATCGACATCTTGGATGTTCTCCGCGAGCTGGATCCCCACGCGCGCGTGGCCCTACTCGGCGCCTCCCTCGTCGGATCCTTCAGCTTGGACCACGCCGCAGAGTTCATCGGAAAGCCCGCCGCGCGAACCCAATCGCACATCGACACTCTTCTCCAACTGGGTGTACTGGTTCGGCTTGCCCATGGCGCGGGTTACCGCGTGCACCCTTCTGTGCGCGCCACGCTTCCCGACATCGCGGCCCAAGAGTTCAGCACGTCCAAGCGAAAGGCATTGGTACTGCGAGCCGCGCAAGAGATGGAGAAGTCAAACCCGTTCGACGCGTTCCGCATCTATCTGCGGTCTTCTTCCCTCGCCGCGGCGGAGACCGTCCTCTGGAGCAACTTCACGGCCATCACTGATCGCAGCGACGCCTGCCTCGCCGCGCTGTCGCCTTTGAACGACGCGGAGCTGTTCGCTCACCCGACCCTCGCGGCCGCGCGATTCTTCCTTGAGTTCGAATCATCGACTGTCGCGCCAAAGCGCTTTTGGCACACCTCACAGCTGTCCCACGCGGGGGCCCAGCGCCGCTTGAAGCTGAACCCCGATCCTGCAGATCCGCTGCACATTGGGCATCGGATGCAGGTCATGATCGGCGAACGGATGCAGGGGAACGCCCCAGCCGCCCTCGCCATCGCGCAGGACATCGAGGCCCGGCTCACCTCACATGGACGGCTCGAGGACCCTGACCTCCGTACATCAGGCAACAATGAGCCGGTGCTCCTTGAGGAACTCGCGTTCACGGCCTTCATGGGTGGGGATTCGGCGCTGGCACGACGCGTATGGCAGCGTCTCAGCATCCTAATGGAACGGATGTCAGAGGGTGCTTCCTCAGACAGTTCAGGCGGGGCACCACACGCCACGCTGAGGCCTGGCCCGTGGCAGCACGCTGCGCTCAGTGGACTCGCGCTCGTGGAGTCCAACGAGGGCGATTTCCGGCGCGGTGCGGAACTCCTGGCCCACTCCGACCAGCTGCGCGACGAGTATGGCCCGGCTCCGGGGCTGGCGTGGGTCAATGCAGAGATCGTGCGCGCGCACCACGCATACGAGTTCCGGCGCCCGGACCTGCTCCGGCAGGCGATCGAGCGGACCCTACCGTGGTGCGACCGGATCGAGCAGTGGCCGATGCTGATCATGGCTGAGGCCGAGAGTGTCCGTTACCAGCGCGGAACGGACTGGGCACTTCCGCAGCTGCGCGCCGGGATCGCGCAGATCGAACGCGAACGGCACGGCGTGGGTGTGTGGGGCGGATACCTCGCGCTCTACCAGGCGATGCTTCACGCCACCTCGGGCAACTTCGCCGCCTCGAAGCAGATCATGGACGCGCTGCCCGCGAGGAACCCCTTTGTGCAGATCGGACGAGCGCGGTTTGCCCTCTTCCAGGGAAACAACGTGCAGGCTCTACTGCTCATCCAACGGCTCGGACCCGCTGCCCTGAACCTGCGGCAGCAGATCGACAGGTTCCTCATTGCGGCCATCGCGGCATGGGCGTGCGGCCGCACCGAGGAGGCATTCGACACGCTCCGCAGCGCTGGTGAGCTCATCTCACGCTGCCAGCTGTCGATGATGCTGCGATCCGTGCCGTTTGAGCCCCTCGCCGAACTCGCCGCGGCAGCCCGCGACGCCGGGGTCTGCGACGTCGTGGCGCTCATCAACAGCGTCCCGGAACTGGCACGCTGCGTAATGCGTGAGAGCCTCACCCAGATGGAGCAGCGCTCGCTGGAATCCATGATCACCCACCCTTCGCTGGCGGATGCGGCGGTGGCCCTCGCCATCGCTCCGGCGACGGTCAAGCGGCACCGGCTCACGGTCTACCGCAAGCTCAAAGTCGGCGGCCGCGAAGAAGCGATCCTACAGGCGACCCGGATGGGGCTGCTGCAACGACCTGGCAGCTCGGACGAGAAGGGTCCCGTCACGCCGCCCACCTGAACCGTCACCGGCGCGCCCGCCGCGCGGCGATCCTCGCGTCGATACGCCCCTGCCACCCGACGTATCCGCTCACGACGAGCAAGCCGCCACCGAGGAAGACAGCCCACCACGGAAACCCGGGAATGGTCGGGTCGAGCCCTGCAGCGGCGACATCGTCGGATTGGGTGAGCGGCACTCGCTCCCCTGTGACCACGATGCGGTGCGAATTGATCCCGAGCGGCGTGCAGGTGATGAGGGTGACCAGATCGCTCCCCGGCTCGGCTCGCAGCGTCCCGGTATCCGCCGGATCGATAACCTCTTTCGTGCGCACCTCGTACGTGAGCACCTCCCCGAACACCTCGACGGTGAACTGGTCGCCCACCTCCACCCCGTCGAGATTGGTGAACATGGTCGCGTTCGCGAGGCCTCGGTGCGCCGTGAGCACCGCATGGGCCCCCTCGCCACCGACCGGAAGGTGCGAGCCCTCCAGGTGTCCAACGCCTTTCAACAGCACATCATCGCTCGTGCCGTGGTAGATCGGCAGGTCGACGTCTATCTGCGGAATCCTCACCCGTCCCATCAGACCGGAATCCGATGCCGTCAGCATCCGGGAGTACTCCAGGGATTCGTTCGTCGACGCCCCTTCACCGACCGGCACGTTCGCATTCGCACCGAACACGACTCCGGCGCTCAGTGCGTCGTTGTAGGCGTGGGCGTTCGCCAGTTGATCCGTGGCGCTCGGCGTGACCCGGTCGACGGAGTGCTCGTAGTCGCGGATGATCTGCGACTGGTTGTACGACGACAGCCAGGACGCGGTCATCGGATAGAGCCCGGCGCCGAGGCCGGCGAGTGCAAACAGCGCGATGGTGAGGGTGAGAAGGCTCGGCCGCCACCGTCGGCCACGCCGGCGCGTGCGGCGCGAGCGGGACCGACGGGTCTCGAGTTCAGCGGCTGCGGTGCTCACCCGATCAGGTCCGCGTCCGTCGACGTTGCTGAAGGATGAAGGCGGCGAGCACGACGATTCCGAAGCCGCCGGTCAATGTCCAGAACATGGTGGTGCCCATTCCGCCGGTCAACGGCAGGGTCGGCACCTCCACCGGAGTGTTGACGATGTCGCCGAAGCTCACGTTCTCGTACACCGCGATGTCGATGGGTTGGATCTGCTGGTATCCGGCCGGCGCGCGCGTCTCGGCGAGCTGGTAGGTGCCGATGGGCAGGTCGCCCACTTCGAACTCGCCCTCGGCCGAGTTCGTGTCGGCGCCGGTGCAGTCCGCATCCGTCTCCGCAACACAGTCGATCACGTGGATGGATGCCGCCGGCACGAGTGCAGGAGTCGACGCACGATCGTACGGGGTGAGGGTCCATTCCGACCCGGCGAGGTTCACGGCTGGGGTCTGGTCGTTGACCTTGTTCCAGGTCAGGGACGCCTGCACTGGGTGCTCGGTGCAGAGCTCAGTGACCGGGTCGCACGTGGGCGGTGGCGGGTCACCCTTGGTCACCAAGAAGTTGCCGAGCTTTCCGCTCGCCGTCGCAGGCAGCGGAGACTTCACCTGCATCGAATAGCGGACAGTGGCCGTCGCACCCGCCGGGAGTGTCCCGATGATGGCGATCTCGGATTCGGACATCGTGGCCGTGAGGGGCGCCTCGGCGACGACCTCGTCCTCCAGATCCGCGTCATCGAGCACGTCGGCGAGTAGGTCCACCTGGTCGACCACGACGGGCGAGCGGCCCGCGTTGTGGAAGGTGAGCTCGTAAGTGACCAGTTGGCCCGGGGTCACGTGCGTTCCGGAGACCGGGTCGGAGGTCTTCGTGCGCTCGAGGATGCCGGGGTACGGGGCGGCTCTCGTGCTGTCGGAGTTGTTGTCCATATTCGGGTCTTCTTCATTGCCGAGGACGTGGGCGCTGTTGATGACGCTTCCTAATGAGTGGGTGATCTCGGTGAGGACCTTCGCGGTCATGTTCACCTCGGTGCTGGCGCCGACCGGCAGAGCACCCAGGACGCAGGTCAGGTGTCGTTCGTCCGCAACGGTGCATCCGGGGGTCGGGCTGGTGACCTCCCCCAGCCCCTCCGGCGGCGTGTCCGTAAGGATGCTGCCGCTCGAGGCGTGCGGCCCGTGGTTCGTGACCGTCATCATGTAGTTCAGGGTCTCACCGACCGCGTAGAACTCCGGCCCCTCCTTCACGACCCCGAGGTCCACGTTGCCGCCGGGTACGCTCGTTCCGTCGTTGTTGGTCGTCACCGGGCCGCTGAACGCCGCGGCGACGTCGAAGACGATGCCTCGCTCGTCGTGGCTGATCTCCAGCACGAAGACATCCCCGGTGGGGTTGTCCGAGAACCCGATCCTTCCGTTGCCGAGCGTCCAGGCCGCACCGAACTGGCGCCCGTCCTTCGTCGTGGGAATCGGGTTGTGGTACGAATCGACGACCCAGCCAAAGCCGTCTACCTCGGAGATCCCGTAGATCGCCGTTTCGGAGGCACCGAACATCGTTCCTCGACTTGGAAAATAGGGCTGCCCGCCGACCCAGGTGAAGTCAGCGACACCCGAGATCGTGGCGCTAATCGGGTCGAAGGTGATCTTCTCCGCGGTCATCGTCTCCACGTTCACGGCCCACATGTCGTCGAAGTTGTCCGTGTTGTTGAAGTCACGGACGTACAGGATGTGGCTGTTGCCGTCCGGACCGGTGATGCCGCCGAACGTGCCCTGCGTGTACGTGTTCACCCGATCACCGGTGGTCGGCTTCGGGGTCGGCGAGGGAAGGCCCGCGACGACGCCGAGGTCGACGGCGACCCCGTTGTTTTCGACCCTGACGAGGTGATTGGTGCCGTTCTGCGTGCCGTTCGGATTGGCCCGGATGCCGTAGATGAAGCCATCGTTGATGTTGTAGCCGATGGCGTTGTAGCTGATGTCGGTCGTCGAGCCCAGGTTCTTCAGCGCAAGAGCACCGGGCACCTGCTGGCCACCGAGGAGAGTGGTCGTCGGAAAGTTCTGCCCGATGAACACCTGCGGATACAGCGGGTCGAATGCGCCGCCGGGTGCGGGGTCGACCTCATCCGCCGCAGGGACGGCGGGCGTGGTGGCGGACGGCACGGGAGCGGACGTGGCGGACGGCGCGGGAGCGGGCGTGGTAGCGGCGAGCGCGGCGGTCGACGCGTTGGCCGACGGCACGGCGACGCTGAGGAGTGCGAAGCCGAAGAGGAGGGCCGCGCGCGCCGCACGGGGCAGTCGCCTGACTCGTGGCGACGGAGAACTGGAATGGGGCACGGAACCGACCTCTGGATTGTTCGTGGGCAGATGCAGCCGTGGGGACGCGCTCTCACACGCCCCCACGGTGTGCGGATGGGCTAGTTGTTCACCCGTGCGCGACGGCGGTTCACCAGCACGAGGCCGATGGCAATGACCGCCGCAGCGCCACCTGCGTAGAGCAGGGTGAGCTGGCCATTGGCGCCGGTGAGGGGGAGCCTCACGGGCGGGACCAGGTTGTTGACGATGTCGGCGTTCAGACTGTCTGCGACGGAGGTCACTCCCGCCTTGACTGTGATCCCGGTGAAGGGTACCGCCGGAACGACGTAGCCCGCGGGTGCCACGGTCTCCTTGACGACGTAGCAGCGCGTCAGCGCGTTCACCGAGGGGTTCACCGAGTCGCTGACGAAGAGCCCACCGATTTTTACCACACCGGCAGCATCCGAGGTGAACGTGGTTTCGCCATCGACAGTGAGGGGGCCGGCGGCAGCATCCGCCACTGCCGTGGTGCAGTCCGCCGCGTAGGGCGTCACGGCGTTGTAGACCTCGAAGACCGCGCCTTGGAGCAGACCGGTGGCTCCGGTGGTGGCGGCGGCGCGCTTCTGCAGCTCGATGCTGCCCCAGTTGACGGTGACCTCGTTCGACTCCACCGTCGCGTCACCGGTGAACTCCGCCGTGTTGTGGATGATGCCGTCCGCCCCGATGGAGACGACCTTCGTGGTGAAGACAATCTCGACGGTCTTGCCAGCATGGGCGTTGCGCGGTGTCTCGTTGAGCCATGCGAGGCCTGCGGGGGTGAAGGATACGGTGACCTTGGCCTTGCCGCCCACGGGGGAGGACGCCACGGTGTAATAGTCGGCGTCGAGTGCGGCTCCGTCGAGCTTCACCGACAACACGCCCGTGCCCAACGGCTTCAGCCGCGGGTCGAGTGCGTCCGAGATGGCGAACTGTGTCCAGTCGCCCTCCTTGCGCGGGATCTCCTGGGACACGGGGAAGTTCTGGGTCGAGCCCAGTCCCGTCTTGCCGTCCAGGGTGCTGACGGTCTTGACAGGCTTGTCGGTCATGCCGTTCTTCGGGTAGGCGTGCACGTCGTACACCCAGCCGTCCTCGTGGGGCATCGGGATGGACAAGATGAACGGCTGCGACATCTCAGTGATGTAGTCCGGGGCCGAGGTCTCGCACACCTGGTAGACACCGATCGGCAGACTCTGCGCCGAAGCGCCGGCGGCATCGGTGGCGGGCATCGGGATGGCGGCGCCCAGGGTGTATCCGGCGGGCGCGGCGCAGGCGGCGCCGGGCGTGATCGTGTTCAGCCCTTCCCATGTGGCGGGCGCGGTGAGGTCGAGTGCCGCGCCGCTCTTCAGCAGTGGGTAGGCAGTGAAGACGACGTCCTCGACAGGGTTGGTGAAGTCCCCGGGTGCCGGGGCTTCACTGATGTCCCCCACGGTACCGCCAGCGGCCTGGTGCAGATACTTGTGCACCGTCAGGGAGCCGGTCTGGGAGAAATCGATGTTGCCATACTCGGCGGGAGCAGCAAAGGCCGCGGTCGAGCCGCCGACAACGGCGAGAGTGCCCAGTGCCAGAGCACTGAGCAGCGCGGTCGCGCGCGACGTCTTGTGTCTATTCATCGTGAGTGAGGCTCCATTCGGGTGGATGCGGTGCGCATCAGGGATAGTGGGTTCCGCGGCACGTCAGGAGCGAGATTGCGGTGTCGGCTACGTGTGCGCAGGTGTTGATGCCATTCAAATGTGCGGGTCGCGTGGCAGCCGAATCATCTACACCCATTTCTGCACCATCAACCGCCTCAGGTTTGATGCCGCTTCCTTTCGAGTTGAAAAGATGGCATCGTGCCGAAGAAGATTGGTCCCGCGCTCCGAGAGCGAGCTGGGCGATCGTGATGGCCTGGCCAGACCAGCGAAGAGCACGCCAGAGATCCGTCGGTTGAAGGCCGAGAACCGGCGGCTGCGTGAGGATGTTGCGATCCTGAAAGCAGCGACGACTTTCTACGCGAGGGAACTCGAGCCCCGCAACCGCTGATCATGGGCAACTTTCACCCGAGAGCCGCTCTCCGCATAGGTGCGGAATCAAACCTGGGGCGGTTCAATTTCGTCGTCGATGAGGATCTTCGCGAGGTTGAGGTTCTCCTCGTAGTCTTGGGCGGCCGATGGGAACCCGCAGCGGACCGCTTCGAGGGGCTTGCGGCGCGGTTTGCCGTTGCTATCCAATCGGGGGGGCCGTTGTCGTCGGTGTCGGGAGCGGTGCGGTGGCGAAGTCCGCGATGAGTGGTCGCTGTTTGGGACTTCTCCCTACGCGTAGACGCTCGACGACGCATCAACTGATCGGTGGATCACCGCATCCACCAAATATCGTCGTAAGACGGCCGCACGGGTGATTCATCGCGCTGGCGCCGCTGTGAGGCTGGAGCAATGGCAATCATCGAGGTACGAGACCTGGTCAAACGCTATGGCGACCGCACAGTGCTGGACGGCGTCGGATTCGACGTCGAGGAAAGCGAAATCTTCGGTATCCTCGGGCCCAACGGGGCGGGGAAGAGCACTCTCGTGGAGAGCATCGCAGGTCTCCGCATTCCCGAAAGCGGAACCATCCAGATCGCCGGGCTCGATCCGCAACGTGACCGGCGCGGGCTACCGCAGGTGCTGGGCGTCCAACTGCAGCAGAGCGAGCTACCCGGCAAGCTCAAGGTCGGTGAGGCGCTTGAACTCTACGGCTCCTTTTATCGCGAACCGCTGGACTGGCGTGAGCTGATCGGCCCCCTCGGGCTCTCGGACAAGGTCCGAGTACAGTATCGGCATTTATCCGGCGGGCAGAAACAACGCCTCTCCATAGCGCTCGCGTTGATCGGTAATCCGAAGGTCGTCATCCTCGACGAGCTGACCACCGGGCTCGACCCGCAGGCGCGTCGCGACGTATGGGATCTCATCGAGAACGTTCGAGCTCGCGGTGTCACAGTGGTGCTCGTCTCCCACTTTATGGAGGAGGTTGAACGCCTCTGCGACCGGCTGGCGGTGATTGATGGAGGAAACCTTGTGGCCCTCGACACGCCGGCAGGACTTATCCGACAGAGCGAGGACCGACAGCAGCTCCGGTTCCGACCGTCCGCACCGATCGACACCGCCCTTCTGATCGCCGTTCCCGAAGTCATATCCGTCCAGGCGTCCGGCGGCTTCCTCGAGGTCACCGGCACCGGGGAGCTCCTCCTCGCGGTGACGAAGGAACTCGACCGCCACCATGTCACCGCAACCGACCTGCGCTTGGAACAGACCACGCTCGAAGACGCGTTCGTCAGCCTCACCGGCCGCTCCCTCAACGACAGGAATTGATGATGTCTGCACTCCTGCAACTCACGAACACAGAGACAAAGCTATTCTTCCGCGACCCGATGACGTGGACGTTCGCGCTAGCCGTCCCGCCCCTTCTGCTGGTGGTCTTCGGAGCGATCCCGTCATTCCGCGAGCCCAATGCGGAACTCGGCGGGCTCCGTGTCATCGACCTCTACGCGCCGATCCTCGTCGCGGTGGGAATCAGTATCCTGGCCGTCTACAGCCTGCCGCAACAATTCGCTGGTTACCGTGAGAAGGGGATTCTGCGGCGAATGCGGACGACCCCGGTGAGCCCCGGGAGTTTGCTGGGCGCGATGCTCATCCTGTTTGCGGTGCTATCACTAACTACGGTGATGATCGTCCTAGCCGTCGGGCGGCTGGCGTTCGCGGTGGAACTCCCTGGCAACGTCCTCGCGTACGTCACTGCGGTTGGGCTAACCGCCGTCGCGCTCCTCTCGACAGGGCTGCTCATCGCCGCACTCGCACCGAGCGGGTCAAGCGCAAGCGCGATCGGCCTGGTGCTGTTCTTCCCGCTGGCCTTCTTCGCCGGGCTATGGATTCCGCGCGAATCAATGAGCGACGTGCTGCGAGCAATCTCCGACTACACCCCTATCGGGGCGGGCGTGCAATCATTGCAAGACGCCACGGCCGGAAACTGGCCTTCGCTACTCCACCTCGCCGTTCTGCTGGGTTGGTCGATCATCGCAGGAGGAACGGCCGCCCGGTTCTTCCGATGGGAGTAGGAAATGAGCATCGAGACAGAGCTACGTGAGGAGATCGCGCGAGCCGAGCGTCGCGAGAGCGTGTTCTATTCCGTGCTCCCGTACGCCTTGCTGGCGATCAGCACCGTCCTAACCCTGTTACAGATCGGGCAGGGGGAACGGGTCGCCCTCCCCGCGATACTCGGCCTCACGCTCGTGACCACGGTGTGGCTCTCGGTGTTCTCGCGCGCACAGGGGGACCGGCGAAACGGAACTCTGATCGCCGTCTCCTACACAGGGCTGATGATCACGGCTGCTGCCCTGGTGGTGCTGTCCCCCTGGTACGGGGTTTTCGCGTTCGTGGGCTACATCCACGCGTTCCTCCTCCTTGCCGGACCCTGGCGATACGTCGGCGTCGCGGCTACTTCGATCATCATGGCCGTGTCATACGTGGGCGGATGGGACAACATCGCCGAAGGGCGCTGGGGAGTGTGGGTGACGATCAGCGCGGTGACCGGTGTGCTCGCCGGGACGTCGTTCTATTTCGCCGCGTCCACCGACGTGACCGGTCGAAAGCAAAAGCAAGTCCTCGCGCTGCTCCACGACGCCAACGCCAAGCTCGAGGGTGCGCTGGAGGAGAACGCAGGCCTGCACGCACAGCTGCTGGTGCAGGCCCGCGAAGCGGGAATCCTCGACGAGCGGCAGCGAATCGCCGGCGACCTCCATGACACCCTCGCTCAGAGCCTCGCCGGTATCCTCACCCAGCTGCAGGCTGCCGAGCAGACCATGGGCGACGCGCCCGCAGCGCGCCGGCACCTGACGAACGCCTTAGCGCTGGCCCGCGAGAGCCTCACCGATGCGCGTCGCACCATCCATGCCGTCGAACCGGACGCACTCGCCCACGCGCTGCTGCCCGAAGCCATCGGGGAAGTGACCCGGCGGTGGGCGGAGTCACATCTTGTTGATGCCGTGTTCACCGTCACCGGAGATGCCCGCCCGCTGCACACCGATGTGGAGGCGACGCTGCTGAGAACAGCACAGGAGGCGCTCACCAACGTCGCCAAGCATGCGAAGGCCGGTCGCGTTGGTTTGACGCTGTCATACATGGAAGACCTCGTGACCCTCGATGTGCGCGACGACGGTGTGGGTTTCGCGCCAGATCTGGCGCGCACCGCGATATCCAAGGATGGCGGGTTCGGACTCACAGCAATGCGCCAGCGAGTTCGACGATTGGCCGGTCAAGTCGTGATCGAGTCTGAGCCCGGTGCCGGAACCGCTCTGTCAGCGACGGTCCCGGCCACACCCGTGGGAGGGACACAATGATCTCACTGCTGCTCGTGGACGATCACCCGGTAGTCCGTGACGGGCTCCGTGGCATGTACACCGCGGACCCACGCTTCGAAGTCATCGGGGAAGCCAGTAACGGCACGGAGGCAATCGCCAAGGCGGCGGCGCTCCGGCCCGACGTGATCATCATGGACCTGCGGATGCCGGGAAGCGACGGGGTGAGCGCGATCCGCGCTCTCGCCCAGCGCGGCATTCCGTCCCGCATTCTGGTCCTTACAACGTACGACACCGACAGCGACGTCGTTGCAGCCATCGAGGCCGGCGCCACGGGATATCTCCTAAAGGACTCTCCTCGAGAGGAGCTATTCCGAGCGACGGAGGCAGCCGCACAGGGCCAAACGACGCTGGCGCCGACGGTCGCCGCCCGGCTCCTCGGGCGGATGCGCCGCCCATCGTCGGGCAACCTCTCGCAGCGGGAGGTGGAGGTGCTCGACCTGATTGCGCGAGGCTCGACCAACCGCGAGGCCGCGCGTCGGCTGTTCGTCAGCGAAGCGACTATCAAGACGCATCTGCTGCACGCCTTCGCGAAGCTCGGGGTGAACGATCGCGCGGCCGCGGTCGCCGCAGCGTTCTCCCGCGGATATCTCGCGCACGATCACGGTGACTAGGGACGGCTCAGTACTGGCGACTGGACGCAGTCTGGTCGAACGGTCGCGTTCGCAAAGGTTCCTCTCGAGAATGGGCACCCACTACGCCGACTCGCACCCGTGGCCGGACCGCATCGACGAGGTCATTGCGGAGAGCTACTCAGGCTCGCCTCGCTGCTAGCCAGAGTTCGGTTCCCGTGCGAGAGCTTCAGAACTCCCCGATCGCTAGCCCCAGTCGTAAGTACAGGTCGGTGACGGCCTCGTTGTTCACCCGGCATTTGACCTACACCCCTTTGCGAGACCCGCCGGCCCCGATCGCGCCTGGTTCGTCCTTGTTTAACTTGACGCAAAAAGTGGGCACGATTCGCGACCGTCGATTACCTCTCCGAATGGCCGATTGCTCTCCACTACCGATAGGGCCGACCGCACTTAGAACGCCAGCGTGCAACAAGCAACTCGCCCGGGAAGCGCTGCTCATGTCATGAGGGCCGGGAAGCCTCAGCGGGCGTCGTTCACTGAGTCGCTATCGTGCTCAATGATGAGGTGTCCCTCGCTGACAGAGTCAGGGACGATGTCGCGCTCAACTGTCGTCTTCAGCGGCACTTCCTTGATGAAGCACAGCAGCACGACCGCGACAACCGCGAGTGGTGCCATACCAAGCAGAAGCGGAGTGAGCGCATCGTTGTATCCGTGCACCACGATGTCGTGCACGGATGCTGGCAACTCCAGCACGCTGTGGGGGGTGAGCGAGGCGATGTCGCCGACCTGCGCCGTGCCACCGGAGGGAAGCCGTTCTCCGATGATGTCTACCAGGCGCAGGGCGAACAGGCTCCCGATCACAGCGCTGCCCAGCGACGCACCGATCTGACGGAAGAAATTGTTCGCCGCGGTCGCAGTACCCACCACCCTGTTCGGGAATGTGTTCTGCACGATCAGCACAAGGATCTGCATGTTGACGCCGAGCCCCAGTCCCAACAAGCCCACATCGACGCAGAACCGCCACAGCGGAGTCTCTGGGGTCATCGTGCCCAGCAGCACGAGCCCGAGCGCGACCAGCGCCGCCCCGACAATCGGCATCCACTTGTAGCGCCCGTACTTGCTCACAAGCCAACCACTGAGGAGGGAGCTGACCAGCATCATGCCCATCATCGGCACCATGAGCATGCCGGCCGTCGTGGCATCCGCCCCAAATGTCATCTGCAGATAGGTCGGCAGGTACCCGATCGCTCCGAACATCGCGACGCCGATCAGCAAGCCCGCTGCGGTGGCGAGATTGAAGTTGCGGTGCCGAAACAAACCTAGGGGCATGATCGGCTCGGCAGCACGCCGCTCCACGAAAACGAACAGCACGGCGAAGACAACGGTTGACGCGATGAGCGATAAAATGACCGGCGACGTCCATTCGTAGTCATTGCCGCCCCAGGATGCGACCAGGATCAGGCTGGCCGTCGCCACTGCAAGCGTCATCATGCCGAACACATCGATCTTTGGCTTCGCGGTCGTGCCCTTCGGCAGATGCAGCAAGACGATCGCGGCCACGAGCGCGAGAGCGCCGAGTGGGATGTTGAGCCAGAAGGTCCAGCGCCAGTTGACCTCTTCGGTCAGCCAGCCGCCAAGGAGTGGGCCGGCCACCGATGACACGGCGAAGACCGCGCCCATGATTCCCATGTACTTACCGCGCTCGCGCGCCGGGACGACATCGGCGATGATCGCCTGCGACAGGATGATGAGTCCGCCGCCGCCGACCCCCTGCACGATTCGTCCGGCGATGAGCACAGTCATGTCGGGGGCGAGCGCACCGATGACGGAGCCTGCCATGAACGTCACGATCGCGAAGATCATCGGCCCCTTGCGGCCGATCAAGTCGCTCATCTTGCCGTAGATCGGCATCATGATGGTCGATGCAAGGATGTAGGCGGTCATCACCCACAGCATCTGGTCGACCCCGCCGAGCTCACCCACCATCGTGGGCATCGCGGCACTGAGCACCGTCTGGCTGAGCGAGGCGAGCAGCATCGCCAGCACCAACCCGATGAAGAGCAGGATGATACCCCTGCGCGACTCGTGAGAGCGGGGCCGTGGGGCGGTCGAGGAAGCGGTCATGGCAGCGTACGCAGTACCTCTCGAAGGATGCGCAGACTCTCATCGACCTGCGGCCGGATGTCAGCGGCCGAGGTGTGGTCGGCGATGATCTTGCGGATGCTCAGACGAAGCACCGCGTTGCAGGTCACAACCAGCGCACGTGCCGCATCGTCGATGTCGGACACGGTGGTGAAGGCACCCCCGGCTCGCATTCGCTCTGCAACCACTCCGGCGATGCGCTGCTCAACGCCAACCATTCGCGCCCACTGCCGCTGAATAAGCTGCGGATGCTCCGCCATAAGCGCCCTGCGCTGCTCAAGGAGCGTTTCGTCGCTGGGTGTGAAGACTCCGAGCATGAGCGTCAGAATGTCGCCGATGAGATCGTCGGATGTTCCGGAGCGCAGCATGTCGAGTTCGTCGTCACTCGGCAGCCCCTCGTGCAGGCCGACGAACGCATCTTCTTTGGTCGGGTAGTAATTGAAGAACGTGCGCGGCGAGATGTCAACGCGCGCGCTGATCTCGGCGACCGTCGCCGCGTCTGGCCCGAGTTCGAAGGCCAGGTCCACGGCCGCACGATGGATCGCATCGCGCGTTTGCCGCTGTTTGCGGGCTCTCAGCCCTTCGGATTGTTGCACGCAAGCATTATTGCACGGTCTGCAATTATGCACGAGGTGCAGGTGGCGCACTATCCATCGCAGCGACGCACGGAACGTGCCAAAGCAAAAACGCCTGAAGGGACTGCCGCACGGTTGGGCGACATCTGATCTAGCTTGCTTGGGGTCTGCCTGGAAGGACGTCTTGTGCCCAGGCGTTACGCTACCGAGTTCCGTGACCTACTCGACGCCCCACGTTTGAACGACACGCCTGCTCGGGCATGGGTCTGCCGCCTGCCTGGTTGGCACCAAGGCTGCGAGGAGTCTTGGGGGCGTGTTTTGAATCCGATGAGAGACGGTGAGGAGACCGAGAGACAAAGCCCCTCCGTCTCCTCGCGCCATGCCAAGGCGAAAAGGCACGTGAACAGGGCTTTCATGCGTGGCCGCCAGGCGAATCGGAGACCTTCTGCCCACAATCTAGTGGGCAATTTGACGCAAACCGAGCGCAGAGTCTTTAGAAAATAGCTTCTGACCAGGGATTTAATGGCGGAGACGGAGGGATTTGAACCCCATCTTTCGAATCCGGTCTCGACCCGAATCAGTCAGAACCCCGGATCTACGCGGTTTCAGGACTCGGAAGATCTGGTCTCAGCCCGTCTCAGCGGGGTTGGTTCTTGTTCAGTTTGACGCAAAATGTGGGCACGGATCCAGACTCTCGCACTGCCATATCGACGGTCACAATTCTGAGTTCCCGACCAGTCTCTCGCACCCCAACTGGAAGCGCTAGAGGTGAAGCCGCTCAAGCACCCCACCCGGCAATGGCCTCAATCGACTCTGCGGCGAGTAGGTCCACCCGGTGCAGCCACCTGACCCGCTCTGATGCTGTACGCCTAGTGGGCGCACAACATCAGGTGCTCAGCGGTGCGTGAAGACCGGCGCCCGCTTTTCACGGAAGGCGGCCATCCCCTCGGTCTGGTCGTCCAGAGCGAACGTCGCCGCGAAGGCCTGCCTCTCGAATCGCATCCCCTCAGCGAGGGTGGTCTCCTGCGCGGCCTGCAATGCTGCCTTCGCCGCATAGACGACCGGGAGCGACTTCGATGCGATCGTCTCAGCGACTTTCGCTGCTTCGTCGGGCAGTTCATCGGCAGGGACGACTCGTGACACGAGTCCTGACCGCTCGGCTTCCTCGGCGCCCATGAGGCGTCCGGTGAGCACCAGCTCAGCAGCCTTGTACTTGCCGATCGCACGAGGCAGTCGCTGGGTGCCGCCGATACCGGGGATGACTCCGAGGTTGATCTCTGGTTGACCGAACTTCGCGGTGTCGGCGGCGAGGATGATGTCCGCCATCATCGCGAGCTCGCATCCGCCACCGAGCGCGTATCCTGCGACGGCAGCCACCACCGGGGTGCGCAGCCGACCGAAGTCGTTCCAGTCGGCGAAAGGATCGTTGAGATACATGTCGATGTATCCCTTGTCCGCCATCTCCTTGATGTCTGCACCGGCGGCGAAGGCCTTGGCGGAACCGGTGATCACGATCGCGCCAATGGCGGGATCGTCATCGAAGGCCTTTCCGGCTGCGACGACCTCGCTGATGAGCTTCGCGTTCAGCGCGTTGAGCGCCTCGGGACGGTTCAGCGTGATCCAGCCGACGCGGCCTTTGGTCTCGGTGATGATCGTTTCGTAGTCGCTCACAGTTGCTCCTGTCGGGCGTCCGCGCTCTGTGCGCGGATCGTGTTGATGATTCCGGAGAAGTCCTTGCGCGCGCCATCGCCGTCGGCATACGCCTGGTATATCTCACGCGCGTGGCGGCCGAGTTGCGCATCGACACCGGTCAACTCGATGGCCGATTCCGCCAGACCGAGATCCTTCGACATCAGAGCGCCGGCGAACCCGGGCTCGTAGTCGTTGTTCGCCGGGCTCGTTGCCACGGGGCCGGGAACAGGGCAGTTTGTCGTCAGCGCCCAACATTGCCCGGAGGCGTTGGATGCGACATCGAACAGCGCCTGATGGCTGAGCCCGAGTCGCTCGCCGAGCACGAAGGCCTCGGCGACCGCGATCTGTGTGATCCCGAGGATCATGTTGTTGCAGACCTTTGCCGCTTGCCCCAGCCCCGAGCCACCGCAGTGCACGATGCGTCCACCCATAACTTCCAGGATGGGCCGTGCGGATTCGAAGTCTTCCTCGCTCGCGCCCACCATGAACGCGAGGCTGCCCTTCTCCGCGCCGACGACTCCCCCGGACACGGGAGCGTCTGCCGCCCGGTGGCCGGCCGCGAGCGCGAGGTCGTGCGCCGTGCGTGCTTCGTCGACGGCGATCGTCGAGCAGTCGATGAACAGTGTTCCCGGCTTCGCCGCGGCGAGCAGACCGGTGTTCTCGCCGTCACCCTGGTAGGCGGCGATCACGTGTCCGCCCGTGGGCAGCATGGTGATCACGATGTCGACGTCCGCGACCGCGGTGATGGAGTCCACGGCGATCTCGATGCCGTTCTCCCTCGCGGTGTCGAGTGCCGTCGGTATCGGATCGAACCCGATGACGCGGTGACCTGCGGTGGCGAGGTTAGCGGCCATCGGGCCGCCCATGTGCCCGAGGCCGAGGAATGCGATGCTGGTCATGACTGATGCTCTCTTTCAGTGGACGCTGGCAGGAGCCAGCCCGAGTTCATGGTCGCCGAGTGGCAGGAAGTAGGCGTCGATGGCGTCTGCTGACAGGGCCTTGGATGCGTCCCATATCGGATTGCGATCCTTGTCGATCACCTGTGCACGCACACCCTCGGCGAAGTCGGGTGCGGCATGTGCACGACGAGACACCCGATACTCCTGATCGAGCGCGTGCTCGAGGCTTGTCAGCGCTGAGGCTCGGCGGAGTGACTCGAGTGTGACCGCGAGCGCGAGCGGCGACTTGCCATCGATGGCGTCGGCGGCTCGTTCCGCCTCTGGATCGCCGACAGTGCGCAGACGTCCCACGATCTCCGCGACGCCCTGTGCAGAGAACGCATGGTCGATCCACGGGCGAGTCGCGGCGAGCGGCGCCGCCTCCGGATCCTCTGCGAGCAGCAGGATTGCTTCGGCCGCATCCGTCGTTTCCAGCGCCTTCAGGAGTTTCGGGATCTTGGAGGATGGGATGAAGTCGTCGCTGAGGCCGATCATGATCGCGTCCGCCGCACCCACAGAGCCGGCAGTCAGCGCGACGAAGGTGCCGAGTTCGCCCGGCGCGTGGGACAGGAGCCAGGTGGCACCGACATCGGGAACGAAGCCGATGCCGACCTCTGGCAGCCCGAGCCTGCTGCGCTCGGTGACGATCCGATGCGAAGCATGGGCCGATATCCCGATGCCGCCACCCAACACGATACCGTCCTGAATCGCAACGACAGGCTTCGCGTAACGTGCGATCTGTGCGTTGAGACGGTACTCGTCGTACCAGAACCGTGCGGAGGCGGAGCCGTCGCCAGACAGTGCGTCCTCGTACAGGCTCACGATGTCGCCGCCGGCGCAGAGGCCGCGCTCGCCTGCTCCTCCGATCGCGATCGTCTGGATCGAATCGTCCTGAGCCCAGCGGGTGAGCGCGTCACTCATCGCGATGACCATTGCATGGTTCAGGGCGTTGATGGCCTTTGGACGGTTGAGCGTGATCAGTCCGAGCCGTCCGCGCTGCTCGAAGAGCACGTCATGTTCGGCGACGTCGCTCATCGTGCCGCCGCCAGAAGCTCACGTCCGACGATGAGTCGCATGATCTCGTTGCTGCCTTCCAGGATCTGGTGCACACGCAGGTCGCGCACGACGCGTTCGATGCCGTACTCCTTGAGGTAGCCGTAGCCACCGTGGAGTTGGAGGGCCGCATTGGCCGCGGAGGATGCCACGTCGGTCGCGAATCGCTTCGCGAGCGCGCACGCCACTGCCACGTCAGGGGCGCCCTCATCCATCTTCTCCGCCGCGCGCTGGAGCAGCGCGCGTGCTGCTTGCAGTTCGGTCTCCATGTCGGCGAGCGTGAACACGATCGACTGGTTATCGGAGAGGGGACCACCAAAAGCGTGACGCTCCTGCACGTACCTCGTCGCGCGGTCCAACGCCCACTGGGCGCCTCCCAGCGAGCAGGCGCCCATGTTCACTCGCCCGCCATTGAGGCCTTTCATGGCGATGCCGAAGCCGTCGCCCTCCTCGCCGAGCCGATGGGTGATCGGCACGCGGACGTTGTCGAAGAACACCTGACGGGTGGGCTGTGCGTTCCAGCCCATCTTCTCCTCGTTCGGACCGAAGCCCAGACCCGGCGTCCCGTCGGGAACCACGATCGCGCTGATGCCGCGTGAACCCGGGGCGCCGGTGCGAGCCATCACGATGTACACCGCAGAAGAGCCGGCGCCAGAGATGAACTGCTTCACACCGTTGATGACATACTCGTCGCCGTCGCGGATCGCGGAGGTCGTGATCGCCGCAGCGTCGGAACCCACGCCCGGTTCGGTGAGACAGTAACTACCCAGCGCAGACATCTCAGCGAGCCCGGGGACCCAGCGCTCCCGCTGCGCGTCGTCACCGAACGTATCGATCATCCACGCGACCATGTTGTGAATAGAGATGTAGGCGGCGATAGTCGTGTCGCCCTTCGCCAGCTCCTCGAAAATCGCGACCGCATCCGAGCGCGAGAGCCCGGATCCGCCGACGTCTTCGCGGACGTAGATGCCGCCGAGACCCATCTCGCCTGCCTTGCGCAACGTGTCGACCGGGAAGTATTTCTCGGCATCCCACTTCGCGGCGTACGGGACGAGTTCGGTCTCGGCGAAGTCGCGGACGGCGCCGACGAGTGCGGCGCGCTCCTCAATGATCGTGCTCGACATGGCAGTCAGTGCATCGTCGGGATGACGAAGCTCGCGCCTTCCTTGAGGTCGTGCGACAGCCAACGGCTCGTGACCGTCTTCGTCTTCGTGTAGAAACGGAAGGCATCAGGGCCGTGCTGGTTCAGATCACCGAAACCGGACTTCTTCCACCCGCCGAACGTGTGGTATGCGATCGGCACGGGGATCGGCACGTTGACGCCGACCATGCCCACATTCACCCGTGCGGAGAAGTCACGGGCGGCGTCGCCGTCGCGTGTGAAGATCGAGACGCCGTTGCCGAACTCGTGATCGCTCGCCATCGCGAGCGCCTGCTCGTAGTCGTCGGCGCGTGCGATGAACAGCACAGGCCCGAAGACCTCTTCCTTGTACACCGTCATGTCGGTCGACACATTGTCGAAGAGTGTCGGGCCGAGGTAGAACCCGTTCTCATACCCCTCGACCGTGTAGCCGCGACCATCGGCGAGCAGCGTCGCGCCCTCGTCGATGCCCGTCTGGATGTAGCCCTCGACGCGCTGGAGTGCCTCGGCCGTGATGAGAGGCCCGTAGTCGACGCTTTCGGCGAGGGCCGGGCCGATCCTGAGCGCTTTGACACGCTCGGTGAGCTTCGCGGCGAGCGCGTCACCGGTCTCCTTGCCGACCGGGACCGCGACCGAGATCGCCATGCACCGCTCGCCCGCCGAACCATAGCCTGCGCCGATCAGAGCGTCGGCAACCTGGTCGAGGTCAGCGTCGGGCATCACGATCATGTGGTTCTTCGCCCCGCCGAAGCACTGAGCGCGCTTGCCGTTCTGAGCGGCGGTCTCGTAGATGTACTGCGCGATCGGCGTCGAACCCACGAACCCGACAGCCTTGACGCGGTCATCGTGCAAGATCGCGTCGACGGCTTCCTTGTCGCCGTTGACGACGTTCAGCACGCCAGCTGGCAGACCTGCCTCGAGGAAAAGTTCCGCGATGCGCAACGGCACAGAGGGGTCGCGCTCGCTCGGCTTGAGGATGAAGGAGTTACCGGCCGCGAGCGCCGGACCCATCTTCCACAGCGGGATCATGGCCGGGAAGTTGAACGGGGTAATACCCGCCACGACGCCGAGTGGCTGACGCATCGAATAGACATCGATCCCAGTGCCGGCCGCGCTCGAGTACTCGCCCTTGAGTAGGTGCGGGGCGCCGATGGCGAACTCGACGACCTCGACACCGCGCTGGATGTCGCCCTTGGCATCATCGACCGTCTTGCCGTGCTCGCGAGAAAGCGTCTTGGCCAACTCGAGAGCATCCTTGTTGATGAGTTCGACGAACTTCATCAGCACGCGGGCACGCTTCTGCGGGTTCGTCGCACCCCACCCAACCTGAGCCTCTTCCGCGTTCGCGATCGCCGCTGCCATCTCCTCCGTGCTCGCCAGCGGCACCCGCGCCTGTACCTCACCGGTGCTCGGATCGAAGACGTCGCTGAAGCGACCAGAGGTTCCGGAGACGTGCTTGCCACCGATGAAGTGAGTGAGTTCGCGAGGGCTTGAATCTGTCATTGTGGGGTCCTTCCGCATCTGCGAGTTATGTAGTCAACCATATACTTTTATGCCCATCTATCATCGCGACAACTGTCCCGGTTAAGACAGCAACAGATTCGCCACCAGCAGCACGGGAAGACATCCGATCGTCGTGAGCAGGATCGTGTCACGTGCGACGCCGACGCCAACGCCGTAGTTCTGGGCATAGTTGAACACGTTCTGTGCGGACGGGAGTGCGGCAAGCACCACCACAATGAACACCTCGGCATCAGGAAGTCCCAGCATCGGTCCGGCCAGCACCCAAGCGGCGACGGGCATCACGAGAAGCTTGAGAACCGTGGCCAGGACGACATCGGATCGGCGGTCAACGTCTCCGAGGAGCCGTTGACCGGAGAGCGAGAGTCCGTAGCTGATGAGTAGAACCGGAACGCACGCGTCGGCGAGCAACGTCGCTGGCTCGAGAGCAAGCGCCGGCAATGGCAGCCCCGATAGGGAGACCAGCACGCCGAGAATCGAGCTGAGCACGATCGGATTCGTCAGCGATCGCCGTACGATCCGCGCCAGAGACACCCGATTTCCCGCCGTCGCCTCCAGCAGGAACAGCGAGATCGGTGTGAGGATCAGCACTTGAAACAGGATCACCGGTGCCGGATACGCGGCGCTGCCCAGCAGATAGAGCGAGAGCGGGAGTCCGATGTTGTTCGAGTTCACAAACCCGGTCGCCAACGCGCCGATCACCGCCTCACTCGCGGACCGCCGCCACAGCAGCTTTGCGACAAGGAGGTAGACCAGCATCACGAAGATGGCGGCAAGCGCCGAGACCGGAAGTAGCGAGGAGAACAGCAGTTCGGTGTTTGCCTGAGACAGAACCACGAACAGTAGGAACGGTGCCAGGACGTAGAACGTGAGCCGGGCGAGAACTCGGGCCGCATGCGGCCCGAGCACGTCGCTCCGTCCGAGAATGTAGCCGACGACAACCGCGAGGACGACAACCGCGAATCCTGTCAGCGTCTCAATCACTAGAGGAGGCCGGCCACCCGCGGGAGCCACAGAATGATGTCCGGCACCAGGAAGTACACGGCTGTGAGGGTGAGATCGAGCAACACGAACGGCGTGAGGTAGCGGAATACGCTCTCGGCGCGGATGCCGGTCGCCGAAGATATGACGAATGCGTTGATGCCGATCGGCGGCGTGATCAGGCCGATTTCGATCATCTTCAGAACCAGGATGCCGAACCAGATCGGGTCGAATCCGAGCGTGAGCACGATCGGGCTCATCAATGGCACAGTGATCAGCATTGCCGTGAGGCCATCGAGTACCGCACCGAGCGGCAACAGGATGAGCAGCAGCATGGCGATGACGAGGATGGGCGGAACCTCGAGATCCCCGGCCCACGTCGTGAGCGCACGGGGCAGACCCGAGAGCGTAAGCATGTAGCCGAACATCGCGCCGCCGACGATCAACAGGAAGATCATGCCGACGACGCCGACCGTCTCGCGCATCGAGACCGCGAACACCTTGAAGATCGAGGCACGCTTCTTCTTCACCTCGACGACCATGATGATCAGGGCAGCCACTGCCCCGAGTGCGCCAGCCTCGGTGGCGGTGAAGTACCCCCCATAGAGCCCGCCGACGACGATCACGAAGATCACGACCGCGTACACGACACCCATGGCATCGCTGTGAACGAAATGGGCAAGGCCTCGCCGCTCGCGGGGAGCCACGATCGTCTCGGTACGCATGACTGCACGCATCTCCGCCGTGGAGTCCCAGGCCTCGTCGAGGCTGCGCGCGTTCACAGGAGCCGCTGCCTTCGCTCCGCCGAAACGCGGGTCATTCGTGCGCGTCCCGCGCATCGCTCGCACGATAACGAACGCCATCAGGATGAGACACGACAACAGCCCGGGGATAATGCCGGCAAAAATCAGAGCCGCAATGCTGACCTCGGCGGTAATTCCGTAGAGAACGATCGCGATCGACGGCGGAATGAGCGCGGCGAATGCGCCAGCCGCTGCTACGACAGCGGCTGCATACTCGCGCTTGTACCCGTATCGGCCCATCTCCTGCACCGAGATACGCCCGAAGGCGGCAACATCTGCGGCGCTGGAACCAGAAATCCCCGAGAACATCGTGGTGGCCCCGACCGCGGTGGCTGCAAGGCCGCCAGGAATATGACCAATGACATGGTTCACAGCGCGATAGATTGCGCGGCCGATGCCGGCGTTGGCGATCAGACAGCCGAGCAGGATATACATCGGGATGACGAACAGTGCGTACTTGGCGGTGGACGTATAGGGCGTGGATGCCAGCACGCTGGCAATGTTCCCGCTCGCACCCATCAGGATCAACCCGACGACTCCAGAGCTGATCAGCGACAGGGCGACCGGCATTTCGAGTGCGATGAAGACGAAGAGTGCGGCAACTGCCAGTCCTGCCGCGAGTTCGGGAGTCATGCGAGATCCTTCGTGATCGGGGCGTCAAGCAGGTCCTCGAACGGCTCGCGCTCGCGGCCGACGACACTCGAGTACTTGGACAGCTCTGCAGTGAGGAGGAAGATCAAGACGATCGCCAGGCATACGAGGCCGATCGGAATGGCGACACGTGCGGGCCAGATCGGTACGTTGATCAGACCAAACCGGTACTCGGCCGTTCGCAGTGACACGATCGCCTTGTCGATCGTGGCCCAAGTGAGCCATCCCACGATCATGAGAGAGAGCACGAGTCCGATCGACCGTACAAGTCTCGCCGCCGCTTCCGGCAACCGATCGGTGAGCAACGTCACACGAATGTGCTGACCGTCTCTGCCTGAGCTCATCATCGCGAGGAATACCGTCACCACCAAGAGCACTTCGGTGATCTCGATCACACCAGGAACCCCATGGCCCGCCAGAGTGCGCATTGAGACATCGACCACCGTAGCGATCATGAGCAGGAGCACTCCGATGCTGGCAATCGTGCGCAAGACCGGCTCAACCACGAGGGTTGCGCGCTCCAGGGCGCGAGCCACGCCGGCGAGCGTGTGCGCCGGCGCAGGTGTAGCGCTGTTGGCTGTTTTTGACACCGAGAACTCCTCATCGAGTCGGTTGCGGTTTGCATGCGCCCTGGTCAGATGGTCAAGACGCGCACCCTTGTGGATGCCGCAGAAGCCACGTTATCAAAAAAGTAGGTGTCCGACCACCAAATAACGTATTATGGGCCGATGCATCGAATTATTCGGCGCATCACCCGAACATGACAAAGGAGTCTCCATGCAGTCCACCTCCGCGGCCAAGCGCCTGCTCTGGGCCGGCGCAGCCGCCACCTCCGCAGTTCTCGTACTGGCAGGATGCAGCCCAAGCACCAACGGCGCCAGCGATGTCGAAGCACCATCTGATGGCGCCGTCGCCCCGCTTTCGCTGAAGTTCACCAGCTACGCCAGCCCAACGGCACCGATCAGCGTAGCTCTGCAGCAGTCGTTCGACGAGCTGGCGACCTCTACCGACGACGCAGTGCAGGTCGAGCCATTCTGGTCCGCTTCTCTACTCAGCGCACCGGATGGCCTCGCCGGAGCCACCGACGGCCGTACTGATATCGCTCTGATCTCTGCCGCGTACACGCCCGCGGAGATGCCGTTGAGCCAGGTCCTCGGCGTTCCGTTCATCGCACCGGATTCGGCGAGCGCATCCCTGGCACTCGCGGACCTTTATGACACCAGCCCCGCTTTCCAGAACGAGTTCACCGCCAACGGGGTTCATCTTCTGGCCGTCATAACGCCAGGCGAGAACACGATCGCAACAACCGACCCGATCGAAGGTCCGGAGGATCTCAACGGTCTGCAGCTACGTGCCGCTGGCTACATCGCTAACACAGTGCAGGAATGGGGCGCGAATGTCCACGCCCTCCCGGCTACCGACATGTACGAGTCCATCGAGCGCGGTCTCATCGACGGATACACGTCGTTCGCATACGAAAACATCGCCTCTTTCGGACTCAATGAGGTCGCAACAAATATCACCGACCCCGGCACCGGCCCATACATCGCGTCGTACATCGTGATTAACAAGACGCTCTGGGACGACTTCTCCGACGCTCAGCGGGAGGCGATCACCGCGTCCTACGAGAACCTCACCGATTGGAGCACCGAAGCCACCCTCGAAGTCGAGGCGCAGATCTGCGACGTGCTGCTGGAGAACGGCGGCAGCGTCACGATCTGGGGCGAAGACACTGTAGACGAGTTCCGCGACAAGGTTGGCGACAGCATCCTGACCGAATGGAAATCGTCGGCCGAGGCCGCCGGGGCGGATGCCGATGCGTTTCTGGACGAGCTGAACACCGCGCTCGATGGCGTGAGCGACCACGACCGTCAGACCGGTCTGCAGGAGTGCGCGAGCCGCTGACGACGAGGAGAGGCGGGGCCCGGGAAAATTCATCCCGGGCCCCGCCTCTTTCATCCGGTGTTTCGCTTAGGCCGGATCCGACACGATCATGAGCGAGCGGAACCGATCGATGGCGTCCTGCGCGAGACCGTGCGCGAGTAGCCATCCTTCCGCGCCCGACCAGTCTTCGACCAAGGATTCGAGCAGCGCTTCGATTTTCTGTCGCTGCGGGCGGTGCTGTTCAACGGTTCGCCCGGACAACACCCGATCGTAGCCAGGCACGGTGCGCAGACGTTCGAGGATGCCAGCGATGCCGTGATCGGTCAGCAGGAAGTCCTCGACGATGAGCGGATGCGCGACACCGAGCAAGTCCAGAACAAGAGCAGCGATGACGCCGGTGCGATCCTTGCCGGCAGCGCAGTGGAAGTACACACCATCCTCCGCGCCGTCCATCACTGCGCGGACCGCCGTGACGATCTCATCGGGGCCATCGATCAGATAGTCGTAGTATCCCGCGGTCCAACTCGTGCCCTGGTCGGTCACCAGGCTCGAGGAAACGTACTCCAGGCCGAGACGCTCCGCGTCGACGCGCTCCGAGTCCGCTTCGCTGGGACGACGAAGATCGACGATCGTACGGATCGGCAGGCCAGCCTCAGCAGCGTTACCTGCAGTGACGAGCGCCACAGGAAAGTCGCCACGGAACACCCGTCCGATCGCTGTTCGCCCTCCCGTCGCAGGCAGACCCCCGAGGTCACGCACATTGTGCGCGCCCTCGAGGGTCTTGACTCGCCGGCCGTGATCGAACACGCTCGTCGGCAAGTCGGCGTTCATGCGCGGATGACCTGTGGCATGTCTGTCGGCCACACGCCGAAACGTGTCGTGTGATCCGAGATGAGGTTGTTCTCCATCACGACGCCGTAGCCGACGCGTTCGCCGTAGACCCACTTCATCATGCCGTTCCACGTGATGTTCGCGGGATATGCGGTCCACGGCGCACCGACGTTGGGCATGGCGTGCAACCGATATGTACGGCCACGAACATCCGTGACCTCGCAATCCAGTGTGAGCAACATGATTCCGAACCGGGTGGCCTCGAACGAGCCATGTGAGAGGGCGACGAACTCACCCTTATCGATGACGTAGCCGTGGGTGATCTCGGTGCGCTGTCGCGCTGGTGCCTGCGCGTCGCGAGGCGCCCGGAAGTGGAACGCGAGGTCCTCGCCGAAAGTCGCATTGATGCTGTTCATCGGCCGGACGGACTCCGGACGCTTCCCCCACGAGCGGTCCATGCGCTCGATACTGTCGACGGGGAATTCCTTGCCCTGAACCTTGATCGTGCCCGTGATTCGGCCGGTCATGTCGTAGTGCCCCTTGTAGGCCTCCCCCGAGCTCGACTTCGCAGCGCGCTCCTCCTCGGTGCCGCCCGCGTTCGGACTCATCGCCGGGTCATGGATGTCGAAAGGCTCGTGCAGACCGATCCAATCCACGTGAATCTCATTGCCGTCCGGGCCGACATAGTCGATCCGATACTCCCGCGGTGGCTTGGTGGCCTCGATCCGCAGCCCCATCGGCGAGTCGATAAGCGACCAACGCTCGGGCGCCGGGAGCTGGTTGCGCACGTTGTAATGCAGCAGCTGCGAGCGAGAGTCTGTCATCGAGCCGTAGAAATAGATGTCATTCGTCATCACGCCCAGAACGGGACGAACGACCACGTAGACGTGCGCGAGTATGTTGTGCTCTGGCACCGGGATGGGCAGGAAATACGTCTCCGCCCAGTCGTAGTCGGCATCAGGTCCGTTCTGGTATTCGAGATGTTCTGCGGTGATCACTGAGTATTCCTCTCTCTCTTTGGTCTGTCAAAACTGCTACTGCAGGCGAACTGCGAAAGCAGCGTCAAGCGACGGGACGACAGCGGGGTCGCTCTCCCATCCCTGCGGCAGGAACCACGCACGTTGCATGTCGAGAAGCTCTTTCGCTGCGTCCAGCACTGCCAGCTCTATGCGCAACCCGGACGCTTCACCTTGGGAGGAGCGCACGCTCGCGGAGACCAGTTCCGCCAGCGATCGCGCCGTATCCGCAACAGTCGGCGTACCCACCCGCGCGTCAGCCGCGATCACAGCGGCAACCTCCAGCTCTTGCTCAATTGCCGCGCCGAGTGCGGGAGAAATCACCGCGACATCGCTACGAATCTCTTGCAGAAGCGCCAGGTAATGAAGGAGCTCAAAACGAGCGCGCTCATGCACATGATCGATACGTTGTTCGACGAATTCCAGAACTTGAGCGACAATCTTCGCCTGTTCGAGAGCGAGCGGATCGTTCGGATCCACGGCAGGGATGATGACATCGCGCATAGCGCGCGCGGCCGCGGCGAGCGTGGTGCGGGTGTGGTCAGCCATTTCAGCTCTCCTCAAGGATTGATGTGCGCAGCTCTTCGCCCAGCGAATACACAACACCCTCAAGCCACGCCAACAGCACATCCTGGTGAGACTTAGCGAGGCGAATGACACGCGAGCCTGTGCCGAGCGTCGATGCAATGAGCTGGAAAGTGTTCAGGATCCGGTAGTAACGCAGACGCACAGGATCCACGGTGAGCCCTGAGAGGCGTTCATACTCGCTAATGAACTCGTCATACGGCACCAGCCCCACAACAAGTACGGTCTTACCGTCTTCGGCCAGGTTTCCAAAGGTAGGCAGCGTTGCCCAGGCGAGATCACGGTGACGATCACCGAGGTGCCCACGTTCCCAGTCCAGCCAGGTGGTGATCTGTTTGGTGTCCTCGTCGAAGAGGAAATTGCCGGTGCGGTAATCTCCGTGCAACACACTCACCCGGTCAAGTTCGGGGGCATTGCGCTCAAGCCAATTCGCGGCGACCTCCCACAGGGGGAATTCCTCAGCACGGTCTTCTTCCCAGACCCGGCGCGTGCGATTTAGTTGCCAGACCGCCGTATCCGTGGTTCCAACGCGGGGAAGATCGAAAGACGGCAAATCGAGACTCGCTGCTTCGAGCGAATGCAGCGTCGCCAGGTGTGCGACAAACTGCGGGCCGATCTCAGCACGAAGCTCTGAATCGAACGCGCTGCCGACGCCCGAGGGCCGCCCCTCCACAGCGTGAGGCTTACTCACACCGCTAGCCAGTGCATAGATCAACGTTGACTGCGGAAAGAACTCCGCGGCGTCATCAACCCAGTACGCGCGAGGCACAGGGAGGTAGTTGCCGAGGGCGTTGATCAGCTCATACTCCCGAGTACGGCTCGTGGCGTTCAGCGACTCCTGTGGCTCCATCCGCAGCACAAGCTGCGAGGTGGTTAGGCCCTCCAGAGGATCATTCCATTCGAGCGAGAAAGCAGCCTGCAGTTTGGATGCGCCACCGGAGAGCCAGCGCATGTTGTCAACACGGTGCGGCCCTTTCACTTTTGCGTCGAGGAAGGCGTCGAGTGCCACGCGCAAGTCTTCGAGCGTGCTCGGCGCCTGTCGCGGATCAGCCCGGCTTTCGGCCTTGCGCGTGAGCATCCGGTCATACTCCGCTTCGCTAGGAAAACGTTCGCGCATCTGCTCGATGAAGGCGGCATCCGGAGCGTCTCGCCGAGCGTGATCGACTTCTCGAATCTCTCGAAGCCGATCACTACCGATATCGAGGATGGTGTTATTCGTCATTCGTGATCTCCATTGATCTTCAGCGCTGTCGCACTGTCGAGGTTGTGGGCGAATCAGGGCATGTAAGCGCCGCCGTTGACGGCGATGGTCGCTCCGGTGATGTAGGCAGCAGGCTCGGAAGCAAGGAAGATCACGGTGGCAGCGAGCTCGGATGGCGTGCCAACTCTGCCCGCGGGGATTGTCGCCACCATTGCTGCAATAGATTCCTCGGACTGCGCGTTCGCAAGCGGAGTAGAGATGCGTCCCGGAGCCACAGCATTGACGGTGACGCCGTACTGGCTGACTTCACCTGCCAGCATGCGAGTGAATCCGATGAGGCCCGCTTTGCTGGCGCTGTAATCGGTCGTGGTCGAAGCAACGTAAGTCTGGCCTGCTCGCGATGCGATATTAATGATGCGTCCCCAGCCGCGGGCCTTCATCCCTGGCACGAACGCGCGTGACAGTCGGAATGGCGCCGTGAGATTGACTGCGAGCGTGAGATCCCACACGTCGTCGGTGACGTCTTCGACGTAGTTCTTGCCGCGATTACTCGCTTGCGGCTGGATACCCGCGCAGTTGACCAAAATATCTACCTGAACGCCCTTCGCCTCGAGTTCAGCGAGTGCCGCATCGATATCTACTCGGTCACCGAGATCAACGACGAGTGAGTGCGTCGCGCCGATCTCGCGCACCGACTCGGAGCGGTCGAGAGCGACAACATGGATGCCATCGGCAGCGAACTGTTCCGCAATAGCTTTCCCAATTCCGCTGGCTGCTCCCGTAACCAGAGCAGTCCTGGTTGCGCTCGTTGTCTCAACAGGGGTATTTGTATTAGTCACAGTGATCCTCTTTGATCTGGTTGTGGTGCTCTTTGAACTACTTTCCGGCGCCGCCGGGTCGTTATTTCTAGGCAATCGCATTGCGGTGCCGGGCATAAGGGCTTACTGACCCCACGACGCCGCGACGATTGTCTCGGCGTCGCATTCTGGCTCCGCGCTCTAAAGGCATCGAGGCCAGAAGAATCACTTTTCGGCGACGAAACCCTCGAGCGTGCCGTCTGACCAGTTCTCGAGCAGCTCGTAGTATGCAAGCGCCCCGCCGCCGTACCGTCCGCCGGTGAACAGGTCGTCCATGCTGGCCGCCTTGCCGTCGTTGTTGTAATAGCCAGGCGTGCACTCGAGATAGAACTCAAACTGCGACTTGTTCGAAGGAGCCGTGCGGATCTCCTGCACCCAGGCGTCGACTGCCTCTGCCGTCGGCTCAATCGTGCGCGCGCCTCGCTCGACGAAGTTGGTGACGATATGTGCGACGTACTTCGCCTGCTCGTCGAGGAGGTGCACCGCATTGACCGCGGAGACTGTCTGCAGGTTGCCACCGATGAAGAACAAGTTCGGGAACTTGTCTGTCGACATCCCGTGGAAGGTGCGAACGCCAGCATTGCGCCAGTGATCGGTCAGACTGGTGCCGCGCCCGTGAAACTCAAAGCCGGCAAGTCGGGTGTACTCGATGGTCGCTTCGAAGCCGGTGGCCATGATGACGCAGTCGAGTGGGTATTCCTTGCCCCCGACAATGACACCCTTCTTGGTGAACGCTTCGACGCCCTGTCCATGCGTGTCGACAAGGTGGACGTTGTCACGGTTGAATGACTCGAGGTAGTCGTCGTGCCACCCTGGGCGCTTGCACCACCAACGGTAGTGCGGCTTGAGCGCGTTCGCAGTGACGGGGTCAGTCACGATCTCGTCGATCCGTGCGCGCAGGTTGTTCATCACGCGATAGTCATTAATGATGTTGAGTTCGTTCAGCTCGTCGGCGTCGGGCATACGCCCCAGCCGCCCTTCGACATGTTCGATCGGCTCAGAAAGCACCTCGAACGTCTTCGTCCATCCGTCACCCACGAGGTCCGCGTCGGGCGCCGACGCACCAATGCGCGTGCCGAACTGGAAGTGGGACTGGAAGTTCGCGCGGCGAGCACGCTGCCACCCTGGCTGGGATCTGTCCGCCCAATCGGGCGACGTCTCGCGCTGCCCTCGCACACCGACGGTAGACGGTGTGCGCTGAAATACGAAGAGCTCCTGTGCATCTTCGGCGACGGCGGGAACCACTTGAAGCCCCGTCGCTCCAGTGCCGATCACGCCGACCTTTTTGTCGATGAGTCCGAGGAGCCCACCGGTAGAGTCTCCGCCTGTGTAGTCGTAGTCCCACCGGCTGGAGTGAAAAATGTGCCCCTCGAAGTCTTCAATACCGGGGATACCAGGCAATTTCGGCAAGCTCTGGCGGCCGCAGGCAACGATAAGGATGTCGGCGGTAATTTCGTCGCCCCGATCGGTGCGCACAATCCAACGCGCGTTTTCCTCATCCCAGGTGGCATCCTTCACCGAGGTCTGAAACAGCGCCTTCTCATAGAGGCCATAGTCGCGACCAATTCGCTGGCTGATCCCGAGCATCTCTGGCCCGTAAGAGTAACGATGCTTGGGCGCATAGTTGAGTTCTTCCAAAAGCGGAAGATAGACGTGCGCCTCGATATCGCACATCGCACCGGGGTACCGGTTCCAGTACCAGGTGCCACCAAAGTCGCCACCAACCTCGATCGTGCGAATGTCTTTGATGCCCTGTTCAAAGAGACGAGCCCCCTGAAGAAGACCACCGAATCCGCCGCCGACCACGATGACCTGAGTGTGGTCACGCAGAGGTTCGCGCTCGATCTCCTGTGTCCAGGGGTCCTCACTGTACGAACCGAATCGACCGCTGTCAGTCGGAATGTACTGCGCTTTCCCCTCGGGCCGAACCCGCAAATCGCGCTCCGCTAAGTAACGCCCCTGCAACTCACTTGGGTCGAAATCGATCGGACCGAAGAGCTTCTCATCGAGCATGAGATCTTCATTCATCATTGAATTCCTTTGCTGACACAACTCATGCGGTGCAGGCTTCCGTCACCCGTCTATTCCGCTGTACATCCAGTGAATCAATCAGCGCGAAGCGTGAGTAGGGACCCCCGTCGTGTTCACGCGGGACATTCGTCGCGGTCTTCGTCAGGCACGGCCACCCGCAAGCACTAATCCGCCATCGAGGGTGAGCATCTGCCCGGTAATCCAAGAAGATTCGTTCGACACGAGAAAAGCCACGGCGTTCGCTACGTCTTCGGGAACGCCCAGTCGTCCAAGCGGATACTCTGCGGCAACCTCTGCCTCGCGCCCCTCATACAGAGGCTTACCGAACGCGGTCTTGACGACGGCAGGCACGATCCCATTCACTCGCACGCGTGGTGCGAGTTCGAGCGCGAGCGTGGCGGTCAGGTGCGCGATAGCGGCCTTGGTCACGCCGTACCATCCGATCCCCTCGGAGGGGGCGACGCCAGAGATCGAGCCGATGTTCACGATCGAGGCGTCAGCCTGCGAACCGATACCCGCGCGCACTGCCTCCTGGATCCAGCCGAGCGTGCCCAGCAGGTTCACTTCGGTGATCTTACGAGCGAGCCCCAGGTCGAGATCCATGAGCGATCCGTAGGCGGGATTGATACCCGCGTTGTTGATCAGGATGCTCGGCGGACCGAACTCGGCACGCACCCGCTCGAACACCTCGGCACGGTGCTCGGGGTCATCTGCCTTGCCTGCAACGCCGAAAGCGGTGCCTGCGGGCAGAACACTCACCGCTGCCTCAAGAGCCTCGGCACCGCGCGCTGTGATGCACACACGCGCTCCCTGCTCAACGAGCCGGCGGGCGATCGCGAATCCGATGCCGCGGCTTGCTCCAGTGATGACCGCAGTGTGCCCTGCAAAAGAACTGCTCGACTTCATCTCGTCATTCATCATTGCTCCCAAACACTTTCGCTTTTCAGAAAAAGACCGTGTGTGCCGTAACGGCACACACGGTCTTTCGTTCAATTTCCGTAGCTTTTCGACTATGCGTTAGACACGCCTCGGGGCACGCGCACTGCATCGACGACCCTTCCGCCCTCTTCAGCAATGTCGTGCAGGTCGACGTCATCCTTTCGCCGCACCAGAAGAGTTGCGAGGAACGCGACGACACAAAGGAAAGTTACTCCCAACGCGATCGGCCAAACATTCACTCCGGAGGCGAACAGCGACTGTGCGACGAGCGGGCCAAGGCCACCTCCCAAGAGCGATGCCAGCTGGTAGGTGACCGAAACTCCCGTGTAGCGGTTCTTCGTCGGGAACAGCTCCACGTAGACCGCCGTCAGCGGGCCGAGAATGAACGCATGAATCGAGAACGTGAGCACGTAGCTCGCAGTGAGCATCGCGAACGACCCAGACGACAGCATCGGCACGACGAGTATCGAGTTGATGACCTGAAGCCCGATCCCCCACAAGATGACCTTGCGTCGGCCATACTTGTCGGCGATTATCGCTGCCACCGGAAGCAGCACGAGACACGCAGCGAGCGCCATCATGCCGACATTGATGATCGAGCCCTGCGGTACTCCGCTCGTGCCAACCGAGTATGCAACCCAGAAGGTGAGCATGAGGTTCTGAATCAAAAATGGCCCGGTAAAGATCAAGGCGCCGATGATCACCCAACGCCAGTTGGTACGCATCACAGAGACGAACGGGTTCTCGAACTTCTGGCCTGCAGCCTCGGCCTCGAGAATCTCCGCCCGACGCTTGACCATGGTCCCGCTCTCCTTCACACGCAAGCGCATGTAAATGGCGAGGATGAACAGGACAATCGTGACGAGGAACGGGATTCGCCAACCCCACGTCATGAAGTTGTCTCCTGTTGCGGGGATCACAATGGCAAATGCGGCGAATCCAAGGAGAAGACCCGCAGCCGACCCCGTCGTCGTTGCGGTTCCCATCAGAGCACGGCGCCCCTTCGGCGCGTGCTCACTCGTCAGTACAACACCGCCGCCCCACTCGCCACCGACGGCGAGACCTTGGATGAGTCGCAGAGCGATCAACATCATTGCCGCGGCAGGGCCAACCATCTCGGTCGTCGGCAAGAGTCCGACAAGGAACGTCGCAACACCCATCACCACGATCGTGATGATCAGCGTTTTCTTCCGGCCGATCTTGTCGCCGAAGTGGCCGAAGATAATGCCACCGATGGGTCGCGCGGCGTAACCAGCAGCTAGCGTGCCAAATGAAGCAACCAGCCCAAGCGCAGGGGGTAACCCGCTGAAGAACAGACCGGCAAAAACGAGCGAAGCTGCCGTCGAATAGATACTGAAGTCATAGAACTCGATCGCTCCGCCAATAAAGCTGGAGACCCAGACTCGCCGGGCTTGGCCGGGCTCAGTCGTCGGGTTCGCTGTGGATTGTTCAGCCATGCGAATATTGATCCTTCCTTGGATCGGCTGGCGGGCACTCGGGGTGTGCCTCGCCGCCGGCGTCATCCGCCACCTTGCGGACACCGATCAGCTTGCGGGGCAAAGACTTTGTTGTCAACCAAGAACTTAGTAATCCCTCTCGAGTTGGGTGAAGTCGCGACAGATGTCGCTACCGGTTCAACTTGCCACGTATAAAGTTGCTAGTCAGATACCAAACGTCGTATGGTCAATCACGTACGAAGCAGTGCACCATCATGCACACAGCAGTGCACCGGAGAGGAACACCATGGGCAATATTGCCTTCGATTTCACTGGACGAACCGCCGTCATTACCGGCGCAGCGCGCGGAATCGGACTCGAGGTGGCCCGCGCTTTCTCACAGACGGGTGCACAAGTCGTCATGGCCGATTTCGACGGAGATGTCCTCGAAGCTGCTGCCGCAGAGTTCGGTGGCATCCCCGTTCAGGCAGATGTCGCCAACACTGAGGATGCTGAACGCGTCATCCAAACCGCGATCGAGCACACTGGCCGCGTTGATGTGCTCGTAAACAACGCGGGCATTCTTCGTGACCGAGTGTTATGGAAGCTGACCGATGACGACTGGGAGGCTGTCCTCGCTGTTCACGCCGGCGGCACATTCCGCTTCACTCGAGCAGCCATTCCTCAGATGCGCGAGCAGGGTTATGGCCGGATTATCAACGTCACATCTTTCACCGGACTTCGTGGCAACTTTGGGCAAGCGAACTACGCCACAGCCAAAGCCGGGATCATCGGTTTCACGAAGACTGCTGCCAAGGAACTTGCCGGATTCGGGATCACTGTCAATGCCATCTCACCGCAAGCGGCCACCCGCATGACAGCGTCGATCCCCGAGGAACGCATCGCCGAACTCACCGGACCAATCCCGCGCTTTGCGGATCCCGCCGAGATCGCAGGAGCGATCGAGTTCCTCGCCGCTGAGGAATCCGGCTTCATCACTGGCGTCGTCCTTCCGGTCGACGGCGGCGTCTCGATCTGAGGGTCAAAATGCCTAACAATCCAACAATCTCGCGGCGCGACCTCGACTTCCTCCTTTACGAATGGCTAGACGTCGCTTCGCTCACCGAACGCGAAAGATTCGCCGACCATTCCCGTGAATCCTTCGACGCCGTCCTGGATCTCAGCGAGGAAATCGCCGCCGAGAAGTTCGCACCGCACTACAAGACCGTCGACTCCCACGAACCCCATATGCTCCCTGACGGCAGCGTCGAGATGATCCCTGAAGTCGGAGAGGCGCTGGCCGCGTACGCGCAGTCTGGGTTCTTCGCAGGAGCGTTCGACGAGCAGTTCGGAGGCATCCAGCTTCCGACATCCGTCTCGCGCGCCTCCATGGCAATCTTTACCGCAGCAAACGTATCGACGTCGGGTTACCCTTTCCTCACGCAGGCGAACGCGGCGGCGATCATCGCGCACGGTAGCGCGGACCAGATCGACAAATGGGTGCTGCCCATGCTGGAAGGGCGTTTTTTCGGCACCATGTGCCTGTCAGAGCCAGATGCCGGGTCCTCACTCGCCGACATCCAGACGCGTGCTGAACCTCAAGACGATGGCACGTACCGCATCTTCGGACGAAAAATGTGGATCTCCGGTGGAGACCACGAACTCAGTGAGAACATCGTGCATCTCGTACTCGCCAAGATCCCCGGTGGCCCCGCCGGCGTTAAAGGAATCTCCCTCTTCATCGTTCCCAAGCACACTGTGAACGATGCGGGCGACATCGATGAGCGCAACGATGTGATGCTCGCCGGCCTTAACCACAAGATGGGTTTCCGCGGCACAACGAACACCGCATTGAACTTCGGTGACGGACAGCACACGCCTGGCGGGAATGCTGGCGCCGTCGGCTACCTCGTGGGCGAGGCGCACAAGGGGCTCTTCTACATGTTCCACATGATGAATGAAGCTCGCATCGGCGTCGGTCTCATCGCCACCGCCCTCGGCTACACCGGGTACCTCCAGTCGCTCGAGTATGCACGCGAACGACTCCAGGGCAGGGCTGTCACAGCGAAGAATCCGGCCTCGGACCAACTCGCGATCATCGATCACGCTGACGTGCGCCGGATGCTGCTCGCACAGAAGAGTTATGCAGAAGGATCCCTGGCGCTCGGCTTGTACTGCTCCGACCTCGTCGACCGGCAGAACACCGCACCGGACGATGCAGAGAAAGAGCGCATCCGGCTTCTGCTCGAGGTCCTAACCCCCATCGCCAAGAGCTGGCCGTCGCAGTGGTGCCTCGCCGCCAACGACCTCGCCATCCAGGTGCATGGCGGATACGGCTACACCCGTGACTACAACGTGGAGCAGCTCTACCGCGACAACCGGCTCAACATGATCCATGAGGGCACGCACGGCATCCAGGGACTCGATCTCCTCGGACGCAAGGTCATTATGGAGAACGGTGCGGCTCTCACCGCTCTCACCACAACGATCCGGGCCTCGCTCGATCAGGCGACGAGTATCGGAGACGAACCTCTAACCGAATTCGCGAACGAGATCAAAAACCGCCTCGACCGTGTAGTAGACGTCACCAATACGATCTGGGATGGTACCTCGCCCGATGTGGCCCTCGCCAACGCCTCGATCTATTTGGAAGCGGTCGGTCACCTCGTCCTCTCCTGGATCTGGCTTGAGCAGAGCCTCGCGTCGTTCGGCAAGGACGGAGCCTTCTACGAGGGCAAGCGTGCTGCAACCGCCTACTTCCGCCGGTATGAACTCCCGAAGATCGATGCACAGCTCGATCTTCTTGCAAGCCTCGATCGCCTCACCGTGGATCTCGATCCCGTCTGGTTCTGACGCCGCAATCGCGGCACAACGAAAGGACATCCCATGTCTCGCGAAGCAGTTATCGTCGAAGCCGTGCGCACCCCGCTCGGAAAACGCGGCGGATCGCTCGCCGAAGTACACCCGGCGGATCTATCGGCGCACGTACTCAATGCGCTGATCCACCGCGCCAATATCGATCCCTCGCTCATCGAAGACGTCATGTGGGGTTGCGTAAGCCAGATCGGCGAACAGAGCTTCGACATCGCGCGCACCGCTGTGCTCTCCGCAGGATGGCCTGAGCATATTCCCGGGGTGACGATCGACCGCCAGTGCGGGTCTTCCCAGCAAGCAGTCAACTTCGCCGCGGCCAGCGTGCTGGCAGGCCACTACGACATCGTGGTTGCGGGTGGAGTCGAGAGCATGTCACGGATTCCGATGGGCTCTAACACCGCTGCGGGCGACACACCCCTCGGCAAGAAGTACCAAGAGCGCTATGGGAGCGCTTTCCCCAACCAGGGCATCGGCGCTGAGATGATCGCCGATGACTGGAAACTCAGCCGCACGGATCTCGACCAATTCGCCCTTGCTTCGCATGAGAAAGCAGCCGCAGCGGCTGACCGTGGCGCGTTCGCGAGCCAAATCGCTCCCATCGAGACCGCCGCCGGCCTCGTCGACAGCGATCAGGGCATCCGACGCGGAGGCACCCTCGAGAAGATGGCTACCTTAGCTACCTCCTTCAAGGAGGGTGGCAAGGTCACCGCCGGAAACGCCTCACAGATCAGCGACGGCTCCGCTGCATTACTCATCATGAGTTCCGACAAGGCGAAGGATCTCGGTCTGACGCCGATCGCGGCCATCGATACGGTTGCCGTCGTCGGCTCTCCCCCGATGCCGATGCTCACCGGCCCCATCCCTGCCACAGAGAAGCTACTCGCCCGCAAAGGAATCTCGATCAACGACATCGGCACGTACGAAGTGAATGAAGCATTCGCCTCTGTCGTGCTCGCCTGGTTGCACGACACCAAAGCAGACGAGGCGAAGCTCAACCCGCTCGGCGGATCCATCGCTCTCGGGCACCCTCTCGGCGGAAGCGGTGCTCGCATTATGACCACCATGCTCAACCACATGCGCGACAACAACCTTGAGTATGGCCTCCAGGTCATGTGCGAGGGCGGCGGCCAGGCCAACGCGACTCTACTTCGCCTTCTCTAGGAGCCACGATGACTACGTTCACATCATTGGATGAGCTGCGAGCCGCGGTCGGCGCACAGCTCGGCTCTGCAGGCCCGATTATCGTGACGCAAGAACGGATCAACGGGTTCGCCGACGTCACCGAGGACCACCAGTGGATTCACGTCGACACCAAGCGCGCTGCGGCGGGCTCATTCGGCACCACGATCGCACACGGCTACCTGACTCTGTCGTTCGTTGCACCCTTCCTGGAGAGCCTCCTCATCGTGGAAGGCGTCCAAGCCACGCTGAACTACGGTCTCGACTCCGTCCGCTTCCCCGCCCCCGTTCCGTCTGGTTCGGAGGTGTCGGCGACAGCAGTTCTTGCAGAGGTCACCGACAAAACCGGAGGGGCAGAGGTACGAGTGCAGGTGACGATGACGATCCCGTCGAGTCCTAAGCCCGTCTGCGTCGCCACCGTCGTCATGCGGATAGTGGAGTGAGGAGCATCCGATGAACAGCACAAGCACAGCCCCCGATTTCGCCAACTTCCCGGTGCGCCGTCGAGGCTCCTACCTGGAGAAGTTCGAGGTAGGTCAGGAGTACGAACACCACTGGGGGCGAACCCTCGACATCGGGGACAGCACGCTTTTCTCGACGAGCCTTGCGTATTTTCTTCCGCTGTATCTCAATGAGGAGTTCGCCCAGCACGAGGGGCATCCCTCGCGCCCGATCAACCCGTTCCTGGTGCTGTGCACTGTGGTCGGAGTTTCGGTCGAGGACCTCAGCGAATCGGCCGGCCCATTCCTCGGTATCGAAGAATGCGAGTTCCTCGCTCCGGTCTACGCGGGCGACACGCTCCGCGCACACTCTGTCGTGCTCGAGACCCGAGTCTCCGCGAGCAGACCGGGACGCGGGATCGTCACCTGGCGCACGACCGGATACAACCAGCGTGACGAGGTCGTCGTGACCTATGTGCGCAAGAACCTGCTCGCAACGTTGGAGGAGCTCTGATGAAGGCCGAACGCGCGCTCACCCTGGTCGACGACGATGGCTGGTTTGAATCGTTCGAGGTAGGACAACGTTGGCGCCATGCCCGCGGCGCCACCGTGGACGAGGTCGAGAATCAGATGCTGACCAAGCTGGTGATGAACTCCGCTCAGGAACACTGGAACGAAGCATCCATGCAGGGTTCCGAATGGGGCAGTTCCCGGATCGTGTTCGGGCTCATCACCGGATGCCTGACAATCGGCCTCGCCAGTCAAGACACAGCCGAGCAGGCGATTCGCGAGCTCGGCCTTGATGCCATCCGATTTAACTCGAGCGTTTATCACGGTGACTCGATCTACGCGTATACCGAAGTTCTTGAGAAGCGCCCGGCAGACCGCGAAGACGCCGGAATCGTCGTCTTCCAGCACTGGGGTGTCACCTCCGACGGCCGGCAGGTCTTTGAATGCCGTCGTACCGTCCTCATCAAACGTCAATCCCATTGGAGTCAGTCATGACCACCCCTCTGTTCCCTGAGCCGACCACTGTGAACGGGCGCCCGCTGCGTCGCCGCCGTTCGGAACTGTCGACGCCCGCGACCAGCCACAAGATGATGGCGAAGGCGGCAGCAAGCGACGCGGACCTCGTGTTCCTCGACCTTGAGGATGCTGTCGCGCCGAACGCGAAGGACGTCGCGCGGACACAGGCCGTCGAGGCACTCAACACGCTCGACTGGAGCGACAAGACACGCGCGGTCCGCATCAACGGCGTGACCACGCCCTGGTTCCTTGACGACGTCACCGACGTGGTGCGAGGCGCGGGCGCGAATCTCGATATCTTCATCATCCCGAAGGTCAAATCCGCCAGAGACGTCTGGTTCGTAGACACCCTGCTGAGCAAGCTGGAGGAGCAGGCCGGGCTCCCGGTCGGCCGCATCGGCCTCGAGGTGCTGATCGAAGAGGTCGAGGCCCTCTCCGATGTTGACGCTATCGCTGGCAGCACGCCGCGTCTTGAGGCAATCATCCTTGGCGTCGGCGACCTTGCTGCAAGCCACGGCATGCGCTCGGCTCACATTGGGACCAGCGCCAACTACCCCGGCGACATCTGGCACTCCGCACGCGCACGCCTCGTGGTGGCGGCACGCTCCCATGGAATCGACGCAATCGACGGACCGTTCGGCGAGTTCCGCGAGACCGAAGGCTACCGTCAGCAGGCGGTCTGGGCTGCTGAGCTCGGAGCAGTCGGCAAGTGGGCCATCCACCCCAATCAGGTCACTGTTGCGAACGAGGTCTACTCCCCCACGCAGGCGGAGATTGACCGCGCCCAGTACATCGTCACCGCCATGCGCACGGCCGAAGCCGAGGGCGAGGGCGCTGTTGCTATCGACGGGATCATGGTGGATGCTGCGACTGCGCGTATCTTCGAGACTGTGCTGACCCGTGCTTCGGTGAACGGACAGATCTGATGCTGTCCCCGACTCTGTCCTGCGCGCAATCATGAGCGGTCCCCTGGCGGGGCTACGCGTCGTCGACTTGACGGCGGCACTCGCCGGCCCCTACGGCACGATGATGCTGTCCGACCTGGGTGCAGATGTCATCAAAGTGGAAGCACCAGGCGGCGAGGTCACCCGACGCGTTGGTCCGCTGCCCAAGCGCGACAATGACGAGGATGAGACGGGCCCTACGCTCGGCGGATACTTCCAGAGCATCAACCGCGGAAAGCGCAGCATCGTCATCGACCTGAAGTCTGATGAGGGCCACGCGGAGTTCCTCGCGCTCATTCGCACCGCCGATGTCGTGGTGGAGAATTTCGGCCCCGGCGTCGTTGACCGACTCGGAATCGACTATGCCACTCTCAGCGCGATCAACCCTCGCCTCGTCTATGGAACTCTGACGGGATTCGGGTCCCGCTGGGCGGGCGAGAGCCCGTATGCCGACTGGCCAGCGATGGACATCACGATCCAGGCGATGGCTGGCCCGCTGAGCGTGACCGGAACCGAGTCGGGCGATCCCGTGAAGATCGGCCCCGGTGTGGGCGACATTTTCCCCGGCGCTCTGCTGATGACCGGCATCCTCGCCGCGGTCCTCGAGGCGCGGGCGACGGGTACCGGCCAGCAGGTCGACATTGCGATGTACGACGCGATCCTCTCGCTCACCGAACGGATCGTGTATCAGTACTCGTACACGGACATCGTGCCGAAGCCGATCGGGAACACTCATCCGATCCTCACGCCTTTCGACATCCTGAAGGTCAAAGACGGGTGGATCGCGATCGCCGCGACTACGCAACTGCGCTGGGAGGCGCTTTGCCACATCATGGGCAAGGCGGAGCTCATCACGGATCCCCGGTTCGTCACTGAGTTCGAACGATCCCAGCACAGAGACGACATCCGCGCCATTCTCGACGAATGGACTGTGGGCTTCACCCGCGCGGAGATGACAAAAATGCTCGGCGGAAAGGTTCCCTATGGGCAGGTCAATGACGTGCGCGACATCTTCGAAAGCCCTCATGCCTGGGCGCGGGACATGCTCGTCGAGGTCGAGAATCCCAATGCGAGCCGTCCCGCCATCATCGCGGGGCAGCCGCTCAAGTTCAGCCATTCAAAGCCCGACCCGCTGGTGCGCGCGCCCTTCCTCGACGAGCATGGCGATGCCATCCGTCAGGAAATAGCGCAGCACGCGACAGACACCGACTCATAGAAGGAGACACACCGTGAGTGATCGAGTCTTCCCTGACCCGTATCCGGCCAGCGAGGAGCTCCATGCTCTGGTTGCCCGCCTACGCGCGGCACCGTTCAAGGCCGACACGAAAACGGTGACCGAACTGCGAGAGAACTTCGAGCGTTTTGCGTCCGGATTCCGTGATATTCCGTCATCGACGCGTTTCGAACCGGTCGATGACGCGGAAGTCCAACTGGAATGGACAATCGCTACAGGCGCTTCATCCGACTTTGTCGTGCTCTACTTCCACGGCGGCGGATACTCGATCGGGTCGATCGATTCGTACCGGGATCACTGCGCGCGACTGTCGGCGATGACCGGTGCTCGCGTGCTGTCCGTCGGGTACCGCCTGGCCCCCGAGCATCGATATCCCGCAGCGCTCGACGACGCCCGCACCTCATACGAATGGTTGCTAGAGCAAGGCATCCTCCCCGAGCGCATCCTGCTCGCCGGGGATTCCGCTGGTGGCGGGTTAGCGCTGGCCACACTGGTCGCCCTGCGTGATGCCAGCCTCCCGCTCCCCTCCGGGGCGGTGTTGCTATCCCCACTCACTGATATGGCACACACCGGCGCATCCGTGCAGGAGCGTGCACACCTGGATCCGATCGTCACCCCGAAAGGGTCTCACTCCTACTCGACGCGCTATCTCGGCGAAGACGGCGACTTCGACCTACCGTACGCCTCACCGGTATATGCCGATCTCGACGGTCTCCCGCCTGTGCTGGTTGTCGTCGGTACAGAAGAGCTGCTTTTCGATGACTCCGTCCGCGTAGTTCGGAAGATCAAGGATGCCGGTGGCTCCGCCGAGCTCGACGTCTGGCCGAATATGATCCACATTTTCCCGTTCTTCGCCTCGCAGATTCCCGAATCTCAGCGAGCCATGGAGCACATCGCCCGCTTCATTCGCGAACGACTCGGCCTGGGGCAGAACGGAACCACACGATGAGTCGCAACGCGTACCGCGACACCGTCGAGCTGCCTGCCCCAGCGCCCGATCTCCTTCCCCCCTGGTCTACACCCGAACGTCAGACCATTCTCGCGGAGGCCAGGGCGTTCGCGACGGACGTCGTTCTCCCGACGGCCAACGCTCACGATCGCGACGAAGCCGCTATGCCAGCTGAGCTGCTCCAGAAGCTTGCAGAGCACGGATACTTCGGCATCACGGTCCCGAAGAAATATGGCGGTCTCGGACTCGGTGTCTTCGAGTACTGCATGATCGCCGAGGAGCTCGGCCGAGGTTGGATGAGCGCGGCGAGCCTCATCGCACGTGCGCAGGGATTAGCCACCACTTTCGCCGATCCCGAACGCACCGAACGGTCTCGACGTCGCAGCGCTCGCGGCGAGTGGATCGGCGCGGCCGCGTTTTCAGAACCAGAGTCGGGATCCGATCTCGGGTCGATTGAGACCATCGCCGTTCGTGACGGCGACGGCTACCTCATCTCCGGCACCAAACGCTGGTGCGGGAACGCTTTTGAAGGCGACTTCATCCTCGTGATGTGCCGGATTGTCGAGCCCGATGGAACCCGCGGACCGGTAGAGACCTTTGTGCTCGAAAAGGCCCGCAACAGTTTCCCCATCGGTGTCACTGGCTCCCCGATCGACAAGATCGGCTACAACGGCATCGTCAGCTACGACCTCGAGCTGCGTGATGTGCGAGTCACGGATGCGGATATCGCCGAACCGTTCGGGTTTTCCGGTGCGGAGGGACGAGGGTTCCGGGCCGTCGAGAATGGTCTGAATGTGGCGCGTGTGCACACTGCTGCACGCGCCGTCGGACTTGCGCGCGCCGCCGTTGAAGACTCGATCAGCTATCTGCAGAAGCGGGTGCAGTTCGGGCAGCCACTCGGGGATTTCCAGGCGCTCCGGTTCGAGATCGCCGATATGGCGGCGCAGGTTGCGCAGGCGCGTGCCTTCTATCAGCAGGTCGCGCACCTCATGGATTCTGGTATCGGGTGTGAGAGGGAAGCCGCGATGACGAAGCTCCTCTCCACCGAGATGTGCGTCGACGTTACCGGGCGTGCGCTCCAGCTACACGGCGGAAACGGGTACACCAGAGACTTCCCGATCGAACGTTACTGGCGCGATGCGCGCCTCACGACGATTTTCGAGGGCACCAGCGAGATCCAGAAAAAGATCATCAGTGATCGGATCCTGCCGCGCGTGGCGCGCTAGAGACTGTCGATCGCCTCCAGCAGCGTGCCTGCGGATGACCCCAATGTGAGTCCGTGCGCCGCATCGAGGAGACGATCGACACCCTCCGCACCGATCTGCGCGTCACACAGGTCATGCGCCTTGGCGCGTAGCGCCTCTCGCTGCTCACGCGAATGCGCTCGCCACTGAGGCATGCCGGCATTCGCCTCAGCACTCCTGACCGTGCCGTCGTCGGAGGTCACGGCGACCGTTGTCTGCGTCTTCGCGTAGGAGTCGTCGAAGGTGAGCGTGGTCGCCCCCATCAATCGCCGAACCGTGTCCGACGGCCGATAAGGCTCCGCAAACGTCGCGGTGGTGATGGGCCCGCCCAGCGCGGCTGCGGCAGTGAATGCCACACTGAACTTCGCCTCCTGGCCGGTGCTCGGATCGGGGATCGTGCATACGGACCGGGTGATCGGGGGAACCGTAATGTGCACGGCGCGAACGCGGGACGCCTCGATACCCGAGCTCCGCAGAATTCCGGCCGCCATGATCGCGCCATGGGTGCCGAAACACGCGGAAGAGAACTTGAAAAGCAGCGAGCGCATGTGCCACGGCTGTCCGAACGCCTGGGACAGTGAGGTCTCGTCGACGCTGGTCGAGTGCGTGCGAGCAAGACCCTGCGGTCCGAACACTGTGTCCGCGATCGGGCCTGCCAAGCCAGCAGCGGCCAAGAGCGCGGCGCGCAGCCCGGCACTCGCGGCGTTACCGGCGTTCAGCGGCTTCCCCGCCGACCCGAACACCGACTTCAACCCGGATGCGCCGGTCGCAGCATACGCGATGGCTGCGCGCAGCTGATTCCGGTCTGCCCCGAGGACGAGTGATGCCGCGCAGGCAGCGCCAAGCGCTCCTACAATCCCCGTGGTATGGAATCCGATCTCGTAGTGCGAGGGGCTGATGGATAGGCCCACCCGCTCTTGAAGTTCGTAGGCTGCCGCATACGCCGCCAACAGTTTCTCCCCCGGCACTTCGCGACCCGCGGCCGCAGCCAGCAGTGCGGGCACGATTGCGACGGACGGATGCGCGCCCGAGCCCGGCGCCCAATCGTCGTAGTCGAGGCTGTGAGCAGTGATGCCATTGACGAAAGCTGCCGTCATCGGATCACGGGACTCTTGAGTCCCCCAGATGCGCACGCTTCCCTCGCCGGGGAATGCGCGGCGGGATGCTGCAGCTTCAGGTTCGCGTGTTCCACCGATCGCGCACGTCACCGCGTCAGCGATCGCCTGCGCCGCCAGTTCAGCAATTTCAGACGGCAGCGGAGACTGCGCGACCCGCATCGCTTCGTCGACGAGGAAGTCGAGCCGGTCAACGCGTTGCTCTATATACATAGCGTGTTTCAGGAGTCGCTCACGGTCCGGACAAGCCCTGCACGTCGACCCTTCAACGCCGTCATTTCGGCCATCTTGCGGCTCGCCTCGTCGATCATCTCGTCACCGAGCATGACTGCACCAAGCCCGCCACCCGCCTCAGAAGTGTGAAAGGCATACGTCTCGAGGATCTCTTCCGCCCTATCATACGAGGCCTGTTGCGGGGCGAAGATGCGGTTGCCGGCTTCGATCTGAGACGGATGCAGCACCCACTTACCGTCAAATCCGAACGCGACAGCTCGCTCGGCTGCCATCTCGAATCCGGGAAGGTCGCTGATCACACCGTAGGGCCCGTCGATCACCTGCACGCCGTGTTTGCGCGCGGCGATCGCCAGAAGCACGAAGACGGTATCCAGGGGCGCGTAGCCGCCCAGAGAGTTCTCCCCGATCGTCAACGATGGCAGCTGCATCGACGCTATGAAATCCCCCGGGCCAAAGATGAGCGTCTCCACCCGAGAGCTTCCGCCGGCGAGCTGATCGGCGATGCTGAGACCAGATGGACCCTCGATCTGAATCTCAATACCGATGCGCCCCGGCTCGAGGCCGTGCCGCTTCTCCAGCTGATCGAGCGAGGTGTCCAGCCAGTGCAGATCGGCAAGACGCTCAACTTTCGGGAGCATGATGCAGTCAATGTGGGCGCCAGCACCAGCGATCACTGTCGCAAGATCTTCGAATGCCCACGCCGTTGTCGCATCGTTGATGCGCACCGTCACGGTTTTACCAGACCAACCACCCTCGAGAAGCGCCTTCACGATGGACGCTCGCGCGTCCACCTTCATTGCGGGTGCGACAGCATCCTCGAGGTCGAGGAACACGGAGTCGGCGTCGAGGGTCTGCGCCTTAGCAAGCATCTTCTCGCTGCTGCCTGGCACTGCCAGAACAGTGCGCCGGGATCGAATCGGTCGAGCCATGTCGGTACTTCCATCCTGTCGGCTTCACCACCGACGTCTCGCCAGGCTACCGAGGAGCGCAGACTCCTCCTGGCCTAGAACTCCGAATCGAGACGGATGTCGCTCCGTTCTGCGACGCCCGTCGCGTCAAATACCCATTTCCGATTCATAAAGAGTATCCTGACAACTACCATTTGAATCCTAGAGGGGGCGGGATGTCATCGGAGACAATCACCGACAACGTGAGCGCGAGCACCGAGAGCGAGGCAGCGATCACCGAGGCGGCGCCGCAACGCCCGCGCATGACTCAGCAGAAGCGATCATCAATTTCGACTCGCAAGCTCCTCCAGGCCACCGCGGACCTGATCGCGGAACGAGGCTATGAGGGCACTACTCTGATCGAGATCGGAAAGCGCGCCGGGTACAGCCACGGACTCGTCACTCGTCGATTCGGCACCAAGGCGAACCTCGTGCAATCGCTCATTGCCACGCTGTCCAAGCGCTTCGGGCACGTCGAGATGTCGCAGACGGTCGGTGATGCGGTGGGGATCGACGCAATCGACACGCTCCTACTGTCGATCCGCATGAATGCCGAGGAATCGCCGCAATCGCTTCGGGGCTTCTATGCGCTGATGTTCGAGTCGTTGAAACCCGCAGTCGGGTTGCAGGAGTACGTGTCAGGCATCCATCGGGACTTCCTCGCCGACGTAGAGACGGTGGTCGCCCTGGGCGCCGAAACCGGTCGTCTTGCCGAAGGAGCCAATCCACGAGAACTCGCCGAGTTGATGATGAATCTGCTCCGCGGACTCGCCTTCCGATGGATGCTCGACGGTGATGAAGTCGACTTTGTTGCGGGGATCGACAGCATCCGTCGTGCACTGGATACCCTCGCCGCACCAGCTGACTAGCCCCAACCGGACGCCGCCGCGTCCGTAGAACGAAGAATGATGGAAACCGAACTCGAGAGGCTGCTCGGCCAATCGCCGGAGCCACACGTGATCATCGACGCCGAAAGTCGCTATCAATACATCAATCCGGCAGCTGCGGCGATCATTAGTAATCGAGCTGGCCTTATCGGTGAGCCATCACCGTTCAGCGACTCCCGTTCGCAGAAATTCCATGGCCGGCTTCGACACACCCGGATCGGGTGGACCGCCGTCGAGTTCTCCCGAGTCCCGTTCGATTCCGAGGACGCTGAGCGCTTCCTCATCCGCTTCGAGCCTGTCCACGAGAAGTCTCGACGCGGAAGACAGCTCGATGCAATCGTCGCTGTGGCGGGAGCGCTGAGCGAGACCGATCAGCTCGACGTCGCCCTCCGCAGACTGGCGCGCGAAGTGCGCACGGCCGCTGACTTGGAGAGCTGTGCGCTGACCTTGCTCGACCCAGATCGCCGAGTGCGCATCGCCGGAACTGCAGGGTTGCCCGAGGACTACGCCGAAAAGCTCGAGGCATGCCGTCAACTGGGGGCGCCACTGCTCACCGTACGCGCCCTCGAAGAGAGTCAAGTCATCATCGACCCGCAGTGGCGGAACTCGATCTTTGCCGACGAGCGATGGACTCCCCTGCACGAGACGGTTCGCAACCTCCGCATCGGAACTCTCATCGCCGTACCGCTCCGCGTTCGAGATCCCGAGGGCAAAGAAGACGTCGTCGGCGCCCTGACCGTGTTCTGCCGTGAGGATGTGGAGCTAGATCACGACGACATTGCGTTTCTGCGCGCGATGGCGGACTACGCCGCCATCGCGATCTCGAACGCACGGATGTTTCGTCGACTGCGGCAGCAGGCCGCGCACGAGGAACGATTACGGCTGTCACGCGAACTCCACGACTCTGTCACGCAGGAGCTCTTTTCTCTCTCGCTACGCACGCGTGCGCTGACCAGGCGACCCGAGACCATCGCCGACCCGGAACTGGCCGAAGAGATCGGCGACCTGTATGAGCAGTCCCGCCGCGCCCTTGAACAGATGCGAGCGACCATCATCCGCGGCCGAGCCGTCGAAGTTGGCCCTGGCGGATTGGTCCAGGCGCTGCGGGCACAGTGCGCAGGGCTCGACCTTCCCGCCGGGATGACAGTTGAGGTAGTCGGCAAAGACGAACCGAATGCGCTTCCACACGAACTGCAGGATGACGTCTTCCTGCTGGCGATGGAGGCTGTGCGCAACGCGGTCAAACACTCCCACGCGTCACGGATCACCGTCGAACTCGCACGGGCACGGGACGACCCCACCGCACTCCGGGTCGTCGTGACCGATGACGGAGACGGATTCGTCATCTCCCGCCGCAGCGCCAGCGCCGTGGGGCTGGATGCGATGCGCGAACGCGCGCAGGCCCACGGCGGATCACTGACGCTAACGACCGAGCCTGGCCACGGCACCACGGTCACGTCCGTGTTCTCGGGCGTCTACAGTGTCGCTAGTACGATTGCGGCTGATGCGCGCCTGGAGGGCATATCGTGAGCGAAATCACCGTCGTCCTCGTGGACGACCACGCAATGGTTCGCAAGGGCTTGCGCGCTTTTCTCGATACAGAGAAGGATCTGGCCATCGTCGGGGAAGCCGCGGACGGCCGAGAGGCGATCGCCGTCGTGGACACTCTTGCACAGACGCGGGTGCCCGACGTCGTCCTGATGGATCTGCTCATGCCCGGGATGGATGGTGTCACCACGATCGGACACCTGCGCGAACGTTATCCGGATCTCAAGATTGTCGCGCTGACGAGCTCAACCGACGCAGCGACCGTCAACGCGGCAATGAGCGCAGGCGTCAATGGCTACCTGCTGAAAAACGCCTCTCCTGAGCAGGTCGCTGAAGCCGTACGAACCGCTGCTCGAGGGCAGGCCCACATCGATCCACAGATCGCGATGACTGTCGCCAACTCCGCGCGTGGCTCGACGCAGGCGATCCTGAGCGAACGGGAGACAGAGGTCGTTGCGCTCGTTGCGCAGGGGCTTTCCAACCAGGAGATCGCCGACACGTTGTTCATTAGCGAACGCACCGCGCGCACGCATGTGAGCCATGTCATCTCCAAGCTCGGGCTGAACTCACGAATCCAAGTGGCTCTCTGGGCTATCCGCGAAGGCATCGTCATCGTCGAATGATTCCGAGCCCTGAGGCTTCGAGCGAGACAAGTGTCGCGCCTGCTGCGAGACCAGGGCCCGATCTTGTCGCCCACCCGGCCGTGTTGGCTGGTATCACGACCGATCGGCGGTCGATGGTGCTGAGACGAGGACGTTTCGATGAGCGAACAACTGCAGGGTATCCGAGCAATCGTGACCGGAGCAGGTCGTGGCATCGGCCGTGCTGTGGCTATCCGATTGGCTGAGCACGGTGCGGACGTCGCCGTGGTCGACATCAACCTCGAGTCGGGCAAAGACATCCCCGGAGAGGCCGACGCGCCCACGACGGAGGCGATCGAGGCCCTGGGACGCAGAGCCATCGGCATCCAGGCCGATCTAACCGACCCTGCCGCGGCATCGCGGATCGTCGCCAAGGTCGTCGACGCCTGGGGCGGACTCGATGTCGTCGCGAACATCGCGGGTGGAGCAATCACACCTTTCGCGCGGAGCAATGCAAGCACAATTCCGATTGAGGACATCCGTCACATCTTCGATGTGAACCTGATGTCGGCGATCTACATGTGTCAGGCAGCGGTTCCTGCGCTTCGGGAGTCGTCGCGCGCTGCAATCGTGAACACGACGTCGCTCTCGGCATCCGTCGCCCATCCGGGTGGGATGCTCGCTGGGTATGGCATGTCGAAGATCGCGCTGGGGTACTACACACGAGCTCTCGCCGAGGAGATCGGGCCGGACGGTATCCGCGTGAATGCTGTCGCTCCTGGCTACACGATGACCGGACGCGTTCGCGCAAGCTCGGTGGACACCGGGTTCGCCGAGAAGGCCGAGGACGTGGCGCTCCGCCGCCTCGCGACACCGGAGGACATCGCCGACGGCGTGGTGTTTCTTGCTTCGCCGGGCTCCTCTTACGTCACAGGGCACACGCTCTCCATCGACGGTCAGACCAGAGTCCGCTGAGCCAGCATCGTGAGCGACAACGGTGAAGGTGGCCTGCCTCGTGAGAGCATTCCGACTTACCAACAGTTGGAAGCATTGCCAGCCTCGGAGCGCCTGACCGTCCTGCCCGCGCAGATCGACGACCGCGAGCACATGAACATCCGACACTACTTCGATGCGGCGGCGAAGGTAATTCTTGACACCTGCGAGTCCCTCGGGCTCGATGGACACTATCGCGACGAGCACGGCGCTGACGCCTTCACAGCAGAGCATCACATTCGCTATTTCTCCGAGTTGCGGCTAGACGATTCATACTCGACCCGTATTCGTATCGACGCAGCATCGGAAAAGGCACTTTGCATGACGGCATACCTGGTGGATGAGACGCAGAATCGTCTGGCGTGCACTCTTGAGTCGACTCTCGTAAATGTCGATCTTGCGACGCGGCGCGCGAAACCATTCGCGGCAGAGGTCGCGCAGCAGATCGACACCACCCTGCGCGACCATGACCTACTGCCTTGGAAGCTTCAAGGCTACGGTCGTCTCACGCGTGCTAGCTAAGTCCGCGACGCAGTCAGGTGCTGCAAACCCCCGTGTCGAAAGGGAACCCATGCTCTACGAGATTCGTCGCTACCAGACACTTCCAGGACTCCGGAGTGAATGGGTGCAGTACATGGAGAATGTGATCATCCCCCTTCATATTGCCGCCGACGTGACGGTGGTCGCCACGTTCACCGACCTGGACGATGACGATGGCTTCGTGTGGATTCGGGCCTTTCCTGATGAATATGCACGGAAGGCCGCCTACCGCGCTATCTACGAGTCGGATCACTGGAGGACGAATGTCAGCCCGCGCGTCCGTGAGTTCCTGGTCAAGGACTCGACGACGATGATGAGCGTGCAGTCCACCGCGAAGTCGCCGCTCGACCGACACCTCATCGGTGCCGAGCCAGTATGAGTGAACGCTAGATTCCCCTCAGCGCGAGCTGCCCTTGAGCCGGACACGGCGACGGAGGGAGACCGAGGGACAAAGCCCCTCCGTCTCCTCACGCCGAATCAACGCGAAAAGGCACGTGAACAGGGCTTTCATGCGTGGCCGCCAGGCGAATCGCAGACCTTCTGCCCACAATCCAGTGGGCAATCTGACGCAAACCTTACGCGGAGCGTTCGAGAAAACAGCTTCCGACCAGGTGTTTTTATGGCGGAGACGGAGGGATTTGAACCCCATCTTTTGAATCCGATCTCGACCCGAATCAGTCAGAAACTCCGGATCTACGCGGTTTCAGGAGTTGGAAGATCTGGGCTCAGCCCGCCTCAGCGGGGGTGGTTCCTGTTCAGTTTGACGCAAAATGTGGGCACGGATCTTGGCTCTCACACTGCCACGACGGTCACATTCTGCGTTCCAGACCAGTCTCACGTACCCCAATTGGTAGCGCCAGAGGTAAAGCCGTTCGAACGCCTCACTCTGCAAGGGCCTCAATCAAATCTGCGGCGAGGATGCTTGGCGCGAGCGATGTTTGCACAGACTCACTGATACCCGAGTAGGCGGCGTTGGCGCAGCAGCATCGCGGGCCTGTCTGCGCTCAACCGTTGAGTGCCACTTCTCGACGAAGGATTTACCGCTCGCCAGCACTCCGCTCCCCTCGCTTCGCGAAGTACTCAACCGTCGCCAAGGAGGTACTGACGAGGGGTCCGATCCCCGCAGGCGATCCGTCTGGCGCTGACGCGAGTCCACTGAGGTATGCGTCGCTCATCGAGCGGGTGATTCCCGCCGCTGCAACAATGAGCATCTCGATCACACCGGCAGGTGACGCTTCCTCGACGGGGATCACAACACTGAGCGCCGCGTAGACGCCATCCTGCGGTCCATAGACAGGTACTGCGACGCCGCGCGACTCTTCATAGATGTGCCCGTCCAGCACTGCGTATCCATCCGTGCGCATCTTGCGAAGCCGATCGCGCAACGCGGCGCCGTCACGCAACGTGTGCCGAGTGTGGTGGGGCCACCCTACGCGAATCACCTCACTGACGACATCGTCACCGGCGTGTGCGAGCAGGACCAGGCCGCTGGAGCTCACGGCGAGTGGGATACGACCACCGATGAGCGTCGCGTTGACCACCGCACCGCGGGTGGACATCCGCTCGACGAACAGGACGTCGAGTCCGTTCAAGACACCGAGCTGTGTGTGCTGAGCGATACGGCCGTGCACAGCGTTCATCCACGGTCGCGCCAGCTCACGCAGCCCCAGCGCACCCGGCGTGCGCGAAGCGAACTCCCACAGGCGCACCCCCAGTCGATATGACCGATCAGGGAGCCGCTCAAGAAGTCCCTCACGCTCTAGCTCCGCGACCAGTCTGTGCGTTGTCGAGGGAGCAAGCGCCGCAGCATCCGAGATCTCGGCCAGCGTGAGAAACGGCCTTAGCGCGTTGAAGGCGTCCAAAACTCGCAGGTGCTTGCTCAGCACCGACTCTCCTGCGGATCCCCGCGCCATTGCGCCTCCCCTGAGCAGATTACTCCCAATTCCGTTCAATGGAATCAGGAGTCGGACGCGTTGACTCCGAAGGTACCGTCTTCTCACCGACACCGCCGTCGGGCCCTCAACGAAGAGAAGACGAATTTGTCCTCGATCATGCTCGACACCACTGCCATACCGCGCGACGCGTCGAGCGGACGCCTAGTCGTGGCACGCCGCCGCGCGATCTCCGACAGCGTCGTTGAGTTCAGCCTCCGCGCTCCGGACGGCACGCGCTTACCTGATTGGTCGCCCGGCGCCCACATCGACGTCATTCTTGATGATGGCACCACCCGCCAATACTCGCTCTGCGGTGACCGATGGGATGCCCTTACCTACCGGATCGCCGTGCAGCGCGAGGCGGACGGATCCGGCGGATCAATCGCACTGCACGACACTGTGCGCGAGGGCGACGTCCTGCGGTTCGGTGGGCCGCGAAACAACTTTCGCCTTGCACCGTCCGGCCGGTACCTGTTCGTGGCGGGCGGTATCGGTATCACTCCCCTGCTTCCGATGATCCGTCAGGCGGACATGCTGGGCGCCGACTGGCGGCTCCTGTACCTGGGCCGCAGCAGAACGACGCTTGCATACGCCGACGAACTCGCACGCTTCGCCGATCGGGTCACAATCCACTGCGCGGACGAGTTCGTACGCGCCAACCTCGACGCCTGGCGGCCGATCGACGGTGCCGAGCGCGTCTACGCCTGTGGACCGTCGCGGTTGCTGGACGACGTCGAGGCATGGGGCGCGCCCCGGGACGGCCATCCAGCGAAGGTTGAGCGATTCGCTGCATCCACGAGGTCATCCTCGCCCGCGACCGCTTTCGCTGTCGTTGCCGCAAGATCTGGCCGTTCTACCACCGTGGCAGTCGACGAGACCGTGGTCAGCGCACTGCGCCGCATAGGCGTCGATGTGCTGACATCGTGCGGTCAAGGGGTGTGCGGAACCTGCGAAACCGACGTCGTCGCTGGCCGACCAGACCATCGCGACTCTCTGCTGAATGATGCGGAGCGCTCGGCATCAGAATGCTTGTTCCCCTGCGTCTCACGCAGTCTCGACGCACAACTCGTCCTCGACATTTGATCCTAGGAGAAACAATGCCCACCACCGCACCCCCGATCCCTGCCTCGGATATCGACCCATTCTCTACTGAGTTCCTCAGCGATCCGTTGCCCTTCCACGAAGAGTTGCGCGAGCTCGGTCCCGTCGTCCATCTGCCTCGCTACGATGTCCACGCCGTCGCGCGATATGACGACGTCCACCGGGCGCTGACCGATTGGCAGTCTCTGCAGTCGGGCGCAGGCGTAGGACTCAGCAACTTCAATCACGAGGCGCCCTGGCGCCCGCCCAGCCTTCTGCTTGAAGCGGACCCGCCTCGCCACGATGCCCCGCGCGCCGTTTTGTCACAGCTGCTGTCGCCGCGACGACTACGGTCGCTGGAGTCGCGCTGGCAGGCGGATGCCGTCACCCTCGTGGAACGAGTGCTGTCGGAGGGCCACGAGTTCGATGCCGTGACGGCCCTCGCCGAGCCCTTCCCACTGCGTGTCTTCCCCGACGCGGTGGGAATTGGAACGCACAACAGGGAAAACCTCCTTCCATACGGCGACTTCGCGTTCAACGCGTTCGGTCCGATGAATGAACGGGTCACCGACCCGGCAAAGACCATCGGTCCGACGGTCGAGTGGATCGCTACACAGTGTCGCCGTGAGAATCTCAGCGAGACCGGGTTCGGCGCGCAGATTTGGGAAGCCGCCGACCGCGGTGAGATCGGATACGAACAGGCGCCGCTCATCGTCCGCTCGCTGCTGACCGCCGGCGTGGACACGACTGTCACCGGCATCTCCGCCGTGCTGCATGCCGTCGCCACGCACCCGGATCAGTGGCAGCGACTCCGTGCCGATCGAGGGCTACTGCCGCGCGCCTTCGAAGAGGCAATCCGTCTCGAGTCTCCGGTGCAGACCTTCTTTCGCACCACGACGACGGAAACGCGGATCGCGGATGCTGTGCTCGCGCCCGAACGCAAGGTGCTCATGTTCCTCGGCGCTGCGAACCGCGACCCGCGCCGATGGACCGACCCAGGGAAATTTGATCTATCACGAGACCCCTCCGGTCACGTCGGATTCGGCATGGGCATCCATCAGTGCGTCGGCCAGCACATCGCGCGGCTAGAGGCAGTGACACTTCTCGACGCGCTTCTCGATCGAGTCTCATCCATCGAACTCGCAGGCCCTCCGCGGCGACACTTGAACAACACGCTGCGCGGCTGGGAGAGCATGCCCGTACGTGTGGTCGTCTGACTACGCGAGCGGCAAGCCCGTCAGCGGTTGCGCGCGCGTGTCCGCTGACGGGCTGCAGGAAGTTCGGGTGCTGTCACGGCCGCTCCCACACGTCCGATGAGTACACCGATCCCCTCGACGATCATGCGCACCTGATCACCCTCCTGCAACGGCGGTGGCAGCAGCCCGGCAGTCCGTCCCCACAGCTCACCGAGGCATCCGCCATTGCCTACCGTGCCTGAGCCGAGCACATCGCCCGGCACGACACGGGAGTTACGCGACGCGTAAGCAACGAGTTCGCTGAACGGCCAGCCCATGTTGGACACAAGGTCGTGCCCGATGAGTTCGTCGTTGACGAACACTTCCGCGCGGATTGCGAGGAAACCGTCCGCGTCGAGGAACGGTGCCAGCTCATCAGCCGTGACAATCCACGGCCCGAGGCTGGTGCCGAAGTCTTTGCCCTTGGCCGGCCCGAGATGAACCTTCATCTCGCGTGATTGAAGATCACGAGCGGACCAATCGTTCATGATCGTGTACCCGAAGATGTGGGATGCCGCGGCCTGAGCCGTCAGGTTCGCACCGGACGAGTCAGGCACTCCGCCGATTACCGCCGCTATCTCGAGTTCAAAGTCGAGGCGCGCGGTCTCGGGCGGGGAGACCGGCTCATCAGGGCCCAACACCGTGTGCGGATTGGTGAAGTAGAACGTCGGTGCCTGGTACCACTCGGCCGCGACCTCACTTTTGCCGTCGACCGACGCGCTGATGCCCTCCACATGCTCCTCGAACGCGACGAAATCACGGATCGCCGCAGGCACGAGCGGCGCACGTAGATGAACGCCGCTGAGCGGTGTGCCACTTTTGATCGCGATGCGGGCAAACAGCGTGTGTGCGAAAGGCAGCCCCTGCGCGAGCACGTCGGCGACAGTGAGCCCATCGGGAAATGGCACCACATGATCGTCCACGACGAATCCTTCGCCGAGTGCAGCGTCACCGGACCAGCGCGCAATCCTCATGTCCGCACCCGCGCGCGGAGCAATGCATCGGCGTTCTCGCCGAGGATGCGCCGCGTGGTCTCGTCGTGAAGTCCGGCCGACCTGATCTCAGTCACCGGATCGTCCAGCCCCATATCGAAGGGGAAATCACTGCCGAGCAACACCCTCGAGTCGCCGGCGGCCGCAACGAGATGGCGTAGCGCCGCCGGATCGTGGACGACAGTGTCGAACCACAGCTTGCGCAGATAGCTCGACGGCTCGTGCACACAGCCATGCGCCTCCGGTCGCACCCGCCAGGCGTGATCCGACCTGCCGATCGCGAACGGGAGGTATCCGCCGCCGTGCGCCGCGACGATCTTGAGTTCAGGATGGCGGTCCAGGACGCCCGAGAAGATGAGATGCGACAGCGCGACGGCGTTCTCGGTCGGCTGACCCACGGTGTTGGACAGGTAGAACCGGTTCAGTCGCTCATCGAGACTGCAGCCGAACGGATGCAGGAAGACGATACATCCCAGTTGCGCGGCCCGAGCCCAGAAGGGTTCGAGGCGAGGATCCGACAACTCAACATCTCCCGCGAACGAAGAGATCTCAACGCCGGCGAGCCCTCGTCCGAGCACTGCGTCATCCAGGTACTCGACGATGCGCTCCGGATGCTGCAGCGGAACCACGCCAAGACCTGTCAGGCGATCGGGTGCGTGAGCGACGTGCTCAGCGATGAGCCGGTTCGATTCCCCCGCAACCCACACCGCGAGGCCCTCTGGCGCCCACGGATAGAAGTGATTGGGTGAGATGCTGACCCATTGCCGATCGACGCCCTGATCGTCCATCGCGGCGAGCCGAGCACTCACGTCTGTGAGCCTAGGAATGCGTGCGCCGATCATCGCACCAGATGCTTTGAGGCTCTCAACACCGTTGCGTCTGAGCTCGAGTCCGGCGGCTTCTTCGACCAGGTGCGGTGCGCGCCGTTCCACCTCTGCCTGTAGTGCCGGCAGCAGCAGATGCGCGTGGACGTCGGTAACGGATGACGCCCTTGTCAGCCCCGTCATGCCGGCTCCGCCATCTTCTGCGAGATTCCGAAAATCAGGCCGCCCGCATCCGCATCGCGATCGCCGTCGATCTGCCATTGCCCGAGTTGGACGGATGCCGCAACGACGGCACTCGCCCGTGGCAGACGACGAGCGTGGAACTCGTCCCACAACGCCTGATCGACAGCATCTCGTGCGACGAGTAGTTCCGTAAGGACAAGCGCATCCTCAAGTCCTTGTGCGGCCCCCTGGGCGATCGTGGGAGGGCAGCTATGCGCGGCATCGCCGACGATCACGACACGGCCGCGGTTCCATGGCTCTTCGACGATGTGCTGGGTGAACCAGGTGTAGTTCGCGTGCGCGCCGGCCTCAAGGTCGGCGCGGATCGCGTTCCAAGGTCCGTCGTAGGCGCGAGATTCTTCGAGCATGATGCGTGTCGCATCCTCGTCAGAGGCGCCGAACCGGTCTTGAGCCTTTTCCACGAGGAACGCGTACATCGATTCCTCCCCCGTGGGCGTGTAGCCGGCGATGTAGACCGGGCCGCCGTAGTACAGCTCACTGCGCACGACCTCGGCGGGTCGCGAGACGAAGGTGCGCCAGATACCCATGCCCGTCGGCTGCGGCTTGGTGTCGATGCCGATGAGGTCACGAACGACCGAGTGCAACCCGTCGGCTCCGATCAGCAGATCGTAGACGCCGGCAGATGCCTCGTCGACAAACACCTCGACGCCCTCATCGCCACGCTGGGCGAGGCCAGTCACCTTGACGCCGAATCGCACATTCACCCCGGCCCGATGGGCATGATCGAGGAGAATGCGGGCCAGCTCTGGTCGCGGCATCCCCATCGCCGCCGGATAGTCTGGACCGCCGGTCTTTACATCGGGCAGCGCAGCAACGACGGGCGCGCCCGGCCCTGGAGCACGCAGATGCAAGCCCTCGAACAGGTAGCCCGCGGCGCGGATGTCATCCCACGCACCGAGGGAATCGAGTACGCGAAGGGCATTGCCCTGAAGTGAAATGCCTGAGCCGAGCGCACTCAACTCGGGCATCGCCTCGAATACATCAACGCTGACACCTGCCTTGGCGAGCTGGATGGCAGCAGCCAAACCAGTGACGCCAGATCCGGCGATGGCGACCTTGTGTACTGCGGTCATGTCAGAACCTCTTTGTTCTCGTAGGTGCGGGCGTTTAGAAGACTGCGACAGGGTTGATGGGCGAGCCGACGGCTCCGGTGATGGGCAGCGGCGGTGCCGACAGCAGGAAGTCCCATCGGCCGCGTTCCGCGCAAGACTTGGCGAGCGCGTCGAGGTCCCACATTTCACCGATCGTCAGTCCAATGTTGGGGATGACCACCTGGTGCAGTGGTTGAAATGACGCCACGTCGAACTCGTTCGGACGCACCTCGAAGCCCCAGGTATCGGTGGCGATCGCAGCGATTTCCGTGCGATGCAACCATGCGGCAGTGGTGAGCGAGAGACCTGCGGCCGGGCCACCGGCATACTCACCCCAGCCTTCGCGGCGAGCGCGAGCGAGACGGCCTGTGCGCACGAGCACGATGTCACCCCGACCGATGGTGACGCCCTCTGCAGCGGCGCACGCGTCGAGCTCCGCGGCGCTGATCGCGTATCCGTCGGGCAGTTCCCCGGACTCGGAATCGAGGTGTCGACCGAGATCGAGCAGCACCCCGCGCGAGACGATAACGGATGCTGCGTGTTCAATGCCAGTGACGAGGTCGCCCTCGCTCGTGACGACGTCGCCGGCACGTCGTCCGTTCCACGCGACTCCGTGGTCGAAGATGTGCCCGAGCCCGTCCCACTGCGTCGAGCATTGAAGCGGCATCGAGATGACGTCATCCGCGCCGCCGATGCCGTGCGGGAAGCCCTGGTTGCCACGCTCGGCATCCACCCCAGTGTCGGTCATCGTGTGCACGGGGTTGGTGCGCCGCCGCCAACCTCTCTGCGGGCCATCGGTATCAAATGATTGCGCCAACGAGATGGACACCCCGTCGCGCACGAGTGCCGCAGCCTCGATCCGCTTCGCCTTGTCGATGAAGTTGAGGGTGCCGAGGACGTCGTCTTCCCCCCAGCGCCCCCAATTGCGAAACGCCTCGGCGCGGACCGCAATCTCCGCTTCGGGGTTCGTGCGATCGATATCAGTGGGGTTCTCCGATGGCGTCGTCATGCCAGTTCCGTTCCCACGCAGCGCACAACCTGCGTTCCCAGTCCACTGATTGTCCCCGTCATGACGTCCCCGTCACGCAGGAATCTCTTCCAATGCTGGCCGTTTCCCGAAGGGCTCCCGGTCAGCAGCATGTCGCCGGGAAGTAATGGCATCGTCTCGCTTGCACCCGAGATGAGTGCGGCGATGTCGAAGAGCAGGTCGCTGGTCGACCCGTTCTGCATCGCCTGACCATTCAGCTCGAGCTGCACGCTGAGGTTCCCCCCGTCGACGAACGGTGCGGGGACCAAGAACGGACCGGTCGGCAGGAATCCTGGCGCGTTCTTCGCGCGGTACCAGTCGGTGCCGATCTCTTTCATGTCCTTGCGGAACACGAGATCGCGCGTAGTGACGTCGTTGACGATCGTGTAGCCGGCCACGTGATCGAGGGCATCCTCTCGACTCACCTGGAAAGCTTCACGCCCGATGACGACCGCCAACTCGAGTTCCCAGTCGTGGACATCGCTGTACGCAGGCAGGGTGAGCGGCACATCATCGCCGACCACACAGGCGGGGAGGCCGATAAAGAAGTACGGCTCACCGTTGGCTGCGCGGTCATCCATCATCTTGGCGGCAAACTCGCGCGCCTCCTCTGGCGTGCGATCGGAGTTTTGTGTGAGGCCCGCCGCGACCAGTTCGATCACGTGCTCTCGATAGTTCGCACCGGCCTGCAATACCTGACGTGGCTGCACCGGTGCGGTCAGTGTCACGCCGGACAGCTGCAACCACCCATCACCATCCACCTCGGCGAGGGCAGCGAGTCGGTCCCAGTCCGGTGCAGAGAGAAAGCCATTGAGATCGGCGGCGCCGAGGTCGTCGGCGTCCAGCGGACGGATGCGTTCGCCCGCCACCAGGCCGAGGAGCACATCGGCTCCGCTGCGGAATCGGGCAAGCGCGAAGGGCACGTCGAGAGCCATCAGCCCCGCCCCTGCTTGGCGTAGGGGTTGAACAGCGCATCCTTGATCTCATCGGGGACGCCCTCCTCAGTCGCGCTGGGTCCGTCAGCTGCAGGGAACGACTCCGTCATCGACATCGGCATGGCGCCATTGCGGTAGAAGTTGTTCGATCCCAGCGAGGGCTTCCAGGTGTTGGGCTCCCAGTCGGGCACGTAGTTTCGGTAGCCGCCAGTGTTCAGTTCGATGCGCAGGCTGGAGGGCTCGCGGTAGTAGAGGAACGTTTGCTCCCCAATACCGTGGATGGACGGGCCGTACTCGATGGGGTAGCCGTTCTCTATCAGAACATCTGCGGCGATAAGAAGCTCTTCTCGAGTGTCGACCCAGAAGGCATAGTGGTTGATCCGCCCGGCGCGCGTCGACCCGTCGAGCACGACGCCCAGGTCATGCGACTTCTCGTTGGTCGTCAGCACCGAGAACACCGAGATGGGCGCTTCATCCAGAATCGTCTTGGCCATGATCCGGAATCCGAGTACCTCGTCGTACCAGGCAGCGAATGCGTCGACGTCGCTGGTCGCGATCGTGACGTGGTCGAGCTGGCGAGGTGCACCCGCGACCTTGCTGCGCTTCTCGGGGCGATCGGGGTAGATCGAGGCGATGTGACCGGGTGCCTGGTGACGTGTGACGTCCCAGTGCAACGTCATTGAGTGGCCCCACGGGCCGGTGAAGCGGTAGGCACGACCGATGTGCGGAACATCATCAAGCCACTCGCCTACGATGCCGGCAGCGTCGACGCGCTTGGCTGCTTCGTCCAGCGCCTCAGCGCTCGTTGTGCGCCAGGCCATCGTCTCGAGCGACGGCTCCTTCCCGGGGACAACAACTACGGAGTAGGCGTAGTAGTCACCCCAGCAGCGCAGGTATACCGCACCATCGACGCGGTCTACGACGGTGAGCCCGACTTGATCTTCATAGAACTTCACGGACGCCTCAACGTCCGGGGAGGTGACCGCCACATACGAGAGGTGGGAGAGTAACTTGATCATCTTTGATCCTTTCAAAATGCCTGCGGGATCTTCCCCGTGCGTCCAGCCTCGCTCGATCGCTGTCATCAAGGAAGCTGAATGTGATGATCCGCAAAATCAGTTTCATTTATATAGCTCGCGAGGCGAACGCCGCGATCATTTGCTAACGTCCGCCTCGCTGCGCGGCTATTCGACGATGCCTTCATCTCGCACGTCGACGACAGATCCCTCGGGCACCCAGCTGGTGCCGTCAAACTTGCTGAACTGGAACTGGAACGCGATGCGCCCGAACGGGCCGGAGTCAAAGACGAGCCCCTCCAGCAGCATCGGATTCTCCAGTTTGGAGAACGAGTCCCACGCGGTGATGATGCCCGCGCTGTCGTAGGACTCCGCCTGCTCCAGCGCAGCGACGATCGCAGCGCCCAAACCGTATCCGTTCATCGCAAGAGCGTCGGCGATATCGTCCTCGTGACCCGACTCGGTCATCGCCTTCACGTACTCGAGATAGTCGGCATTGTCGGCAAACTGGGGGTCGGAGGGGTCCTTGAACCATTTGAAGGCGTAGGCGCCTTCAACCGCCCCCGGTCCGGCCTGGTTAATGGCCGTGGTGAAATCGGAGGTGGTAGAGCCCAGAAGCACGGTCGGTGACCAACCGATCTGGTCGATATAGGCGAGGACCGCTCCTACCGTCGGAGCCCCGATATTGATGATCAGCGTATCGACACCTGAAGCCTGAAACTGACTGACCTGAGCACTCAGATCAGCGGTGCCCGGCGCGACCAAGGCGGTCTCCACGGGGACAACGCCGCCGGCAGCGAGACCTGCGAGTTGACTCTCGCTGAGGTCATTGTTGAAGCCGACATACCCTACGACCGCGTCCGGGTGTTCAGCCTGCAACCAGTCGGCCTGAAGATGCCCTTCCCACGCGACGTCGGGCCAGAACGCCCGTTGCAACGGGAAGTTCTCGATGTCGCTCAGCGGGCTGTTGCCTGCGAGCGAAATACCCGCGACGCCCTTCTGCTTGAGGTAGTCACGGCCGGCGATGGAGATCCCGCCGAAATTCACGACGAGGACCGCGCCGTCCTTCTCGACGAACTTGCGCTCATTCTCGACCAGGCGGGCGGGGTCGTACGCATCATCGGCAGTCACAAGCTCGATCGGATGACCGTCGATGCCGCCATCCGCATTCGCCTGCTCGATGTACGTCTCGATGCCGGCAAGTCCGGGCGCGACAGCGCCCAGTGGACCACTCTGCGGCCAGCTCACTCCGACGACGATCGGCGTCGCATCATCGCCGCCCGCATCGCCTGACGGTTCCGCGCCGGCGCCTCGCGCGGTGCAGGCAGTAAGGACGAGCGCGGCGATACCGACGAGCACGACCGAGGCGACTGCGCCCCGGTTCATGGAATTCTTCATTGATGTTCCTTTCGTGTGCTGTGTGAGGGTGCGGAAGCCGCGCGATCGGGAACCGTGCGGCGCAGGAGTGCGTTGAAAAGTCGGGAAGTCAGGCCACTGATACCACCGGGCGCGACGATGATGCAGAGCCCCAGAACGACGGCGAAGATCAGTTGCGCCAGGTATGCCGAGGCGTCACCGGGGACTGCGGCGCTGAACCATGTGGGCAGGTACACGATGATCGCGGCACCTACGATCGCACCCCACCAGGACCGGCTTCCCCCCACGACCGATGCCACCAGCAGAGTGATGGAGAAGATGAGTGGGTATGACTCAGGAACGACCAACCCGAGCACGAATGCGAAGAGCGCTCCGCCGAGTCCGGCAAGAGCCGCACTGATCACGAACACGGTGAACTTGAGCCGCTCTGCGTTGATCCCCATAGCTGCGGCGAGAATCGGATTAGCCCGCACCGCAGCAAGGGCTCGTCCGATCCGTCTGGACACCATGTTGCGCAGGCCGCCGATGCACAGGAGCAGCGCGATCAGCACGACCAAGTACAGCCATTGGGCGTCGGTGAGCGCATCTGTCGGGGAGGTGATACCCGCGGCACTGAGCGTGATGCCTGCCTGCCCCCCGGTAATGTCCGAGAAGCGATAGAGCAGGATCGGAAAAAGTGCGGCAATGACGATCGTGAGCAGACCGAGATTGAAGCCACCCAGACGGACCCCTGGCAGCCCGATCAGTGCACCAACGCCTGCGCACACCACGAGGGCAGCAAGGAGCGCTAGGGACACATGCCAGTCGAGAAACCGCACCGACATCATCGCCACGTAGCCGCCGATTCCGAAGATCGCACCCTGCCCGAGGCTGATCTGACCGGAGAAACCCATCAGCAGATTAAGGCTGATGACGCCGATACCGATGGCGAGCACGCGACTCATTGCGAAGAGGTCGTAGTCGCTGACCACGAAGGGTGTGACGAGTGCAGCCACGATCGCGATCCCCGCGATGGACCGCGGAATCCACCTCTGCATCTGAACCCTCATGCTCGCACCGTGCTTTCCCGACCGAACAGTCCGGCAGGCTTGATCAAAACGACAACGATCGCCACACCGAATGCGAGGAGAACGTTCAGATCTCCGCCCAGCCCAGGGATGTACCGGCCGCCTATGGCCGAGAGCAATCCGACCAACAGCCCGCCGACGACCACGCCGACGCGACTGTTGATTCCTCCGAGGTTCGTCGCCGCCAGGGCCATCAGCAACGGGACGGTCATCATGGCAGGGGATAGTCCGAGCGTCGGCGCCGCCACCACACCGGCGACTGTTCCCACTGCGCAGGAGACCGCCCAGCCGAGCGCCAGCCACAGCCCGGCAGATAAGCCGAGCAGAGCCGCCGATGACTGGTTCTGCGCGACCGCCCTGAGGCGTAGCCCAAATGTGGTGCGAGTGAACACGAGCACCATAATTCCCATGGCCACGCTGACGAGAAGGACACCACCGACTTGCTGGCTGGTCAGACGCAGTCCGCCAAACTGCAGCATCCCCGAGCCGAATGGATTCGGGAAATTGCGCGGATCCGTGCCCCAAATCATGCTGACAACGGCATTGAGGCCAAGAAGCAGGGTCACCCCGAGCGTGGTGAGCGCAGTCTGGTTGCGTTGATCCACCCACCGCACGACGAAAAAGTAGAGCACGGCACCAATTGCGCCCGCCGCGACGATCGCGAAAGGAATCGCCACCCACACGGACCACCCCCACATGAGGGCTGTGTAGGCAAGGTACGCAGCGAGAACCGCCAGTTCACCCTGTGAGAGATTCAGCATGCCCGTGCCCTGGAAAATGACGCTCAGGGCAAGCGCGAGCGCGGCGAACACGACTCCGGTCGTCAACCCATCAAGGGAAATCTGAAGAAACTCGATCATGATGCGTTCTCCTGTGGCTTCGAGCCGCCGAAGTAGTGCTCATCGAGAGCGACTGTGGAGCGGTAATCGGCCGCAGGGCCGTCATGAACGACACGCCCCCGGCTCAGCAACACTGCCCGGTCGGCGACAGCCAGCGACAGTCGCGCGTTCTGCTCGGCCAGCAGGATGGTCAATTCCCATTCGTCGCGTAGCGAGACGAACTGCGCAAACAGCTCTTTCGTCGTGAGCGGAGCGAGCCCAAGCGAGGGCTCGTCAACCAGCAGAAGACGAGGCCGGGCCAGGAGCGCACGCGCGACAGCAAGCATCTGCGCCTGCCCACCCGAAAGAGCGCCAGCGGGGCGCTTGCGGAACTGTTCGAGGACGGGGAAGCTGCGGAACACACGTTGCAGATCGGCGTCCGCCGCGGAACGTCGCCCGCGTGGGCGGGCCGTAATGCCGAGCTGGAGATTCTCCTCCACCGTGAAGTCGGCGAATGTCCCCCGCCCCTCAGGGACGTGCCCGATGCCGAGCTTTGCAATCTGCGCGGTACGCAACCGTGCCAGGTCGACGCCGTCGAAACTACGCGCGCCACCAACAGCGACCGTTCTGCTGATCGCGCGAAGCAGCGACGTCTTTCCTGCCCCGTTCGGGCCGAGCAGCGCAACGATGCTGCCTTCTTCGATTGCAAGATCGATGCCGTGAAGGACTTCCACTTTTCCGTAGGCGGCTGTCACGCCGCGCAGCTCGAGCAGACTCATGCCGCGTCCACGTCGGCGTCGCTGCCGAGATATGCCGCGATCACCGCAGGATTCTTCCGGATGTCCGCAGCCGCTCCACACGCAAGCACGCGCCCGGCATCCAGGACGGCGATCGTCGTGGCATACCTCATGACCAGCGCGACGTCGTGCTCGACGAGCACGCACGTCATCCCTGTTTCCCGTCCGTGCTCGACGATCAGGTCCATGAGCGCATTGGCCTCACTTTCACTCAGGCCAGCAGCTGGCTCGTCGAGCATGAGCAATGTGGGTCTTGCGACGAGGGCTCGCGCAATCTCGACGCGACGTCGATCACCATGGGCGAGTGCCCCCACCGGTGTAGAAGCGTATTCACGCAGCCCGACCCGCTCGATGATTTCCGACGACCACTCCTTGGCGGCAGCCTCGTCGCGACGACTCCGAGGACTAAGCCAAAGATGACCCATCAGCCCGGCATTCGTGCGCGTGTACGTCCCCAACATGACGTTGGTCATCACATCGACATCGTCCAGGAGCGCCGGCGTTTGGAATGTTCGGGCGATACCTGCTTCGGCCCGTCGGAACGCGCGGAGGCCGTCGAGGGGACGCCCGGCCAGAGCAATACTTCCGTCATGGCGGTAGATGCCGCTCACGCAGTTGAACAGCGTCGTCTTCCCCGCCCCATTCGGGCCGATCACCGCGCTCACACCACCGGCGGGAATATCAAACGTGACCGCGTCCAGGGCGCGCACGCCGCGGAACCCGACACCGACATCTGTGAGGGAGAGAGCGGCTGCAGACGACGTCGTCATGAATGAACTCCTTCGTTCTTTCCCATCTGAGCCGACAAGCAACGATCAGGTAAGCGGCACTTCTTTATCCGCACTATCAATGCGCTTTATACCCTGTCGATACAATGAGCCATCCCGACCAATGGAGAGGATCACGCCGACGTGTCCACTCGACCACCACTGTCCCGTCTAGACCTGAATTTGCTGGTCGCTCTCGACGCTCTCCTTTCCGAGCGCAGCGTGACGCGCGCCGCGGAACGCCTACATCTCAGTCAGCCCGCTCTCAGTGCTTCACTCGCCCGTCTGCGAACGCACTTCGGTGACGAAATCCTCGCTCGGCGAGGCAACTCTTACGAGCTGACCGCGCTTGCCATACGCCTCTCCGACCACACTGCAATCGCGCTGGATGCGGCACGGCGCGTATTCGAGAGTCAGGCCGAATGGACCCCCGAGTCCTCCACACGGGAATTCACAATCTACGGATCCGACTACGGCTTCGCGACCATCGGCGCAGCCGCCTCTCGGCTCGCCAAGGACGTCGCGCCCGACGTGCGGTTTCGATTCATCCTGCACAACCCGGCGATCGTCGACGATGCAGCGATCGCGCTTCGCTCGGTGGATGCGATGATCATTCCGCACGGCCACCTCACCGAGATCCCGTTTGCTGACCTGTGGCGCGACCGATGGGTCATCATCGCGGACGAGGGCCACGCCGCGACGATCGGCGAGCTCACGATGGAGATACTCGAGTCATCCCCCTGGGTCTTCACCTATCGTTCGCGGTCAGCCTTCACCGCGGCGACCCGCCAGATGCAGAACCTCGGCCTGGAGCCGAGAGTGGATGCTGTCGTGGAGAGCTTTCTCGCACTCCCACATTTCGTCAAAGGAACGAACCGCCTCGCGCTGGTGCAGGCCGGGCTCGCCCGGGAAGTCAAGGCGCTGGGAGGAATCAGCGTTCTCGAGCCGCCGTTCGATGTGACCGCCGTGGTGAATGCGCTGTGGTGGCATCCGGTGCATGACTTCGATCCGGAACACGTCTGGATGCGCTCGATCTTTCTGCGGGCCGCGCAAGATGTCCCATCAGACTGAGCCGCGTGTGGACTCAGTTCACGTCGTTGATGACCACCGTGAGAACGCTATCCAGGAACCGGCGAGTCACCGCGAGTTGACTCTCGTGACCGACCCCGTAAAGACGCTGGAGCTGAAGTCCATCGGAGAGGGCGACGTAGGTCTGCGCGGCCTCTGCCGGAGTGATCCCCTCGCGCACGTCGCCATGTTCCGCGGCCTCTTCGAACGCGCCACGCACCGTGCCCAGAATCAGCTCGTAGCGTTCGCGGAAGTACACGTGCGCTGGGTGATCATCAGCCGTCGCTTCTGCGGCGAGGATTGCGAACAGCTGAGTGAGGCCACGGTCATCCTGGTCTCGCTCGGCAATCGCGAGCAGGCCACGGAGAAGTTCGACACCGCGCCTTCCTTCGAGGTGACGCACAGCGTCGAGATCGCGTTGTTGCAGGACAGCCTCAAGGAGACCAGGCTTCGTCGGAAAGTGATGAGTCACACCAGGCAGTGTCATCCCCGCACGCTTGGCAATCTCGCTCATCGAGCTGTTCAGATATCCGTAGCGCGCAAACACCCCGAACGCGGCGTCGAGAATCTCCTCGCGCCGCTTCGGGGTCTTGGCATACTCGCCGCGTGGGCCCGGTCTGCGTGGCATCCAGCCAAGCTATCAAAACCTTTCGCAAGTTAAAACTTTCACTCCTTAAGGTTTTCGTGCTAGCTTTTCGTCGTCGCCACAGTTTCGTGCCGATACACCGATCGTTCCGAGAGGACGTGCAAAGATGCACCGCACCAAAATCATGCGCGCCGTTGCCATCGGCGGACTCGTCACCGCGCTTGTTGCAACAGGCTGCTCAGCGCAGGCGCCGGCAGCTAGCGACGAGCCGACGACGCTCCGCCTGGGAGTCGTCACGCAGTTGGCATCGTTCGCCCCCTGGGAAGCATCCTGGGCCAATCAGTCACCGTACCTGCAGGCTGTCTATGACACGCTGCTGCGGACAGACCCCGACGGCACGATCGTGGCGGGGCTTGCCACCTCGTGGGAATGGGACGAGTCGCGAACGATTCTCACGCTCACCCTCCGCGACGACGTGGAGTTCTCCGACGGCACGGCGCTCACCGCGCAGGTTGCAGCCGAAAACCTGACACGTTTCCGTGACGGCACGAGCGAGAATGCGTCTTTCCTCGCCGGAATGACGTCGGCGCAAGCGCCGGATGACACGACGCTCGTCATCACGCTCGGCGCTCCCGATCCCGCACTCCCGGTGTACCTGAGCCAGAACGCCGGCCTCGTCGGCAGCGCGGCGATGTTCGACTCGCCGGATGCGCAGACGACGCCGATCGGAAGCGGCCCGTACCTGCTTGACGAGCAGGACACCGTCGTCGGATCCACGTGGGTGTTCGATGCGAATCCCGACTACTGGGACTCCGAGTCGGCTCACTACGACTCGATCGAGATGAGCTTCTACGGTGATCCGACGGCGCTGATGAACGCTGTCAAGGGCGGCCAGGTGGATGCGACCAACGCGCAGAGTCCGACGCAGATTCCCGAAGCGGAAGCCGCCGGATTCACCGCACTGACATACGAACAGAACTGGAGCGGATTCCTGCTAGTCGACCGTGCCGGCCAGCTCAACCCTGCCCTGGGTGATGTCCGTGTCCGTCAGGCATTCAACTACGCACTCGACCGAGAAGGGCTGCTTCAGGCGCTCACCGGCGGATTGGGCACACCGACTACCCAGGTGTTCAGTGTCCAGTCGTCCGCCTACGATGACGCTCTCAATGACGCCTATCCCTTCGATCCCGAGAAGGCGAAGTCGCTTCTCACCGAAGCCGGATACCCCGACGGCGTCGACCTGGTCATGCCGAGCAACAACTTCGTCCCGGAGTCTGAGTTCGCGATCTACAAGGAGCAGCTGGCAGCCGGCGGCTTCCACGTCGAATGGCAGACGACCGGCGACGACTTGTTCGGACAGATGCTCGGCGGCACGTGGGCGGCGTTCCCGTTCCTCCTGCAGACCGACCCGACATCGTGGCAGACGATCCAGTTCTCGATGCTTCCCGAATCGGCGTGGAATGTGTTCCATGGCGGCGATCCGACGGTCATCGAGCTCGCCGAGGTTGTGCGCTCGGGCGACGAGGCAGACGCGGATGCGGCGGCCAAGGAACTCAACGAGTACATCGTCGATCAGGCATGGTTTGCGCCGATCTATCGGCCATCCTCCGCTTTCCTGACAGCGGAGGGCACCAAAGCGGTCGTTCAGGCCGACAACGCGATGCCGTACCTGTGGAACATCCACCCCTCCGAGTGAGATAGGAAGAACCGTTCCGGGGCCGGTCAAAAACGGTCCCGGAACGGGCACCACCAATGCTGATCTTCATTCTTCGCCGCCTCGTCGCTGGCATTTTGACCGTGGCGAGCATCTGCGTGCTCGGGTTCTTCCTGCTGTACCTCGGTGCCGCAGGCGTCGCCCGACGAATCGTGGGCGCGACCGCCGACCCCGAGATCGTCGCACGCAAGGAACAAGAGCTGGGACTCGATCGCCCGCTTATCATTCAGTTCATCGATTGGGCGAGCGGGGCCCTCACCGGCGATCTCGGCCGTTCCTGGTTCTCCGGGCAGCCGGTCGCTGACGCCCTCATGAGCCGCCTCCCCGTCACACTCTCGCTCACCATCGGTGCGATCCTCGTGACCGCGGTGGTGGGCACTGTCATCGGCGTTATTGCCGCCACCCGCCGCGGCTGGGCCGATCGGAGCATCCAAATCGCCTCTGTCGTCGCGTCCGCGATTCCCGGTTTCCTCGTCGCGTTGGTCCTCGTCCTCACCATCGCCATCGGGCTGCGCTGGGTGCCCGCGACGGGGTACATCCGCCCCGAAACATCGATCGCAGGTTGGCTCTCCACGATCATTCTTCCCGTCATCGCCCTGTCGATTGGCGCCATCGCCAGCGTCGCGCAACAGGTGCGCGGCTCGATGGTGGACGCACAACGCATGGACTACGTGCGAACGCTGCGAGCTCGCGGCATCCCGCACCGCGCCGTCGTATACCGGCACGTCCTCCGGAACGCCTCGGGTCCGGCACTCAGCGTCCTCGGCATCCAGTTCATCGTCCTCTTCGGCGGTGCCGTCGTTGTCGAGCAGGTGTTCTCCCTGCCCGGGCTCGGTCAGACCGCCGTCTCGGCGACGCTCCAGGGCGACATCCCGCTCGTCATGGGATTGCTCGTCATGACCGCACTTATCGTGCTCCTGATCAATCTCGCCGTCGACCTTCTGCAGGGATGGCTCAACCCGAAGGTGCGTCTGTCGTGACAAACTCTGCTGCAGCTCCCGCGCACCGATCGCTCGGCCGTCGCCTCTTGCGCAACCCGCTGGGCGCGGTCTCTTCGGTCTACCTCTTTCTGCTGCTTGCCGTAGCAATTTTCGGCCCAATGCTCGCCCCCTACTCCGCCGATTCGTCTTCGCTCCCCCTCGTGCTCGCGCCACCCAGCCCCGAACATCTGCTCGGTGGCGACAGCGCCGGAAGGGACGTATTCTCCCGACTTATCCACGCGAGCTCGACGAGTCTTCTCGGGGCAACTATCGCCGTCGCTGTCGCCGCTGCACTCGGGGTCACAGGCGGCCTCATCGCGGGGTACCGAGGCGGCTGGTTTGACGGCGTCGCCAGCTGGCTCGCTGGCACGATCCTCTCTCTGCCTGCGATCGTGGTCTTGCTCGCAGCACGCTCGGTGATCGGTCCGTCGATCTGGCTGATCATGGCGATCTTCGGCATCGTGCTGGCGCCCTCTTACTACCGCATCGTCTACGGCGCGGTACTAGGAGTGCGCGGAGAGCTCTACATCGACGCCGCGCGAGTATCAGGGTTGAGTGACCTGCGTATCGTCGGGCGCCACATCCTCACGGCCGTCCGCGCGCCGGTGATCCTGCTGACGGCCGGCCTCTTCGCCGTCGCAATCGCCATCCAAGCGAGCCTGGATTTCCTGGGCGTTGGAGACCCCTCGCTGCCCACCTGGGGAGGGATGCTGAGCGAAGGGTTCACGAACCTCTCGCGCACCCCTTGGCTGATGGTGTGGCCAAGCCTCGCCATCGCGCTGACATGTATTGCGTTGAGTCTTTTCGGCACCGCGTTGCGCGACGAGCTCGAGCAAACGGGTGACGCGACGTCGACACGATACGTCGCCTGGAGCGCTCCCCTGCCACGACCCTCCTCTGCGATCGCACACAACGACGTCGACTCTGAGCCATTGCTCAGCATCGAGGGCCTCTCGATTGCGTACCGCGTCGAGAGCGGCTGGAAAACGGTCGTAGACGACGTGTCGATCGCGATCGGGCGTGGTGAGATTCACGCGCTAATCGGCGAATCCGGTTCCGGTAAAACACAGACGGCATGGTCGACCCTGGGGCTCCTCCCCCAGGGTGGCACCTGCGTCGCTGGCGCGATAAAGCTCAATGACACTGACCTGCTCCGTGTCACCGCCCGTCAGATGGAGCAGGTCCGCGGCCGGCGCATCGGTTATATTCCGCAGGAGCCGATGTCGAACCTCGACCCCTCCTACACAATCGGACATCAGCTCGTGGAGCCGATGCGCGCGGTCCTCGGACTCTCCCGACAGGCAGCTCGCACACGTGCGCTGGAGCTTCTCGACCGTGTCGGGATCACGGATCCGGCACGCACGTTTGCCTCCTACCCACACCAGATCTCAGGCGGTATGGCCCAGCGAGTCCTCATCGCGGGCGCCATCGCCTCGGAGCCCGAGATCATCATCGCCGACGAACCCACGACGGCACTGGATGTCACGGTCCAAGCTGAGATCCTCCAGCTGCTGCGCGGCCTCCAGCGGGAAACAGGAATGTCGATGTTGCTCGTGACCCACAACTTTGGCGTGGTCGCAGATCTGGCCGACCGCGTGTCGGTGATGCGGTTCGGAAGCATCGTCGAGACCGGGTCGGTCGCGGATGTCTTCGCCTCGCCGCAGCACGAATACACGCGCGGGCTGTTTGCCGCGCTCCTCGACGATGCGCCCGCCCGCGGCCCGCTCACTCTCGGATCGGACTCGGTATGACCCTTCGCGAATCACACGTGTCGACGCCGCTGCTCGATGTCCGCGAACTCCGCGTCGCGTACCCGGCGCGCGGCTTCCGCCGTCCGCCCGTCGAGGTACTCCACGGCGTGACCCTCGATGTCCGCGCCGGCGAAACCGTAGGCCTCGTCGGCGAATCAGGCTCGGGTAAGTCGACCCTCGGACGTGCGGTTCTCGGACTCGCGCCCGTCACGGGCGGCACCATCATGATCGACGGTGAAGACGTCTCGCACGCTGCACGGAACCGCCGACGCGCGCTCGCAGGCGACCTGCAGGTCATCTTTCAAGATCCCTATTCTTCGCTGAGCCCGTCACTCACAATCGGCGACACACTTTCCGAGCCGCTCCGCGCAAGCGGAATGTCGTCGAAGGATGCGGCCCGTCGCGTCGGCGACCTGCTCGATCTCGTCCATCTCCCCTCGGACGCTGCACGCCGCCTGCCGCGTGAGTTCAGCGGCGGGCAGCGCCAGCGAATCGCAATCGCCCGTGCCATCGCCCTCGAGCCGCGCATCATCGTATGCGACGAGCCGGTCTCGGCCCTCGACCTCACGACGCAGGCACACATCCTCGATCTCCTGCTCGAAGTCCAGTCGCGAACCGGCGTCGCTTATCTCTTCATCTCGCACGATCTCAATGTCGTGCGGGTGCTGTGCCATCGGGTTGCCGTCATGAGCGGCGGCGAAATTGTCGAGTGGGGCGATGGCGACACTGTGACATCGACCCCCTCACATCCCTATACTCGCCGCCTCCTTCTGGCCTCCCCCGTGGCCGACCCGAAAGAGCAGGCACGCCGCCGCACGCTTCTGCACGCGGCGAAGATCGAATCTGCAACCGCTATGACCGTTATGGAAGAAAAGTCATGAATCATTCTCAGTCGACCGCTCCCGATCAACGCGCTCGTGCGCACGAGGTCGTCGCTGGCTTGAGCGCACAAGAGAAAGCAGGGTTGCTCTTTCACCCGATCCTCATGATCGGCGCAGACCACGATCCGGATGCGCCTTCGCCGTTCGGACCGTCCAGTCGCGAGCTGATCGAGGATCACGGCATCCGCCATTTCTGTCTTGCCTCAATCCCGTCTCCGGTAGAGACTGCGGCGGTGCTCGCTCGCTTGCAGGAGATCGCTGTATCGCACGGATCTCGGCTGCCCATTGTCTTCTCGAGTGACCCGCGTCACTCATTCCTCAGCAATATGGGCGCGACACATCGCGCCGAAGGTGTTTCACAGTGGCCCGAACCGATAGGTCTCGGTGCCCTTGATGACCCAGAGCTGGTCGAGAAGTTCGCCCGGATCGTACGCGACGATTACCGCGCGATGGGCATTCGCATGGCGTTACACCCACAGGTCGACCTCGCCACCGATGCACGGTGGGCACGCCAGGCACAGAGCTTCGGCGCCGACCCCGCACTCACGTCGCGCCTACTTTCCGCATTCCTCGCCGGCCTCCAGGGCCCAGAACTTGGCAGCACGAGCGTCGCGGCCACCGTCAAACACTTCCCCGGTGGAGGCCCGCAGAAGGACGGCGAAGACCCACATTTCCCTTACGGACGCGAGCAGGTGTATCCGGGCGGACGCTTCGACGAGCACCTTCTTCCGTTCCGCACCGCGATCGCCGCTGGCGTCGCGGCGATCATGCCCTACTACGGTATGCCGGTCGGCCTTACTCGCAACGGTCGCCGGGTCGAGGAGGTCGGATTCGCATTCAACCGGGCGCTCATCACAGACCTGCTTCGAGACGAGCTGGGCTTTACCGGTGTCGTGCTGAGTGACTTCGGTCTCATCACCGACGCGCACGTGTTCGGTAAGCCATTCCCAGCCCGCGCGTGGGGCGTCGAACATCTCGACTCCGCGGGTCGGATGGCGCGTCTTTTTGCCGCGGGCGTCGACCAACTCGGCGGCGAGAGCGATACTGCACAGCTGCTCCGTCTGCTTGACGATGATCTTGTCAGCGAAGACCGCATCAACGCCGCGGCGACGCGAATCGTCGATGTCATGCTGCGGCTCAACGGCGACGATTCGGGATCATCTGTGCCCGATGCCGCGCTGATCCCCGCTCCTGAGCACGTCACGCTAGGCCTCCTCGCTCAATCGCGGGCGATCACCGTGCTGAAGTGCCCCGACAACGCGCTGCCGTTGACCGGCCCCCTCCGCGTGCACGTCCGCGGCTTCGACCCCATCTCGCTACCAACAGGTTGGGACGCTACCGACCTGGACAATGCTGAAGTCGCGATCGCGCGCCTGTCGGCGCCGTTTGAGCCTCGCGACCAGTATTTCCTCGAAGCGGGGATGGAGCAGGGTTCGCTGGAGTTCCCCACCGAAGTGGTCGAGCAGCTGCGCGCGGTCGCAGCGCTTGTTCCACTGATCATCTCGGTGACGCTCAGCCGCCCGGCGATCCTGACGACCCTCGATGAGTTCGCCACTGTGATCGTTGGCGACTATGGTGCTTCCGACGCGGCACTATTGGATGCGCTCACTGGTCAAGTTACTCCCGAAGGGCGGCTCCCCTTCGAACTGCCGCGCAGCATGGCGGCGATCGCGGCGAGCAGGCCAGATGTGCCAGGCGACACCGTCGCCCCGCTGTACCCCGCAGGCTGGAGTGCGACACCCTCGCTTAAAGCAGAAGGAGTAAGCCGATGAGCACTCCCGTCCACATTGAGTCCGTCTCGGCGGAGCGCCGTAGGGACACCCCGTTTGTCGCGACCGATCGTCCTCGCCTGTCTTGGATCGTCGACTCTGCCCCTTCGGGATGGAAACAGGCACGAGCACAGGTCCGCCTCGATGGAGCGCAGGTCGCACATCTCGAGGGGGATGACCATGTTTTCGTGACCTGGCCTTTCGCACCCCTGCAAGACGACGCCCCGCACACCATAGAACTGCGAGTTGTGGGTGCGAACGATCAGGCATCCGATTGGAGTGCACCGCTCGTCGTACGCCTCGCGCAGGTCGCCGAGTGGAAGGCGCCGTTCATCGGCCTGGCCACGCCCACTCGTCCGGCCCACCCGGTGTTGTTGTCGCGCACCATCGATGTCGCCGAGGGTCTTGTCTCGGCGGTCATGCATGTCTCCGCGCTCGGCATCGCCGCCGTCACCATCGACGACACGTCGATCGATGATTCCGTCCTGGGCCCGGGGTGGACAAGCTACGACTCACGCGTCCTCCACGACACGATGGACGTCCTACCGTTGCTCTCCCCCGGCTCGCACGACCTACGCGTTGCGCTGACGGGCGGCTGGTACACAGAGGAGTACGGCTTCGGCCCGCAGGGCACCCGCGTGTATGGAGAGCAGCCGGCTGTCGCCGCCGAGCTCCACCTGCGCTGGGCAGACGGCCGTCGACAAGTGATCGGAACGGATGCGTCGTGGCACGCGACCGGTACCTGGCAGGTCGTTGACTCGGGCATCTATGCCGGTGAGACTGTTGACCTTCGACGCGATCCAGTGGACCACGCACCCGCAGTGATCATTGAAACGCCGCTTGTTCCGATCGCGCGAGGGTTCGAGCCCGTCCGCAGGATCGAGACCATCGCGCCGGTGTCAATCGAGCGCACCAGCGCCGACACCTATCGACTCGACTTCGGTCAGAATCTCGTGGGCAACCTGCGTCTTTCGGTGAACGGGCCGGAGGGAACCGAGATTACGGTGCGCCACGCAGAGGTTCTTGAGAACGGCGAGCTCGCGACTCGGCCGCTCCGCCGTGCGAGTGCTACCGATCGGTACATTCTGGATGGCGGCGGGCATCGCGTTCTCGAGCCGATGGGCACATTCCATGGCTTCCGCTTCGCCGAGATCTCGGGGTGGCCCGGCGAGCTCGATCCCCGCGCCATCGTCGCCGTCGTGATTCACACAGACATGCGTCGCACTGCCTGGTTCGATTCCTCTGCTCCCCTTCTCAACAGGTTGCACGAGAACGTCGTGTGGTCGATGCGCGGAAACTTCCTCTCGGTGCCCAGCGATTGTCCGCAGCGTGATGAGCGGATGGGCTGGACCGGAGACGCGCAGGTTTTCGCCCCGACGGCGGCAACGCTCTTCGACTGCGATGGTTTTCTGTCGAATTGGCTGGAGGATCTCGCCTTCGAGCAGAGCAAGCGCGATGGAATCGTGCCGTTCGTCGTTCCCGATGTGCTGCGATTCCCGGTCGCGCCGACGGCGGCGTGGGGAGACGCTGCGACGGTGATCCCGACTGTACTGGCTGACCGTTTCGGTGATGAAGCGGTCCTTGTGCGACAGTTCGACTCCATGCGCGCTTGGGTCGACAGCATCCTTCCGCTGCTGGACGCGGACGGTCTCTGTGCCAACCACAACCAGCTCGGCGACTGGCTCGATCCGCTGGCACCGCCGGATGCCCCGAGCCTCGCACAGACGCCGGGTGACATCGTCGCCACTGCATATCTGTTTCGATCCGCAGATCTCGTGGCTCGTACGGCAGCCAGGGTCGGGCGTCCCGAGTTCATCGCGCGTTACGCTGCGATCGCCGAGCGCACGCGCCAGGCATTCTTGGCCGCGTATGTGACTCCGCTCGGCCGCATGACTGCGGATGCGCCCACCGCATATGCGCTGGCTCTCGTCTTCGGCATCTCGACCGATCCCAGACAGCGTCGAGCACTCGGCGATCGACTGGCGCATGTTTCCCGCCGCACAGCGTTTCACATCGCGACCGGGTTCGTGGGCACTCCGCTCGTGCTCGACGCGCTCGTGGACACGGGTCATGTTGAGACAGCCGGTCGACTGCTGCTACAGACGGGCTATCCGTCATGGCTCTATCCGGTCACAATGGGCGCAACAACGGTGTGGGAGCGGTGGGACTCGATGCTCCCCGACGGATCCGTTAACCCGGGCGAGATGACAAGCTTCAACCATTACGCGTTCGGCGCCGTCGTCGACTGGCTGCACCGCAGGGTCGCGGGTGTCACCCCCATCGAACGCGCGTACCGCCGAATTCGCTTCGCTCCGACGCTCGTTGACGGTCTCGAACACGCAGCGACGACAATCGACACGCCGTCCGGTCGAGTGATCGGCGGGTGGGAGCGGTCAGGCAAAACGATCGCGCTGCGACTGACAGTGCCTGTCCACTCCACCGCCGAAGTTGTCCTGCCAGACGGAACCGCTGTTGAGGTCGGCCACGGCACGCACTCATGGACGGTCCCCGCGCCTACTGGACGCAGCGAACTTCCATTGCCGTCGTTGGAATCAACGTTCCGCGAGATCGCCGACGATGCGGACGCATTGGCGACTGTCCTCGCGACGTTGGAAGAGCAGGACCCCGCGTATGCCGCGCTCGCGCGGCGCCGGATCGATTGGAACGTCGAGGACCCGCTGCCAGCAGGGCTGTATGACATGCCGCCCGCAGCGTTTGGTGCCCTCGCGGGCGCGCTGGGCAATCTCGCGGCAACGCGCTCTCAGGACCGAGCCGGAGGCGTCACGCAACCACGGCTGTAAACCGTCCACCCGACTCGATCCGCTGATCCTCAGCGCCCGGAAGTAGAACGACACCTTCGACGCCAGTTGGCACCGAGAGGGTGTATTCGGTTCCGTCCGCCGTGCGTTGCCAGGCTGCCTCAATGGATCTTCCGCGATCCATTCTTGAGTCAGGCAATGGGACGGTGAGAGACCGAGGGAAAAGATCCCTCCGTCTCCGTGCGCCAAGCCTTAGGGAAATGCGACGTGATCAGCACTTTCACGCATGCTTGCCGGGCGGAACGGACACTCTTGGCCGACGATTCCGTGGGCAATTTGACGCAAACCCGACGCAGAGTCTTTAGAAAATAGCTTCTGACCAGGGATTTAATGGCGGAGACGGAGGGATTTGAACCCCATCTTTCGATTCCCGTCTCGTCCCGAATCAGTCAGAAACCCCGGATCTACGCGGTTTCAGGACTCGGAAGATCTGGTCTCAGCCCGTCTCAGCGGGGTTGGTTCTTGTTCAGTTTGACGCAAAATGTGGGCACGGATCCAGACTCTCGCACTGCCATATCGGCGGTCACAATTCTGAGTTCCCGACCAGTCTCTCGCACCCCAACTGGAAGCGCTAGAGGTGAAGCCGCTCAAGCACCCCACCCGGCAATGGCCTCAATCGACTCTGCGGCGAGTAGGTCCACCCGGTGCAGCCACCTGACCCGCTCTGATGCTGTACGCCCCAGCGGGCGCACAGCACCGGGTGCTTAGCGGTGCGTGAAAACTGGCGCCCGCTTGTCGCGGAAGGCGGCCATCCCCTCGGTCTGGTCGTCCAGAGCGAACGTCGCCGCGAAGGCCTGCTTTTCGAATCGCATCCCCTCGGCGAGGGTGGTCTCCTGCGCCGCCTGCAATGCAGCCTTCGCCGCATAGATGACCGGGAGCGACTTCGACGCGATCGTCTCGGCAACTTTCGCTGCTTCGGCCAGCAGCTCATCCGCAGGGATGACTCGTGAGACGAGGCCTGACCGCTCGGCTTCCTCGGCGCCCATGATGCGTCCGGTGAGCACCAGCTCGGCAGCCTTGTACTTCCCGATCGCACGGGGAAGGCGCTGGGTGCCGCCGATACCAGGGATGACGCCGAGGTTGATCTCCGGTTGACCGAACTTCGCAGTGTCGGCGGCGAGGATGATGTCCGCCATCATCGCGAGCTCGCATCCGCCACCAAGCGCGAACCCGGCCACGGCGGCGATCACGGGGGTGCGCAGCCGGCCGAAGTCGTTCCAGTCGGCGAACGGATCGTTGAGATACATATCGATGTATCCCTTGTCCGCCATCTCCTTGATATCTGCACCGGCGGCGAAGGCTTTGGCGGAACCGGTAATTACGATGGCGCCAATGCCGGGATCATCATCGAAGGCCTTTCCCGCCGCAACGACCTCGCTGATGAGCTTCGCGTTCAGCGCGTTGAGCGCTTCGGGGCGGTTCAGCGTGATCCAGCCGACACGGCCTTTAGTCTCGGTGATGATCGTTTCGTAGTCGCTCACAGTTGCTCCTGTCAGGCGTCCGCGCTCTGCGCACGGATCGTGTTGATGATTCCGGAGAAGTCCTTGCGTGCACCGTCACCGTCGGCGAACGCACGGTAGATCTCACGCGCGTGGCGCCCGAGCTGCGCATCGACACCGGTCAGCTCGATGGCCGACTCTGCCAGACCGAGATCCTTCGACATGAGGGCGCCGGCGAACCCGGGCTCGTAATCGTTGTTGGCGGGGCTGGTAGCCACGGGGCCGGGGACGGGGCAGTTTGTCGTCAGCGCCCAGCACTGCCCGGAGGCGTTCGATGCGACATCGAACAGCGCCTGATGGCTGAGCCCGAGCCGCTCGCCGAGCACGAATGCCTCGGCGACGGCGATCTGTGTGATCCCGAGGATCATGTTGTTGCAGACCTTCGCTGCCTGGCCGAGACCCGAGCCGCCGCAGTGCACGATGCGTCCGCCCATCACATCCAAGATCGGTTGGATCGTCTGGAAGTCTTCATCGCTGGCTCCGACCATGAACGCCAGCGTGCCCTTCTCCGCACCGACCACACCGCCCGAGACAGGAGCATCCGCTGCCCGGTGCCCCGTCTCGATAGCCAGATCATGAGCCTTCCGCGCCTCATCAACAGCGATCGTCGAAGAATCGATGAACAACGTCCCCGGCTTCGCCGAGGCCAACAGCCCCGGGGCGCCCGCCACACCGGAATACGCGCCAATCACATGCGCGCCACTGGGGAGCATCGTTATCACGATGTCGACATCCGCCACCGCGGAGACGGCATCCGGGGAAATCTCGATACCGGCCGCGCGCCCAGCGTCGAGGGCGGCGGGCATCGGATCGAAGCCGATGACCCTGTGGCCCGCCTTCACCAGGTTGGCCGCCATGGGACCTCCCATGTGGCCCAGGCCGAGGAATGCGATATTCGTCATATTTTCACTTCTCCTTCATGCGGCCGTGCGTGCAGCAAGGCCCAGTTCACGGACATCCAACGGGTCAAAGAATGCTGCGACAACTGCCGTTTCGACGGCACCGGCCGGCTCCCACCTGGGGTTCCGGTCCTTGTCGATGACCTGCGCTCGAACGCCTTCAGTGAAATCGTGTGCCTTGAGCATCCTCAGCGACACCCGATACTCCTGGTCGAGGGCTTCCTCCAGCGACGACAGCTGAGCGGCGCGGCGCAACGATTCTCGGGTCACAGCCAGCGCCGTCGGCGACTTGGCAACGATCGCGTCTGCGGCCTGGCCTGCTTCTGCGATCCCGCTCGCGCGCAAACGACTGATGATTTCATCGACATCGTCCGTGGCGAACGCCTCATCGATCCAGGAACGCGCAGCACGCAGCGGTGCCTCTCCTTGGTCTTCTGAGAGAAGCATGACCGTTTCACCGGCGTCGGTCGTCTCAAGTGCCGCCAGTAGGTTCGCGATCCTTTCGGAGCGGATGTAGACGTCGCTGAGCCCGGCTTCGATCGCGTCCGCCGCGCTGACAGACGCCGCGGTGAGCGCGAGGAACGTCCCGATCTCGCCGGGCGCGCGCGATAGCAACCACGTCGCGCCGACGTCCGGGACGAATCCGATACCGACCTCGGGCAGGCCCAGACGCCCCCGCTCGGTCACCACCCGGTGCGACGCGTGCGCGGAGATGCCGATACCCCCACCCAGAACGATCCCATCCTGGACAGCCACGATCGGCTTAGGGAAGCGGGCGATCTCAGAGTTGAGATGATACTCGTCGAACCAGAACTCAGCAGAAGCAGATCCATCCCCGGAGACGGCATCGTTGTACAGCGACACGATATCTCCACCGGCGCAGAGCCCCCTTTCGCCCGCACCGACGATCGCGACGGTGGCGACAGAGTCATCTGTGGCCCATTGAGCGAGTGT